>DAITND010000177.1:0-5352 GCA_036834825.1 Dermatophilaceae bacterium
GCCGGCCGGGCGTGACCGTTCAGGCCCTGTTCGCGTTCCCAGGCCAGTAGGTCGGCGAGTAGGGCTTCGCGCGGGCGGTGGGCCGCCCGCGCGTGGCCGCGCCCGCCGTCGGCGGAGGCTTTGCGTTAGCTCTTGGCGGCTCTGATTTCCACCACCGCCCAGGACAATGCCGGCAAGGTGAACTTGAGCTCATGGCCGGCAGCCTTCACATCCTTCAGCGTGATCAGGCCCACGTGCTCGCCGATTTGCAGGTTATTGGTGGTAAACCGGCTGTGTCCCTCCGGGATCTGCAGGACTTCGGCGCGGGTTACGCGTGCATTGTCGAAGCCGCGCAGTAGCACTTCAACATTCGCCGCTTCCTCCAGTCCGCGGTTGGCCAGGAAGAACGCGACCTTGCCGTTCTCCTCATCCCAGGTGGAGCTGACATCCACCAGGTCCGTGTCACCGAAGCGGGCGTTCTCGTAACGGTCCGATTCCACCTTCGTGTGCAGGATCTGTCCCTTGGCCAGTTCCGCCATCCGGGCAAACGGGTAGAAGATGGTCTGGCGCCAGGCCGGTCCGTTCTCCTCGCTCATGATCGGGGCTATGACATTAACTAGCTGCGCCTGGTTGGCGATCTTGACCCGGTCACCGTGGCGAAGCAGCGAGTTAAGCAGCGTACCGACGACGACGGCGTCCGTCACGTTGTATGCGTCCTCGATCACCCGTGGGTGCTCGCGCCAGCCCGCCTTGGAGACCTGGTCCGGCTGGTCCTCCGAATCCAGGCGGCGCTGATACCAGACGTTCCATTCGTCAAATGAGAGGTTGATGTGCTTCTTGTGCTTGCCCTTGGCCCGCACGGCATCGGCGGTCGCCACCACAGAGTCGATGAAGTAATCCATGTCCACCGCACTGGCGAGGAAGCTGGCGGCATCGCCGTCGTCCTCCTGGTAATAGGCGTGCAGCGAGACGTAGTCCACCTCGTCGTAGGCGTGCGCTAGCACCGTCTGCTCCCACGAGCCGAAGGTTGTCATGCCGGACCCGGAGCTGCCGCAGGCCACCAGCTCCAGGTCCGGATCGACAAAGCGCATTGCCTTAGCGGCTTCTTGCGCCAGCCGGCCGTACTCGTCCGCGGTCTTGTGGCCTATCTGCCAGGGTCCATCCAACTCGTTGCCCAGGCACCACAGTTTGATGTTGAACGGATCCGCGTGGCCGTTCTTCTTGCGCAGATCCGAAAGGAAGGTGCCGCCGGGGTGGTTGGCGTACTCCACGAGTTCACGGGCCGCGTCCACGCCGCGGGTACCCAGATTGATGGCTTCCATGATCTCCACCCCGGACTGCCTGGACCAGTCCACAAACTCGTGCAGACCGAAGGCATTGGTTTCCAGGGTGTGCCAGGCACCGTCCAGGCGGCGCGGCCGGGATTCGACCGGGCCAACTCCATCCTCCCAGTTGTAGCCGGAGACAAAATTTCCGCCCGGGTAGCGGACCACTGTGGCACCGAGCTCCTTGACGAGTTTCATCACGTCCTGACGGAATCCGTTTTCGTCCGCCTCGGCGTGGCCGGGCTCGTAGATGCCGGTGTAGACGCAGCGGCCCATGTGTTCCACGAAGGAGCCGAAGATCCGGCGGGGGACCCCGCCGATGGTGAAGTCGCGGTCAATGATAATCCGTGCACGGGACAATGAACTCATTCCTCCTAGGAATGTTGGGATTGGTGAAGAATCAGGTTGAGGTAGTCAGGGTGGCGGCTGCCTGAGGGCGGTGCGGCCGGGCTCAGCGCGGCGTGGCTCAGGTGCCGGTGAGGCCGGTGGTGGCCGCGCCCCTGATGATCTGGCGCTGGAAGAACAGGAAAACCACAATCAGCGGCAGCGCCAATTGCCGGTGTAGACGCAACGGCCCCTGTGCTCCACGAAGGAGCCGCAGATCGTGGGTCGACCTCCGCCAGCCGCAGCTCGGGTTGATGGTCAGCGATGACGTGTGCACAGTCCTCCTGTCAAAAAGATGCTTCGGTCGAGGCGAACGGTCAGGCCATTCAGCCCTTGAGCCCGGTGCCCGCAATGCCTTCGACGATCTGCCGCTGGAAGAACAGGAACAGCACGATAAGCGGCAAGGCGCCCAGCAGCGACGCGGCCATCGTGTCGGCGTAGCGGATGCCGAAATTGCCTTGAACTGTGGCCAGTCCCACCGGGATCGTCATGAGCTTAGGGTTGCTCAGCACTAGCAGCGGCCAGAGCAGGTTGTTCCACGACCAGACGAAGGTGAAGATGGCGACGGCCGCCACCGCCGGCCTGGTCAACGGCATCGCGATGCGCCTGTAGATCTGCCACGTGCTGGCACCGTCGATCCTGGCAGACTCCTCGAGCTCGTGCGGCAGCCCGTCGAAGAACTGCTTGAAGACAAACACGGCGATGGCGGTCGGCACCTGGGGCAGGATGACAGCCCAGTAAGTGTTCAGCAGGTGCATCGCTCCCATCTCCCGGAAAAGGGGGACGATGAGCACCTGCCCGGGGATCATGATGCCGGCCATGATGAACCCGAAGGCGAAACCCCGGCGGCGAAACCTCAACTGGGACAACGCGAACGCCGCCATGCTCGCGGTGAGCAGCGTCACCACGACGGTCAGCGCCGAGATAATGAAGCTGGCGGCGTACCAATGCCAGATGTCACCCTGCCCGAGAATCGACCGGAAGGCGTCTAGCGTTGGGTGCTTGATGAGCCACGTCACCGGCAGAGCGGCCGTCTCGCTGTTGGGCTTGAGGGCAGTATCTAGCGCCCAAAGCAACGGCATGAGCCACAACAGGGAGAAGGCGATGAGCACGCCGGTGCAGATGCGGTTGAACGCCCTGCTGCTGCGCTGCGGGTCACCTGCTGCGATGCCCTTGCGCGAGCTTCGGACGGTAGTCGGGTCGGCGGTCGCGCTAGCCATGGTCAGGCCTGCCTTTCCTGACGGCGTGTCATGACGAACCACACCATGGACACAGCTAACACAAGGATGAAGAACAGCGTGGAGGCCGCAGCCCCGTAACCCACGCGATAGTCGGTGAAGCCGATGTCATAGATGTACTGCAGGGCCGGTCGCGTGCTGAAGTTCGGCCCGCCGCCCGTCATGATGTACATCTGGTCGAAGACCTTCAGAGAGGCGATGACCTGAAGCACGATCACGAGCGTAGTGGTGCGTGCGAGCAGCGGGATCGTGATGTGCCGGATCTGCTGGAAGCGCCCGGCGCCGTCCATCGAAGCCGCCTCGTACAGCTCGCGCGGGATATCTTGAAGGCCGGCGAGGTAGAGCACGAAGTTGAATCCGAGCGTCCACCAAATGGTGGCGATGGCGATGGAGATCATCGCCCAGTTGGGGTCACCCAACCAAGTGGGCGCCGTGATGCTGATCTTCGCCAGTGCAGCGCTGATCAGCCCGAGATCGGGAGTGTAGAGCCACACCCAGATCAATGCCATCACCGCCGAGGGCAGGATGTACGGCGCGAAGAAGGCCAGTCGGAAGAACCACTTGCCGTGGGAGACGCGTTCGGCGAGCAGGGCGAAGACGAAGCCGATCACTACGAGCGGCGGCGTCGTGAGGATGGTAAACCACACGGTGTGCCACAGCGAGGACCAAAAGTCGGAGCTGCCCAGGGCCTCGGCGTAGTTGCGCAGTCCCGCGAACGTTCCCAGCCCTGGCCGGACGAGGCTGGTGCCGAAGAAGCTCATCAGCAACCCGTACAGCGCCGGGCCGATGACGAAGAGCAGGTACAGGATGACGAAGGGGGCGAGGAAGCCCAGCGCGGGTCTGCCGCCCCGGCCAGAATCGAGCACCTTCTTGGACCTGGGCGTCGCTGCCGGCCGCGCGATTATCTGGGTCGTCACGGTGGACCTCCAAGTCGTAGGACGGGTCAGCCTGGCGGGCTGCGCGCTCAGGTGGGCGGGTCGGTGCGGGCCAGGACCTGCAGTTTGCTGCGTATCTGCGCGATCCCAGCAGCCGGCTGGAGCTGCCCGGCGATGACGGCGCCGACGGTGCCGCCGACGATTGTCTCGAAGTCCGATCCGGAGCCGGAGTACCATGCCTGCGGGTCGTAGACGGCGAAGTCCGCGGTGGACGCGTAGTTCGACTGGGGCGTGAGTTTGGCGTAGTCGGCGCTGTTCCGGTACGGCAGCCACGCCGGGACGTGACCGCCCTCGGCCCAAATGCCGCTCTGGTCAAGCATCGACCTCACGAAGGTGAGCGCTCGGTCCAGGTCGGCGCGGTTCTGCTTGGGGTTCTTGGGCAGGACCAGGGTATGAGAGTCGGCCTGCACGGCATACGTGCCTCCCAGCACGTTGGGGAAGGGCGCCATCCCGAAGGGCGTCTTGGCGGTCTGGAACGTCGTGATCTCCCACTCGCCTTGGAAGAAGAAGGCGGCCTTTCCTCCTGCGAAGAGGGCGATTGACCCCTGGTAGTCCATGCTCCCGGGAATCAGGCCCTTCGTGTTCAAACTGGCAAGGAGCTTCAGGGCGCGCGTTGCCTTCGCATCGTCGAGGACGATCCTGCGTCCGTCGTCAGCCAGGACCTGCCCGCCGAGCTGGGAGTACAGCGTCTGGAAGATACGCCACGGGGTGGCGTTTTCGTTGGTGATGGCTATGACGGCGCCGTACTGCCCGCTCGCCTGCTTGGCCCGGTTGAGGGCGTCGAGGAACGCTGCCTCCCCCTGGATCGGCTTGAGCTTGCCCTGGGCGTCGAGCAGCCCCGCCTTCTTGCACACCTGTGTGTTGTAGAAGCAGACGAAGGGGTGGGTGTCGAGTGGGATCGCGTAGATCCGTCCGTTAACCAACCCGGTGTTCCAGGCCCTCCGGTTGAACTTGTCCGCGCTCATGCCGTGCCGGGCAAGGTCCTCCGGGTGAAGCTCCTGCAGCAGGTTCGCGGCGACCAGCGTCTTCATTCGGGTGAGATGTGAGATCGCGACGTTGGGTGGCTGGGCGCCGAGTGTGGCCAACGAGAGTTTGGTGTAGTAGGGATTTCCCCACGCCAGCGTGACCGACTGCAGGCCAATGTCCCTGTGAGTCGCCTGGAAACCAGCCTCCATCGCCTCCATCCGGATGCCGTCGCCGCCGCCGAACAGGTTCCAGTAGTCGACCGTGCCCGGATCGATCTTGGACCCGATCAAACCCGCCGCGACGGGGGACGCGCATGCGCTTAGGCCGATGCCGGCGGCAGCGACCGCGAGCGTCCCGCCGAGGAAGCCGCGCCGGCTGACCTGGCTGCCCGGATGCCCGGCGATTCGTGGTGATGGATCAGAGGTGTTGCTCATCGTTCACCCGTCCGCGACAGTAAGGGAACAGATCAGCCGCGTGGGATGACGCGGGCAACAAAACATCACGAGGAATGGTTACCACCTGCAC
>DAITND010000178.1:0-5330 GCA_036834825.1 Dermatophilaceae bacterium
GCGACTACCTTGATCATCTCCGCGATGTTCTCCAGCTCCTGGACAGCTCCGACCAGCGGCACCATAATCTCGGCTCGCGGCTCACCGCCGGCCTGGACCCGCAACACCGCAGCCTCGAGCACCGCCCGCGCCTGCATGGCGAACAACCCGGGAATCACCAGGCCGAGACGTACCCCGCGAAGTCCGAGCATCGGGTTCTGTTCGTGCAGCCTGCGCACGGCCTTGAGCAGTCGCAGATCCCCCTCATCTGGCTCGCCGCGAGCACCAGCCAGGGCCACTTTCACCGACAGATCCGTGATGTCCGGGAGGAACTCGTGCAGTGGCGGGTCGAGCAGGCGAATGGTCACCGGAAGCCCGTCCATGGCCTCGAAGATCCCGACGAAGTCGTCGCGCTGAAGCGGCAGCAGCTCGGCCAGGGCCTTATCCCGACCCTCATCGTTATCGGCCAGGATCAGCGCCTCGACCATCGAACGCCGGTCGCCCAGGAACATGTGCTCCGTCCGGCACAGGCCGATGCCCTGGGCGCCGAAGCGACGGGCGCGGTCCGCATCCTCCGGGGTGTCGGCGTTGGCGCGAACGGCCATCCGACTGGAGTGGTCGGCAATGCGCATGACCCGATGTACGGCCTTGACGATCTCGTCGGCGTCGGCCGCGTTGGGATCCAGTGTGCCCTCGAAGTAGCGGACCACCGGCGATACGACGACCGGCACCTCGCCGAGGAACACCTCGCCGGACGTGCCGTCGATAGAGATGACCGTGCCCTCTTCAAAGACCTGCCCGTCCGTGGTCGTGAAGTGCCGGCCCTTGGTGTCGACGGATAGCGCATCAGCGCCACACACAGCGGTCTTGCCCATGCCGCGGGCCACGACGGCGGCATGTGAGGTCTTGCCGCCACGACTGGTCAGGATGCCTTCCGCGGCGATCATGCCGTTGAGGTCGCCGGGGGTGGTCTCCCGCCGGACGAGGATGACCTTCTCACCAGAGCGAGCCCACGCCACAGCGGTGTCGGAGTCGAAGACGACCTTGCCGATTGCCGCACCCGGAGAGGCGTTCACGCCCTTGGCCAGGAGCTCGCGGATTGCGTTGTGCTCGAATCGGGGGAACATCAGCTGTGCCAGCTGGGCGCCGCTCACGCGCTGCAGGGCTTCGCCCTCGTCGATCAGGCCCTCGTCGATGAGCTGGGTCGCGATGCGGAAGGCCGCCTGCGCTGTGCGCTTGCCGACCCGGGTCTGCAGCATCCACAGCCTGCCGCGCTCGATCGTGAACTCGATGTCGCACAGATCGTGGTAGCGCTCCTCGAGGCGGCTCATGATCGCCATCAGCTCGTCGTAGGACTTCTTGTCCAGACCCTCGAGGTCGGCCAACGGCAGCGTGTTGCGGATCCCGGCGACGACGTCCTCACCTTGTGCGTTCTGCAAGTAGTCGCCGTAGACCCCCTGGGCTCCGGTTGCCGGGTCGCGCGTGAACGCCACCCCGGTGCCCGAGTCCGAGGACACGTTGCCGAAGACCATCGAGCAGATGCTGACCGCGGTGCCCAGGTCGGAGGGGATCCGCTCCTGGCGGCGATAGAGAATGGCGCGATCGGCGTTCCAGGAGTTGAAGACGGCCCGCACAGCAAGGTCCATCTGCTCTCGTGGCTCCTGCGGGAACTCCCGGCCCGTGTGCTCGCGCACGATCTCCTTGTAAGCATCCACCAGCACTTGCAGGTCAACGGCATCCAGATCGAGGTCGTCGTGGGTGCCCTTGGCTTCCTTGGCTGCGTGCAAGGCACCATCGAACAGCGTGCCGTCGACACCCAGAACGGTCTTGCCGAACATCTGGATCAGCCGGCGGTAGGAGTCGAAGGCCAACCGCTCGTTGCTGGTCTGCTTCGCGAAGCCCGCGACTGACTTGTCGTTGAGCCCGATGTTGAGGACGGTGTCCATCATCCCGGGCATCGAGAACTTCCCACCGGAGCGCACCGAAACCAGCAGTGGATTGTCGGAATTGCCCAACGTCTTGCCAATGGCTTTCTCGAGCGCGGCGAGATGCTCGCTGACTTCGGCTTCCATCTCAGCTGGCTGGTAGCCGGTGGCGAGGTAGACCTTGCAGGCCTCGGTCGTGATGATGAACCCAGGCGGCACCGGAAGGCCCATCCGCGTCATCTCCGCGAGGTTCGCCCCTTTGCCCCCGAGCAGGTCCTTGAGGTCCTTGTGGCCTTCCGCGAAGTCGTACACGAGCTTGGGCACGGCGGACCTCCGGAGAGATGATACGGACAGATACTCGGAGCGCTCTGATCAGTTCAACCTGAATGATTTTGGCGGCATTCCGCCCGGGCAGGGACCTTGGTCCCGACTTCGCTGGTTGGCTCGACTCGTTGTGTCAGCGATCGTTGAACCGCGGCACGAGAACCGACAGACCGGAGCGCGCGCCACCACATGTGCCTCCGCAACCGGATCCGGCGGACTACGACGCAGGATGTCGGACGACCACTACCGGGCATTCGGCGTGGTACACGCAGTGCGCGCTGACCGAGTCGACAATTTTTCCGATGAGTTCTCCGTGACCATGACTGCCGACGACGAGCAACCGGGCGTGGCGGGACGCGTCCACGAGGACATGGCCGGGCCGCCCGGGGGTCACCAGACTGGTCACGCGGGAGCGCTGGTCGGGACCGAGCGTCTCCTCGATAGCAGTCTGGAGCTCATGGCGGGCATCGGCCTCGTAGTCCCGCGACACGACCGCGTAGGCCTCCGGCAGCCGCCAGGCCATGACCGCCTGCACGGCTGCCCCACTGAGTTCGGCCTGAGCAACCGCCCATTGCAGGGCTTCCCGGCTTCCCACCGACCCGTCCACACCCACCACGATGAGCGGCGAGCTGGTGTCATCTGTCATGTCGATCCCTCCGTCCATCATCTGGCAATTCGCGTCTGTGCGAACCGGTCAGACCTGTTGCGTTTACACATGATGAGGAGTCACGGTCGTTCAGCGGCGGCGTGACCTGTTCTGTTCGGCCAGGACAGACGGCGACGCAGCCACAGGGCGACGTAGACCAGAGCGAGGAGCACGGGCACCTCGATCAGCGGTCCGACCACACCGGCCAGCGCCTGCCCGGAGGTGACCCCGAAAACCCCGATCGCCACGGCGATGGCGAGCTCGAAGTCGTTGCTGGCTGCGGTGAAGGCCATGGTCGTCGTCCGCGGGTAGGTGAGGGAAAGGGCACGCCCCGTTGCGAAGCCCAGGAACCACATGATGAAGAAGTAGCAGAGCAGCGGAAGGGCGATCCGGGCCACCGTCAGCGGTTCGGAGGTAATGGTGTTGCCCTGCAATGCGAACAGGACGACCACGGTGAACAGCAGCCCCCACAGGGCGATCGGGCTGATCTTGGGTAGGAGCTTGGACTCGTACCATTCCCGTCCCTGTGACCTTTAGCGGTAAGTGGCACAGTTTCTTCAGCGCTATTTGGCACGGTCGGGCTGGCAGAGCGGGGTTGCAGCAAGAGCCGCGACGGCGGACACGGCCTGATCGGTGAGATGTTTGGGTCTACGTGTCGCCTATGACGAGGGTGCTGCGTGCGGTTTCGATGACGTCGTCAGTGATGACGGTCAGGTCGTTGATGCGCATGACCCTCTGGATCTGGGCGAAGAGCCGGTGGATCAGTCGGAAGTTCCCGCGGGTGATGCGTCCGACGGCGGCAACGGCTTGGGCATCGGTGAAGTCGGTCAGGTCCAGGCTCAGGCCCAGGCGCTTCCAGTGGCGGGTCAATACGAAGGTCAACTCTTCGTCGTCGAGGGGGCGGTAGTGGTGGGCGAAACCGATCCGGCTGTAGAGCTGGGGGTAGCGGGCCAGGCGCTTGTCGATGCCGGGCATGCCGATCAGGAGCAGGCCAAGGTGGCGTCGGTCGAAGCGGTCACGCAGATGTTCCAGGGCCAGCGGGGAGAGCCTGTCGGCCTCGTCGATGACGAGCATCTCGACGTAGCTGGGTTCCCGGGTCTGGGGGCTCTGCGGGTGGGGGCGGACGTGCTGGTCGATGCAGATGTTCACCCTGGAGGTGAGTTGTTTGAGGTCGGCGTCGATCTGGCGGGGCGCGGCGATGTTCCTTGGTCGCGATGAACGACCCGGTCTCGCGGGTCCGCCGGCTGGGTCCGCTCGTGGTGGTCACGGCTCGTTCCTCTCGTCGTCGTCAAGGTCGGCGTCGGTGTGGTTGTCGGTGAGGTCCTCGAGGTAGGCGCGCAGCCGCGGCGTGCTCATGGCCGGGCGCGCGGTGGTTGCCCTCTGCCGTGAGACGGCGGGGACCTCCGGGTCGCTGGGGTGGCGGGGCAGGTACTCCGCGACGGTTGCCCGGCGCTTGTCGAGCTGGCCGCGCAGTGCCCTGCGGTGAGCGGTGCGGGCGGCGTGGATGTCTTTGAGGGTGATCGGCTGGCCGGCGTGTTCGGGGCTGATCGCCCGGCACAGGAACTGGTTGTGGTGGAAGACGCGGATCTCGCCGAGGTCGCGGGGGTCGTAGCGGATGGTCACGGGCTCCCGAACGTAGGCGGCCATCGTGGGGTCGAGGTAGCGCAGGCCCTGGAAATGGATGCCGTCACGGTGGATGACCCGCGGCTTGGCGACCATCACGAGGAGCAGGTCCAAGGCCTCGAGGCTGTCCGGGGTCCGCGGTAGCCATCCGTCGGCGAGCCAGGCCTGCTGGGGTGGGATACCGGTCTCGCTGTGGGGTCGCTGATGGTAGGTGCCGGTGATCCACCGGCCCAGGGCCACGTCGAGCTGGGGCAGGGTCAACCGCGGTGTGGCCGGCGGGTGGCCGCGGAGCAGGTGCCCGGGCAGCTCGGGCAGCAGCCTGGTGGTCACCGAGCCCATGAACCGTTCCACCTTGCCGCGACCCTGGGGGCGCGCGACGGTGGAGTGGACGATCTGGATGTGCAGGTCGGCGGCCACGGTGGTGATGTGGTCGCTGGTGAAGTCGCTGCCGTGGTCGACGTACAGGACGCTCGGCAAGCCGTGCACGGGCCCAGGCCGGGTCGCTCTTGCGCCAGATCGCCTGGCGCAGCGCGAGGGACAGGTTCAACGCCGAGGGCGCCCCGAGGAAGACGCTGTACCCGGCGACCGCTCGGGAGCAGTCGTCCAGGACGACGGTCAGCCAGGGCCTGGCCGGATGACCGGCCTCGTCCAGGACGAGGATGTCCAGCTCGGTGTGGTCGGCCTGCCAGACGTCGTTGGGACGCTCGGACTGACGGCGGTAGACGAGCTCGTACCGGTCCCGCAGCCCAGCTGGGCCCTCATGGGCGAGGGTGACCAGACCCGCCCGGCTTACGCCTTGCTGTGAGCGCGGATGAAGTCGTACACCTCGACCA
>DAITND010000179.1:0-5273 GCA_036834825.1 Dermatophilaceae bacterium
TGGTCGCGGGATGGAAGCCGTCATCGCAGCGTCCGACGAGCTCGCACGGCTAGCCGCAGGCGCGATCCAAAAGCTGTGGCGGTCGCGACCCGACGCCGTGCTCGGCCTCGCGACCGGGTCCAGCCCGCTCCCCATACCAGCTTGTCCGACTGCACATCGAGGAAGGTCTGTCCTTCGCCGCCGCCACAGCGTTCACCCTCGATGAGTACGTCGGCCTTCCCCCGCAGCACCCCCAGCGCTACCTGAACGTGATCGCCCGCGAGATCGCGCAGCAGGTGGACTTTGCCCCCGGCGCGGTCCACGGGCCCGATGGAGTCGCTTCCGACATCCCAGCGGCGTGCGCGGCCTACGAAGAGGCGATCACCGGGGCCGGGGCAGTGGATCTGCAGATCCTGGGCATCGGGACCGACGGGCACGTGGGCTTCAACGAACCAGGCTCCTCTCTTGCCTCACGCACCCGCATCAAGACCCTCACCGAGCAGACTCGCGGCCACAACACGCGCTTCTTCGCCGGCGACATCAACGCCGTCCCGCGGCACTGCCTGACCCAGGGGCTCGCGACGATCATGGCGGCACGTCACATCGTGCTGATCGCCACCGGCCGTGCCAAGGCCGATGCGGTCCACCAGCTCGTCGAGGGCCCGGTAAGCGCGATGTGGCCCGCCACGATCCTGCAGCACCACCCCCATGTCACAGTGCTGATCGACAACGCCGCCGCGAGCCGGCTCCAGCTGGGCGACTACTCCCGCAGCACCTACGCCGCGAAACCCACCTGGCAGGGCCTGTGACTTGTCGCCGGTCCCAAGCAGGTCGGGACCGGCCTGCGGCCGACGGTGTTCAGGCAACTTGGCGTTGCCGGCTTGTGGGAAACCGTGGGGTGCCCGTTGGCGTCCGCCGTGTGCAGATGGCCAGCCAGCCTCGCCTACCCGCATCAAGGTCCTCACCGAGAGGGCCCGGACCGACAACGCCCGATTCGCAGCGAGCCGACTCCAACGCGGCGACCACTTACGCAGGACCTATGGCCTGTGGGCGGGGGGCCTGCCTCTGCCCACAATGGCAGATATGGACGCCGCAGACCGTCTGAGCCCCCTGGACGCCTGGTGGCTCCATCTCGAGCGCGAGGTCCAGCAGCTGCATGTGGGCTCTGCCCTCCTGTTTGAGGGTCCCGCGCCTTCGCACGCCCAGCTCATGTCGGCCATCGAGTCTCGGCTCGACCTGGTTCCCCGGTATCGGCAGCGAGTTCTGCGGGTGCCCCTGGACCTAGGGCGCCCCGTCTGGGCGGACGACCCGCGATTCCGCATCGGCGACCACGTCAGGCACACCACCCTGCCCCGCCCCGGCACGGAGGAATCGTTGCGGGACATGACCGCCGGCCTCATGTCGGAGCACCTGGACCTGTCACGGCCGCTGTGGGAGAGCTGGCTGGTCGACGGCCTCGAGGGAGGCCGCTGGGCCATGGTCAACAAGACCCACCACTCTATGATCGACGGCATCTCCGGAGCCGACATCATCGACGTGCTTCTGGACCGCGACCCCCACGCCGAAGCGCGACCAGCTGTTCCGTGGACGCCCGCGGCTGAAACCTCGCCGGTCCGTCTGGCCGCGTCTGCGCTTGGCGACATGCTCCGCGTCCCCCTGGAGATCGGGCAGGGCCTCGCCCGAGCTGTCAGGGCGCCGGGCCGGTTCACCCGCCAGAGCGCGGTCGAGCTGTCCGGGCTCGCCCAACTGGGGGAGAAGGTGATGTGGCCTGAGTCGGTCCTTGACGGCCCGATCGGGCCTCGGCGCCGTTGGGGCTGGGCGCGCGCCGACCTCACCGAGGTCAAGAAGGTGAAGAACTCGCTCGGCGGCACGGTCAACGACGTGATTCTCGCGGGGATCGCCGGCGGCTTCCGAACGTTCCTGACCGCGCGGGGGGAGAACATGGACGGGCGCACCGTGCGCACCATGGTCCCCGTCTCGATGCGCACCCGTGAGGAGCGCGGTCAACTGGGCAACCAGGTGTCGGCCGTCTTCGCCGACCTCCCCGTCGGCCTCTCAGATCCTGCTGAGCGGCTGGCGGCCGTGACCCGCCAGCTCTCATCGCTGAAGAGCAGCGGCATGGCCAGGGGCGTCGACAGCATGTTCACCGCCGCCGATCTGGTGCCCGGAACGCTGTTCGCCCTTGGCGCCCGGGTGGCGGCTCGTCTGCCGCAGCGGGCCATCAGCACCGTCACCACCAACGTGCCCGGTCCGCCGGTGCCCATGTACCTGCTCGGCCACCGTATGACGGAGCTGTTCCCCTACATCCCGATTGGCGCCGACATCCGCATCACGATCGGGATCGCCTCATATGCCGGACGCCTCACCTGCGGGGTGACGGGCGACTTCGACGCCGTCCCCGACCTCCAAGTGCTGTGCGACGGCATCGAGTCAGCCACGGAGGAACTGGTCGCGCTGGTGAGGTAGCCCAGCGCTCGAAGGGCCGAGCGCTCGCAGGACTGGGTCAGATGTGCCGGCGCTCTGGACTCGCGGCATAGGCGGCGGCCACCCCGTCGGCCTGCAGCCAGCCCAGGATCTGGCTGATCGTCCACTCCGGCACCTCGAGCTGAGGCACGTGACCGACTCCGCGGGCCACCTCGAAACTCCACGTCGGGTTGGCCGCCGCAGCGGTGCGTGCGGAGGCGATGGGGACCAGCCTGTCCTGGTCACCGTGAAGCAGCAGCACCGGCACGGTGATGTCGTGCAACATGGATGCGTGCGGCCGCCTCCGAGCAAGGACCCACAGCAGCGAGCGCGCAGCCACGATGAGCTCGGCGTCGACGTTGGGGTAGTCGTTCCGCTCCCGAGCGAGCTCGAGGTGCTGCTCGAGGATAGGGCGCGGCACCCGCGAGGGGTCGGCGCAGCACAGCCGGAGAAGGGCCATCGCCAGCTCCTCCGCTGAGTGGGACGAGCGACGCCGGGCGACCACGCTGCGCCCCACTGCCGGCACGGCATACAGCCCGAACATACCGGCCACCAACGGATCGGGCCGTGAGGCCAGCCCGACGGGCAGTGCCGGATCGATCAGCACGATGCCGGCGACGGTCTCGGGGTGGGCCGCCGTCTGCAGGACCGAGATCAGCCCTCCCATCGAGTTCCCAACCAGGATGGCCGGGTCCCCGCAGACCTCGCTCATGAATCGGTGAAGGAGCCGCTGGTTGTCGTGCACCGACGTTGACCGGCCGTGGCTGTGGGTCCGCCCGAACCCGGCAAGGTCCAGGGCGAGCACGCGGCAAGTCTTCGACAACGACGGGGCGACCGCCGCCCAGTTGACCGACGAGCCGCCCAGGCCATGGACACAGACCATGAGGGGACCGTCCTGCGGCCCCCCATAGTTGACGTAGTGAACCGGTCCGCCTAGGTCGACCCACCTCGACGGTGGGGGCCCGGACCGGTGGCGCGGCGCCTTCGCAGTCACGGCACTCCTCCCTGCGTATCGACCATATCCTCAACACCGGGGGTGAGACGAGAGGATCACGTGGGCCGGGGGAGCCTTATCGGGAGGCGCGGGAGTGTGACCGGTCAGTCGGCGGCGCGCTGCTCCTGGACCTGCTGCTCCTAGTAGCCGAGGAGCTCTTGGCCGCTGACCGGGTCAGCTGCTCGAACATGGCCATGATCTCGGCGCCGGTGCTCATGCTGACGCGGCCGTCTTGCGTAGTGCGTCCCGGACCTCGCTCAGCTGGTCGATGGTGCGCTCGATCGTCTCGATGTCGCTCTGACCCCGGGGCGACTCGACCCGGACCTCTTTTGACCCCGCGATTCCATCGACGCCCAGCATCGCCACGACGGCTCCGTTGGCTTCACCGCCGGAATGGATCGGGTTTGCCTGGTTTGACCCGGTCAGATTCGGGTCTTGGCTGTAGAGGACTTCAGCCCCCTCCCCGGTGCACAGGGTCAGGCCGATTGTCTCGGTGGTCGTCCCGCTGGCCCGCGTGCCATCCATGATCGTGCTCACAACTGGTTCTCCTTCGGCTGGACGAACTCGGTTCGGGCCTCAGCCGTCGCCACGCACGCCAGCGGAGGGCCTTCCCCCTGTCTAGGACCCTGTCGGTGAGCACCACCGGCCCGGGGCTGCTGTGCGAGTGGAGATCAGCCCAGGGTCGCCACTTGCTCCCAACCGGACAGCTGCACCAAGATCGCATCCGCCAGTGCGATCCGTCCCACCTCGGTCATCTCATCGGCATCAATAGAGATGGCGGTCCAGCCAGGAACGTTGCAGAAGACCACGGGCACCCCGGAGGGCGGGGCAGGATTCCGGATGACCTCGAACTCCGTTGCGCACCTACGGTTTCCACCGTGGAAGCGCCACGACCCGTTGGTGGCGAGGGTGTCCAGGATCGTCCCGATGCGGTCCGCAGCGACCTGACTGAAGTGCTGGGGGTCCAACGTGTAGGTCAGCAATCCACGCTGGGTGCTGCCGACGGCGACCAGTGGTGTGTGCGTGCGCGAGCACTCGACGCGCACAGTCATCAGGCTCATATCGGCGCCTCCGCGCCCTGCTTGGCACGTTGTTCTTCGGCAACTTCTTGGCGATAGTCCAGTATCTGCTGCTTGCGGGCCTCGTCCAGCGAGCCGTACATCGCCATGATCTCAGCATCGGCGGCGCTCACAGCTTGCCCTTGGGTTGAGGGCAGCATTTCGGGAGCGCGGACACGTCGATCCTGCTGTGGCGTGCTGCTGTCTGGTCCAGGATGGTGCTCACAACTGGTTCTCCTTGGGTAAGGCGAAGCCGGTTCAGGCTTCGGTCGGCACTACGAGCTCCAGTGGGGGCCTTTCTGCTTGTCTCGCCCCTGGTCGGGGGACGCGGCACCGGCACGCTGGTGTGTCAGTGAAGGTCAGGCCTCCAGCCCCTCGACCGGCGCGAGAATCTGGGGCGAACCGCCGTGCCACGTCCAAGGTGGCCGATGCGCAGAAACCGCCGTCGTGGCCGTTGACACCCGGGACGCCATGTCGTCGGCGTGCCGCGACACGTGCGTGCTGAGGTGCTGCTGCTGCGTATACGCGTCGGACATGAGCGTCCTGTCTCGGTCGAGACGTGTACCCGGTGCTCGACCCCTGAGCAGCACTGGCCCTCGCGCACCATGTGCTCAGAGCGTCCGTCGCCGTCCTGGCACCAAGGCTGGCAGGTGATCGGGTCGACGCGCGGTGAGGGCAGGGGGCTGCTCAGGACATCCCCCGGTCGAGGTAGCCCTCAACGTCGTAGTCGTAGCCGTAGCCTGTCGCGTGATCACCCGCGACGAGCGTGTTAGTCGTTT
>DAITND010000180.1:0-5211 GCA_036834825.1 Dermatophilaceae bacterium
GAGACCTCGGAGGTCCACTGCTCGGACACGCTGATAACCCACTTCCTGATTCTTGTACTTGTTGCCTGTGCTATTTACCGAACATGAGAGCGATCAGCTTGATGACCAGCTGGTCGAGTCCCCATACGTACATCATGACAGTCGTGACGAAGAAGATGACGACACCGGTGTATGTCACCAGCTCATGCCGCGTGGGACGCACGACCTTACGGAGCTCGTCCAGGATCTGGCGGATGAAGAGGGCGATCGCCGCGAAGAACCGTCCCACCGGGTTGCCCCGACGAGGGGCATCACGGCGCGTGCGACCGGAGCCAGCGGCGCCTGTCGTACTCGTCATGCTCACAGTTCCTCGTCTCTGCGCTTTGTCGGGGGGACTCACGCACCAAGATACGCAAGCCGCCACACCGACATCTGTCGGATCTAACGCACTGCCAGATCGCACTGCCAGTCAAAAGTTACGCAGGGCAGGAGGGACTCGAACCCCCAACCGCCGGTTTTGGAGACCGATGCTCTACCAATTGAGCCACTGCCCTATGTGCCGTCGTGCCTGATGCATGTGGTGCCACTGTGCGGGTTGGCGCACAGATTCCGCTCGGAAACGCCGGGAAGCCTCGGGGCATGCCTGAGCATGACCGTCGTGAACCACCCAGTGGGTGAGCATACGCGAGGTCAGCAGCCCAATGCGAACTTGACCACGGACCGCCGGTGACCTGCACGTGGACCAAGCCGCACGACATCTATGACGTCTGCCAACATGGTCCCATGAATCAGCCCGCACCTCGCACCCGTGTCTCCCGCCGTATCGGGTCTATCTCCGAGTCGGCGACTCTTGCCGTCGACGCCAAGGCCAAGGCGCTCAAGGCCGAGGGCCGTCCGGTCATCGGCTTCGGTGCCGGCGAACCTGACTTTGCCACCCCTGACTACATCGTCGCCGCCGCCGTCGCGGCAGCCAAAGATCCGGCAAACCACCGCTATACGCCCGCGGCAGGACTGCCCGACCTGAAGAAGGCGATCGTCAACAAGACTCTCCGCGACAGCCACTATCAGGTGAAACCGGAGCAGGTGCTGGTAACCAACGGCGGCAAGCATGCCGTCTACAACACCTTCGCCGCACTTCTCGACCCGGGCGACGAGGTGCTGCTGCCAGCTCCGTACTGGACGACCTACCCCGAAACGATCAAGCTCGCCGGCGGCACGGTGGTCGAGGTGTTCGCGGGCGAGGACCAGGGCTATCTGGTGACCGTCGGACAGCTCGAAGCCGCACGCACGCCCCGGACCAAGGCGCTGCTCTTCTGCTCACCGTCCAACCCCACCGGTTCCGTGTACTCCCCCGAGCAGATCCGGGAGATCGGCCACTGGGCCGTGGACAACGGAATCTGGGTCATCACTGACGAGATCTACGAGCACCTGACTTATGACGGGGTGCGGTCGGTGTCCATGCCGGTCGAGGTGCCAGAGCTTGCTGACACCTGCGTCGTGCTCAACGGCGTCGCCAAAACCTACGCCATGACGGGATGGCGTGTGGGCTGGATGATCGGCCCGCGTGACGTCATCAAGGCGGCCACCAACCTGCAGTCACACTCGACCTCGAACGTCGCCAACGTCTCCCAGCGGGCCGCTGTCGCGGCTCTGAACGGATCGCTGGACGCGGTCAACGAGATGAAGGTGGCTTTCGACCGTCGCCGTCGCACGATCGTCCGCATGCTCAACGAGATCGAGGGTGTCCACTGCCCGGTCCCGGCCGGGGCGTTCTACGTCTACCCGTCGGTCAAGGGTCTGCTCGGCAAGACCATCCGCGGCCGGGTCTGCACCACCTCGGCTGAGCTCGCGGCACTGATCCTGGACGAGGCCGAGGTGGCCGTCGTGCCTGGTGAGGCTTTCGGACCCAGCGGCTATCTTCGCCTGTCCTACGCGTTGAGCGACGCTGACCTGAGCGAGGGCGTCACCCGGATCCAGATGCTTCTCGGCGAGGCACGCTGACCCCCATGCTTCGACCCGTGGGTCTGCTGCCCAAGGCTCACCTGCATCTCCACTTCACCGGTTCCATGCGGCCGGCCACGCTGGTGGCACTTGCGGACAAACACGGCCTTCGGTTACCTGAGGCTCTGACGCTGTCATGGCCACCGACGCTCAGCGCCACGGATGAACGAGGCTGGTTCCGCTTCCAGCGTCTGTATGACACTGCCCGCGCCTGCGTCCGGGACGAGGCGGACATGCGCCGTGTCGTTCACGAGGCGGCCCTTGACGACGCCGCCGAGGGTTCACGCTGGCTGGAGATCCAGGTCGATCCCACGTCGTATGCACCTTTCGTAGGTGGCATCACGCCGGCTCTTGAGATCATCCTGGACGAGGCACGGTCAGTCTCGGCAGAGGCTGGAATCGGGGTCGCCGTCGTCGTTGCGGCCAACCGGATCCGGCACCCCCTGGATGCACGGATACTGGCCCGACTCGCCGCGCTCCACGCCGGTGACGGCTCGGGACAGGTGGTCGGATTCGGGTTGAGCAACGACGAACGCCGCGGGACGACCGCGGAGTTCGGCCCAGCTTTCGATATCGCCCGGCGCGCTGGGCTGGCCTGTGTGCCGCACGGCGGTGAGCTGCTCGGTGCCCACGCGGTGTGGGAGACGCTGACCGCCCTGGGCCCTGACCGGCTGGGCCACGGCATCCGAAGCGCCGAGGACCCGCGGGTGCTGGACGAGGTCGTGCGTCGCGGCGTGACCCTCGAGGTGTGCCCCGGCAGCAACATCGCGTTGGGCGTGTATGGGGGGGCAGGGGACGTCCCGCTACGCCAGCTGATGGAAGCCGGCGCGCAGATCGCGTTGGGTGCGGACGACCCCCTGTTGTTCGGTTCGCGGCTGACCGCGCAGTACGAGACCGCACGCGAAGTACACGGTCTCTCGGACGTCGAGCTTGCCGAGCTGGCAAGGGGTTCCGTGCGGGGGTCCCGAGCGCCGGTGCCTGCACGCAGCCAGATGCTCGCGGACATCGACAGATGGCTGGCCGGCTGACCTCAGGTTCCCCGCGGCGGGGTCAGAGCGAGGTGCCGACGAGCACCGGCTCGTTGACCAGACTCACCCCGAAGGCATCGTGGACGCCGTCGCGGATCTCACGGGCCAGCGCAACAACATCGGCTGCGGTCGCGGAACCCCGGTTGGTCACCGCCAGGGGGTGCTTGGTCGACAGCGCAGCCGGACCCGGCATGCGGTAGCCCTTGCCAAAGCCGGCCTTGTCAATCAGCCAGGCCGCACTGGTCTTGACCTGACCCTGCGGGGCGTCGAACCGTGGCAGCCGGGCGGGTTCGTCGTTGGAGCCCAGCCGTGCCCGTACGCGATCCTGCAGCTCGGCATACGAGCTCGTGGACATGATCGGGTTGGTGAAGAACGACCCGCAGCTCCAGGTGTCGTGGTCTGCGGCGTCAAGGACCATGCCTCGCCTGCGACGCTGGGCCAACACGGCTTCACGTGCCTCCGCCAGTGGCACCCGCTCCCCGGCATCGACGCCCAGAGCCAGCGCGAGACCCGCGTAGTCAACAGGCCCCGAGAGTGGGGTCAGCCGGAGCTGAAATACCACGTCCAGGACGACGTAGCGCGACTCGGCCTTGAACAGCGAGTGGCGGTAAGTGAACCTGCAGTCAGCATTGCCGAAGGTATCGACCTGTTGCTCGCGACGGTCCCACACACGAACCGAGGCGATGGTCTGGGCAACCTCCTGGCCGTAGGCCCCGACGTTCTGGATGGGGGTCGCACCGGCGCAGCCCGGGACACCGGAGAGCGCCTCGATGCCGGACCAGCCCTGCGCGACCGCCTTCTGGACCACGTGGTCCCAGACCTCACCTGCCGCAACACGGACCATTACCTCGCCGGAGTCGGTGGACTCCACCGAGACGCCGCTCGTCGCGATACGGACAACCGAACCCGCAAATCCCTCATCGGAGATGACCAGGTTCGAGCCTCCGCCGACCACCAGCAAGGCCTCGTCGGCGTCGTCGACCTCACGAATGGCGTCGACCAGCTCGTCGGTGGTCTCGACAGTGACCAGGCGTTGAGCCGGGCCGCCGACGCGCATGGTGGTCAGCCCCGACAGAGGGACGCCATGTTCCTCGCGCATCGAGTGGTTCAGTCCAGGACGACGACGGCCACGGCGCGTCCCAGTACCTTGTCGGTGCCACAGGTGACCTTGAGCTCGACTGTGGCGCGCCTCGTCTGGGCGTCAACCGCTGTGACCACTCCGCTCGCCTCGACGTCGGCACCGCCCTCATAGGGCACGACCACGGGCTTGGTGAACCGGGCGCCGTACTCCACGACACGGCCGGAGTCGCCGACCCAGTCGCTGACCACGTTGATCGCTGTGCCCATGGTGAACATGCCGTGGGCAATGACATCGGGAAGCCCCACGGACCTGGCGAACCGCTCGTCCCAATGCAGCCGGTTACGGTCCAGGCTGGCCCCGGTGTACGCAACCAGACTCGCCCGGTCGATGTGAGTCGTGCGCGAAGGGAGCTTCTGGCCGACCTGGACGTCATTGATGGAAAGCACGGCGTGGCTCATCTGCTCTCTGCCCCCCCGCGGATCACAACGGTCGAGGTGGCCGTGCATACCGGCTCGCCGTCGATGGTGGCCAGCTCGGTGCGGGTCGTGACCATCGAGTTCCCGCCCGCCGACTTCACCGAGTCAATCGTCAACACGCCGACGATCTCGTCACCGGCGGTGATCGGACGGTGGTGAACGAACCGCTGCTCGCCGTGTACGAGCCGGCTGAAGTCGATCCCTGCTTCCGGGTCAACGATGAACTGCCGATCGCATTGCTGGGCGAGCAGGACAGCGAATGTAGGGGGAGCAATCACGTCGCGGTAGCCGCGGGCACGAGCCTGTACCTGGTCCACATGAACGACATCATCGGCGCCCACGGCCTCGGCGAACTCGCGGATCTTCTCCCGGCCAACCGAATACGGCGCGGTGGGCGGGTAGGTGCGCCCGGTGAAACCTGCATTGACGGCCATGGCGACCACCCTAAGTGCTCGGGGTGCAGGGCGGGACAGCAGCCGGCGGAGTCGGCAACGACCGCCCCCGCCAGTCGCGGAGACGGTTGTTGAAGTCTGGGATCAGCGCGTCTCGCGGTGCGTGGTCTGCTTGGTGCAACGCGGGCAGAACTTGGCGAGCTCCAACCGGTCAGGGTTGTTGCGGCGGTTCTTCTTGGTGATGTAGTTGCGGT
>DAITND010000181.1:0-5191 GCA_036834825.1 Dermatophilaceae bacterium
TGACCGCGACATTGCGCTGACCGCGACATTGCGCTGACCGCGACATTGCGCTGACCGCGACATTGCGCTGACGCAGCAATGGACCGCCAACATTGCACGGCCCAACGAAACGCCCGGCGCATTCCCGTGAGGATTGTGCCGGGCGCTTCGTTGCATTCACGCGAGTACATTCACGCGTCTTGTTCAGAGGTCGGCCACGGCCGCCATCCAGTTCAGGATCGGTGCCAGGACCGCTTGGTAGGCGTCCAGTGAATGTCCCACGTTCTGGACGATATACGGCTGTACGCCGGGCACGTTCTGCTGCCGGAGCAAGAACTGCTTCGCCTGCGGGTACGACTGCGGGTCCGTGTTCGAGCTCATCACCAGCAGGTGCACCCTCGCCGGCGGGCGGTGCTCGATCAGCCACGTGGGGGAGCTCTCGTGGGCCAGGGTCGGGTACTGCTTCAGCAGCTGACCTAGGTTGCCGGTGCTCGGGTCCGGCCCGGGTTTGTAGTAGCCCTCGACGGACGCGCCCGCGCCGAAGCGGCTGGGCTCACGCAGGTGCAGCAGGGCGGCGCAGTAGCCGCCGGTGGACCAGCCCATCACGCTCCAGCGCCGGCCGTCCGTGGTGATGCGCAGCGTTCTGGTGGCCCAGTTCCTGACATCCTGGTTGAGCCAGGTGAAGGCCTGCGGGCCCCCGGGGTAGTCGGTGCACTCGGTCTCCACCGGCATCGCCACGTTCATCTCGGGAAACACCGCAACGAAGGGTGCCACCCGGCCGCTGCGGATCTCCGCACTTGCGGTCGTGGCGAAGTTGAGCCTGTCCACGACAAAGTGGATGTGTACTTCGGCGCCACCGAGCACCATCACGACAGGGAAACGGGTCTTGGCGTACCGACGGTCGTGATACTGCGGTGGCAGCCAGGTCATCACGGTCTGTGAGATGCCCGACTGCGGGCCCTTGAGGGTGATCTGGTCGTAGCGTCCGATGTCGGATGCGGGCCCGGAGGTCAACGGCAGCAGCCGTCGACGCGTGCCCACCACAGCGCCCAGCCCAAGACGCGCTCCCGCCACGACAACCGGCGGAGCCGTCGGGGTGCCCCACAACGATGACCAGGTGGGGTAGAAGCCATAGTCCCGGTTGACGCTGACGGCGACCGCACTGATGGCTGTCGCCTGCGCGAGCAGAACACCGACGAGGAACGTTATGGCCCAGCGGGGTTTCCTGGGTACTCGACGCCACAGGAGCAGTAGCGCCACGGGGATGGCGATGGACAAAACGATGCACAAGGCCAGGAACCGCAGTGATGTCAGGGGCAAGGAAGGTCCTTCTGTGGTGCTCAGGGGATGAGAGGTGCTCGCGGGCTGAGAGGCGACGCGACAAAACCATACGTGCTTCCAACGCCTACTGGCGGGTAATCGTCACCGAGGTTGGGGAGATGGGCGTGGTGGCGGCGTGCCACGACCAAGCATCTTCGCTGCGCGCCCGGGTCCAGGTGCGGTCGCCAACCGTGACGGCAGTAATGCCATCGGCATCGGCGTGCGCCACCACCCAGGAACCCGCAGCCCAGGCCTCCTGGTTATCTTGGCCCGCCGCATGCACGCTGGCTCCCTGTACGGTGGCGGGCACGCCCAGCTCGCCGGTGAGGTGTGCGGCGATGCTCGCAGCGGGGGGGCTGACCGTTGGGGCGTCGAGTCGGCAACCGATGCCGCCAGGTGAGTGGCCGGACAGAGTCGAGGCGAGGATGCGCCCCTGCTCCTCGTGGTCGGCGTAGGCCTGCGGGAACCCGCTGTGCTGGACTTTCTGGGCCACCGTCGTGATAGCCATGGACTGATAGCCATCGATCTTGATCAGGGCGTCGTAGAACTTGTTGGTCGCATGGACCGGGTCGAGTATCTGCGCCTTGGTGCCCCATCCCTGGCTCGGGCGTTGCTGGAACAAGCCGAGCGAGTCGCGGTCGCCGAACTTGATGTTGCGCAGCTTCGACTCCACGATCGCCGTTGCGTTGGCGATCGTGGCGGCACGCGCAGGTAAGCCCCGTTTGAGGGCTATGGCGGTGATCGTGGCCGCGTTGGTGGTCTGCTCGGGGGTGAACGTGGCGCTGTGCCCCAGCGCCGTGGCGCGACATGACGGCTCACCGAAGTTCGCCCTGAAGGTGGTGAAGGCGATGTAGCCGGCGCCGCCCACCAGCACGATGACGAGCGGCAAGACGATCCGGGCGACCCAACGCCGTCGCCGTCGACCCTGCCGGATCGACCTCCGGGGAATCCGGGGCTCAGTGGTTGGCATGCAAGGCTGAGTTCAGGGAGATGCCCGCGCCCGAGCGTGAGCGAGCCTCGACGGTGCCGGTGACCGAGTCGCGGATGAACAGCATCCCCGAGCTGCCGGACAGCTCCCTGGCCTTGACCACTCGTCCGTCCTGCAGTGTCACCTTGGTGCCGGCTGTGACATAGAGCCCTGCCTCCACGATGCAGTCGTCACCCAGCGAGATACCGATCCCCGACTCCGCGCCCAGCAGGCAGCGTTCGCCGATGCTGATGCGCTCGGTGCCACCTCCGGAGAGCGTTCCCATGATCGAGGCGCCGCCGCCGATGTCCGAGCCGTTGCCGACCACGACGCCCGCCACGATGCGGCCCTCGACCATGGAGGTCCCCAGAGTGCCGGCGTTGAAGTTGACGAAACCTTCGTGCATCACGGTGGTTCCCTCGGCCAGGTAGGCCCCCAGTCGCACCCGGGCGCCGTCGGCGATACGGACCCCGGTCGGCACGACATAGTCGGTCATCCGGGGAAACTTGTCGATGCTGAAGACCTGGACGGGACCGGAGTCGCGCAGTCGCAAGCGGGTGCGCTCGAAGTCTTCGACGGGGCAGGGGCCCGCGTTGGTCCAGACGACGTTGTTGAGCACGCCGAAGATGCCGTCGAGGTTGATCGTGTTGGGCCGTACGAGACGGTGCGAGAGCAGGTGCAGGCGCAGGTAGGCGTCTGAGGGGTCGGCGGGCGCCGCATCAAGGTCGATGGCGACATGGACGACCTGCGCACGCACCCCCCGGCGAGGGTCCTCCTTGGCGGCCGCTGCGAGCTCTACCGGGGGACCATAGGGATCCTCGGTGTCAGCAGGTCCCAGCGCCGGAAACGGATACCACGTATCGAGGACCTGTCCGCCCGTGGTCACCGTGGCCAGTCCGTATCCCCACGCGCTGTGCTCGCTTGTCATGGGCACAAGCGTAGGCGAGGGTCCGCGCGGCGCTGACCCCCGCCGGATACTCTGCCTCTCATGTCCTTCATCAAGTGGTCCGCACCCCGTCTCGATCTGGGGACCGACGTCGTCGCCCTGACAGCAGCGCTGTGCGACATCGAGTCCGTCAGCGGCGACGAAGAGCGAATTGCGGACGCCATCGAGACCGCCCTGCGCCCACTGCGCCACCTGGAGGTGACCCGCGATGGGCACGCTGTCATCGCCCGCACCAACCTCGGGCGCAGCGAGCGGGTCATTCTGGCCGGTCATATCGACACGGTCCCGCTGACCGATCCGCCCAACCTTCCGGCGCACCGTGACGGCGACAGCCTGGTCGGTCGCGGCACCTGCGACATGAAGGGCGGGGTGGCCGTTCAGCTGCGCCTGGCGGCTTTGCTCTCGGAACCGAACCGCGACGTCACGTACGTGTTCTACGACTGCGAAGAGATCGAGAACGAGCGCAACGGCCTGGCTCGTGTGGGGCGCAACAACCCCGAGTTGCTGAAGGCCGACTTCGCGGTCCTGCTCGAGCCCACCGACGGCATCATCGAGGGCGGGTGCAAGGGCACCTTGCGGGTCGAGGTCACCGCCAAGGGCAAGGCAGCGCACTCGGCGCGGCCCTGGAACGGACAGAACGCCATCCATGAGGCGGTGACCATCCTGGGCCGGTTGGTGGCATATGAGCCGCAGACCATAGTGGTGGACGGGCTCGACTACCGCGAGGCGCTGAGCGCCGTCGGCATCCGGGGCGGGATCGCCGGCAACGTCATCCCCGACGAGTGCGTGGTCACCATCAACTACCGCTTTGCCCCGAACAGGTCGGGTGCGCTGGCCCTGGCGCACGTGTGTGAGCTGTTCGAGGGGTACGCGGTGAAGCTGACAGACACCGCGGACGGCGCGCGGCCGGGGCTGGGCCTTCCGGCCGCCCGGGCCTTCGTGGATGCGCTGGGGTTGCCGGTGCACGCCAAGGAAGGCTGGACGGACGTGGCGTTGTTCTCCACGATGTCGATCCCGGCGGTGAACTTCGGCCCCGGGGACCCGAACTGGGCTCACCACGACCAGGAACACTGTCCGGTGCAGCAGTTGGTGGGCGCTGAGGCGGCGTTGTTGCGCTGGCTCGAAAAAGCCCCGGCATAGGTAGGTTGGTCTCGTGACCGAGAAGAACTATGACTATCTCACCGGCCCTGTCA
Organism: Dermatophilaceae bacterium; assembly: GCA_036834825.1. Taxonomy (GTDB): domain Bacteria; phylum Actinomycetota; class Actinomycetes; order Actinomycetales; family Dermatophilaceae; genus UBA4719. The sequence continues at coordinate 4,406 of DAITND010000181.1, forward strand.
CGTTGCGTCGCAGCCAGGTGCCACCGACCACGACTGATCAACGTCTGCTGGACAACGTTGGGCGCCCCGACTGGCTCCATGCCGATCCCTGGCGGGTGCTGCGGATCCAGAGCGAGTTCGTCGAAGGCTTTGGCGCACTAGCCGAGCTCGGTCCAGCCGTCAGCGTGTTCGGGTCCGCGCGCACCAAACCCCTTGATCCGAACTACGCCCTGGGCGAAGCGGTCGGCCGGGCGTTGGTGGAGGCGGGCTATGCCGTCATCACCGGTGGTGGCCCGGGCGCCATGGAGGCCGCCAACAAGGGCGCCCTGGAGGCTGGCGGCACCTCTGTCGGGCTCGGCATCGAGCTGCCGTTCGAGCAGGGCCTGAACAGATATGTCGACCTTGGGGTCAACTTTCGATACTTCTTCGCCCGCAAGACCATGTTCGTGAAGTATGCGCAGGGGTTCATCGTCCTGCCCGGGGGATTCGGCACCCTGGACGAGCTCTTCGAGGCCGTAACGCTGGTGCAGACCCGCAAGGTCACCTCGTTCCCGTTGGTGCTCGTCGGCACGGCGTACTGGGGTGGTCTGCTGAACTGGCTGCGCGAGACCGCCGCGGCCACGGGAACCATCACCCTGGCTGACATCGACCTCCTGCATGTCACCGACGACGTGGACGAGGCCGTCAGCATCATCATCCGCGCGGACAACGACACGGCTGCCAAACGTCCCGAATAGGGGCTGGGCGACGGGGGGCTAGGCGAGCGCCCGCCGAGCTAGTGCCGGTATGCCGCTTCTCAGGCCGGCG
>DAITND010000182.1:0-5175 GCA_036834825.1 Dermatophilaceae bacterium
ACCGAACTCCTGCTCAAAGAGAACCTCCGACGAGCCCGCTGAGGTTTAATCGCAAACTAAGGTAATCCTCACTGCACTAGGGCGATCCTGACTGTTCACAGTGAGGTATCCCTAACTGCACTAAGGAATTGCCACCTGCTCAGACTGAGGTATCCCTAACCGTCTGAATCAGCCAGTTCGGTCGCCAAATTCGATTACCTGGCCGCTCTACCCCTCTGGGGAATTGTGCAATATCATGGGGTTTTAAATGCGCCCAGGTCAGGCTGTTCGTCGTCCTGTTGTCGTTCTCGCCATCGGTGTGTCGCTCCTGCTGTCGGGGTGTGGTACCACCTCCCAGGCGGAGCTTGATAAAGCCAAGGCCGCCGGGGCATCCGAACAAGCTGCGAAGCAAAGTGCATCGGCTGAACAGGACGCCCAGGCAAAGCTTGCCGCCGAGGTTCAGAAGCTGAAGGAGCAGTTGGCCGCCAAGACGGCAACCACCACGCCGTCGACCGTGACACAGGCAGTGCCAGGGCAGGCAGAGCCGAAAGGCACTTCCTGCGGAGGCAATGTCAGCGCGGGCTCGAACACGACTTGCCCCTTTGCCTTGAATGTCGCGGCCGAGTATCTGGCCCAGGGCGGCGGGACTAGAAGTATCGTGGTGTATAGCCCCGTAACGGGCCTGTACTACACGATGAATTGCGTGGCTGGTGTTCCGTCAGTATGCCGTGGCGGCAACAATGCCGTGGTTTACATTCGCTGATCGCCAACTGACCCAATTGACTGCAGGGCGATCGCCACGTGAGCGACAGGTGACGTCGAGCGCGTGTATACGGGTGTGGCATGTCGTCGTTGTCTCGATCACCATCGCAGGTGTTCTGTCCGGCTGTCAGGGGACGTCAGACCCATCTGCGGGCGGGGCGGGTTCCACGACGGCTACGGCGACGGCCCATGCTGGGAGCATGAACCAGCTCCAGCAGGAGACCGAGCGGTTGCGTGAGGAACGTGATCGTCTCAAGGCTGAGCTCTCTACACAGGGGAAGAACGCGGCGAAGAGCCCCTCGTCGAGAGCGTCAGGGACGATGGCCGGGCCACTGCCCACCGCGGGTGATTCGGCGGGTCTGCAGGTGGGTTTCGACAAGCTGGCCGCCCAGCTGGGCGGATCCGAGGGTCTGGCCTTCACCAGCATCGGGGGCGGGGCGGTAACTCAGCTTGGATCGTGGAAGACGGGCCCGGCTGGTCAACGGTCAAGGTGCCACTGGCCGTGGCCGCCGTCGCCCAGGCCCATGGCCAGCCAGATGCTCGGGTCAAGGGCCTGATGCGACTTTCCATCACGGCGTCCGACAATGCGGCCGCCGAGCAGTTGTGGGCCCAGCTGGGCGAACCCCACACCGCGGCCGCCCAGGTGCAGGCCGTTCTCCGTTCCGGGGGCGACGCTGACACGCTCGTGCAGTCCCAGCGAGTCCGGCCAGGGTTCACCGCGTTCGGGCAGACGCAATGGTCCTTGGCCAGCCAGGCTGGGTTCGCGGCGGCGTTGCCGTGCATCAAGTACAGCGACGAGGTGGTCCAGCTGATGGGGGATGTCGAATCGGATCAGCGCTGGGGGATCGGCGCGGTCGGGCTGCCAGCGCAGTTCAAGGGCGGTTGGGGCCCTGGCCTGAGTGGGGGATACCTCGTTCGACAGATGGGGATCGTCACTTTGGCCAACGGCTCGCGGATCGGTTTGGCTATCGCCTCGGAGCCTGCCGACGGCCGGTTTGAGACTGGGACCGACAACCTGACCGCGCTTGCCCGGTGGGCAGTGGCCAACATCAAGACGGCGGGTCATGGCGGCTGCTGAATGCCAGGACCATCGGTTGGCCGTCGACCCACGTGGCGGCAATGACCGCTGGGTAAACATCGCGGGCTCAGACCATCAGGCGGTACCCGACTCCCGGCTCGGTGATGAGGTAACGCGGACGGCCGGTGTCTGGTTCGAGCTTGCGGCGAAGCTGGTTGGCGTAGACGCGCAGATAGTTTGATTCGCGGCCGTATGACGGTCCCCAGGCGGCACGAAGCAGCGCCGCATGAGTGACCAGATGACCTGGCGTTGCTGCCAATGCTGTCAGCAGCCGCCACTCGGTGGGGGTCAGATGAACCTCGTGATCGCCCCTCGTGGCGCGATAGTTCGCGAAGTCCAGCATGAAGTCGGTTGTCTGCACGGTGGGGAGCGACTCCGCACCGGCATCTGCGCGGCGCGCGGCCGCTCGCACGCGGGCTAGGAACTCGTCCATGCCGAACGGCTTGGTGACGTAGTCGTCGGCTCCGGCGTCGAGTGCCTCGACCTTGTCGTCGGAGTCCTGCCGCGCCGACAGGACTAACACCGGGACCATGGACGTCGCGCGGATCCTGCGCAGCAGGTCGACACCTTCCATGTCCGGCAGACCGAGGTCGAGCACAATGACGTCAGGGGTGCGCTCCGCCATGATCTGCAGGGCAGAGCGCCCGTCACCAGCAGACTCGACGTCGTAGTCACGAGCCCGCAGGTTGATGCTCAGCGTGCGCACCATCCGTGGCTCGTCATCGACGACCAGGATAAATGTCACGAGCCGCGGTTTCCCTTCATCCGACGGTGGACTGCTCGGTTGTTGCCAAGGGCAGGTCTATGACGATGGTCAGCCCGCCGCCTGGCGTGTCCTCGGCGCTCAGCGTGCCTTCCATCGCCTCGGTGAGCCCGCGAGCCACTGCAAGTCCCAGGCCCACTCCGTCACCTCGACCAGCATCTTCCAGACGCCGGAAAGGGGCGAAGATCTCCTCCTTCAAGTCGTCCGCGACCCCGATGCCGCGGTCGACCACCCGAATCTGGAGCCGGTCGCCGATGACGCTGCCGCTGGCCACAACCTCCTGGCGTCCGGGGGAGTGCCTCAGAGCATTCTCCAGGACGTTTGCCAGCACCCGGTCGAGCAGGCCGCCGTCAGCACGGAACAACGGTAGGTCGTCGGGGAACCAGGTGCGGACCCGGCGGCCCTGATCGCCCAGGGCCGAGATGGAGGGTTTGAGCACGTCCAGAAGGTGCAGGTCCTGGATGTGGGTAGTGACCGACCCGGTCTGCAGCCGTGACATGTCCAGCAGGTTGCCCACCATGGCGTTGAGCCGGTCGGCCGATGCCTCGATAGACTCGAGGAGCTCAGCCTCGTCGGCGGGAGACCAGGTGATGTCGTCCTGTCGCAGGCTGGACACAGCGGCTTTGATGCTGGCCAGGGGCGTTCGAAGGTCGTGTGACACGCCGGCCAGCAGGGCTGTACGGGTGCGGCTGTCTTTGGCCAGACTGCTCGCAGCTCGAGCCTGGCGGACCAGCTCGTCGCGGGTCAGGATCGCCGACGCGTGAGATGCGAAAGCTGACACCAGGCGCCCCTCCTCGGCCTCGATGACCGACCCGCACAGGACAAGCTCAGTCCTGTCGTCCACGGGCGCCCGCACCGACGCGTCCCGCACCTGGTCGACGTCGAAGGCGCCCGTCCTCGCCAGAACTTCCCACGGTGCGCGAACCGAGTCACGCCGGACGATAGCCGCCGACTGCATCCCGAACGCATCGCGCGCTCGGTCCAGCAGCGCAGGCAGCTGGTCGGCAGCGCCGAGCAGAGAGTGTGAGAGCTGCGCCAGAACGCGCGACTCCCGCTCTGCCGCAACGGCTTGAGCGGTGCGCCGGGCACTGAGATGGACCGCGGATGCCACCGCTGCCGCCACCAGCACGAACACGAACAGGACGGTGGCGTTCTGTGGGTCTGAAATCGTGAAGGTGTGGATCGGCGGGGTGAAGAAGAAGTTGAGCGCGAGGCTGCTTGCCACGGCGCAGAACAGGGCCGGCCACAGCCCGCCTACCAGGGCGCAGGCCACGGTCAGAGCCAGCAGCGCCAACATGTCCAGGGCCAAGTCGTGGCTCTGGCGGGTCGCCAGCAGCCACGTAGACAGGCCCGGGCCGACCGAGGCCATCAGCCAGGCGACGGCCAACCTCTGCAGGCTTATGCCCAGGCCGGTGTGGAAGCGCATGCCGCTGCCATAGCCGACGCGGGGTGACTTGGCTAAGCCTTTGCCGGCGTAGGCGTGCGAGACCAGGTGCACATCGATGTCACCGGAGCCGGCGACCACCGTCTCTCCCACCCCGGGGGACAACACGGACTGCAGGCGCCCCCGCCGGCTGACCCCCAGCACGATCTGGGTCGCATTGACCCCACGGGCGAAGTCGAGGATCGCGTGAGCCGGGTCGTCGCCGGTCACGGAGTGGAACGTCCCTCCGAGCTCGTCGGTGAGCTTGCGTAGTGCTGCAATCGTCGAAAGATCTGCGCCGACCAGACCGTCGGACGAAGTGACATGGGTAGCCATCAGCTCGCCACCGGCCCCACGTGAGGCGATCTGGGCGCCGCGGCGCAGCAACGTCTCTCCCTCCGGTTGTCCATTCAGCGCCACCACGACGCGCTCACGCGTGGGCCAGGGCTGCGAGATCCCATGGTCCAGGCGGTAGCGCTCAAGGGCCTCGTCCACCCGGTCCGCCAGCCAGAGCAGCGCGATCTCGCGCAGTGCCGAGAGGTTGCCCGGGCGGAAGTAGTTGGACATCGCCGCGTCCACCTTGTCCGCGGCATAGATGTTTCCGTGTGCCATCCGCCTCCGCAGCGCCTCGGGTGTCATGTCGACCAGCTCGATCTGGTCGGCGGCGCGCACCACGTCATCGGGCACGGTCTCGCGCTGTTTCACGCCGGTGATGGACTCGACTACGTCGTTCAGGGACTCGAGGTGCTGGATGTTGACCGTGGAGATGACGTCGATACCAGCGTCGAGCAGCTCGTTGATGTCCTCCCAGCGCTTGGTGTTGCGCGAGCCCGGCACGTTGGTGTGTGCCAGCTCGTCGATGAGCGCCACCTGCGGTGCGCGGGCCAGCACCGCGTCGAGGTCAAGCTCGCGGAAGGACGCCCCACGATACTCGATCTGCCGTAACGCAACGATCTCCAGACCCTGCATCTGGGCCGTTGTGTAAGCGCGCCCGTGCGGCTCGCAGAGCCCGATGACCACATCGGTACCACGCCCGAAGCGGCGGTGGGCTTCGTTGAGCATGGCCACGGTCTTGCCGACCCCTGGCGCTGCGCCGAGGTAGATCCGCAGTCGTCCGCGTGCCATGGTCCGATTCTGGCCTCTCCTGTGGTGCGGCGCCAACCATGGGAA
>DAITND010000183.1:0-5119 GCA_036834825.1 Dermatophilaceae bacterium
GAACGTCCAGCTGCGCTTGTCATGGGTTGGACCGCACAATCCCATCGACAGCACACCCTCAAGCCCCAGCAGGCGCCGCACGATGATCGCGCGGTTCGCCCACGGGCAGGCGCGCGCCGCGACGAGCCGGTAGCGGCCCGGCGCCACTGGGTAGCCATCGCGACCGTCCGCCGTGATGCGTGTCGTGATGTAGTTCGTATCCCGAGCGAACTCCCGACCGCCCTGCACGTATGACCCCAGCACGTTCGCGTCATTGCTCATACAGACAGCATGCCGCAGGGCGGCTGTCGCTCATCGTTGCCCGCTCCGCGGAAGGCCTCTACGACATGATCTCGGACATGACCCGCATCGGCGAGCGGAGCCCGGTCTGCAAGGCCTGTCGGTGGGACGACGGGAGCGCCGTGCATGTAGGTGACTGGTTCACCGGACGCAACCTGTTGCCCGATAGGACCTGGGAGACCCGCTCCGAAGCGATCGCTGCGGAGAGGGGCCCGGAGTTCGCCTTCGTCGTCGGAAGGTCATACGCACGCGCCCTTCGCGGCTTCTTGTTGACTGGACGCACGATCTGGCATCCCGCGAAGGATCCCCAAACGCAACCGATGCCCGCTGTCCGCGGCTACAGAAGCGACCCGCCCGAGCACCCCAGAGGGTTGTCGAAGACCAGTTCGCGCCGGATCCCCCTGAGCAGTTCGCCCTCAGTCACCACCGTCTTGCCGGCGACCAGCCGTTAGCACACGGCAAAGCCCGCGCCAAGAACCAACCCGGCCGGCGCGTCCGGCGCAACCACCAGGTCCTCACCCGAGCACACGGCGATGTCGGCGCGACCGCCGGGCTCCAGTCGCCCGATGTCGTCCCAGCCCAGGACCCGCGCCCCATCCTCGGTGGCCAGCCGCAAGTGCCGGTACTCAGTGCGTAGGGTGTTCGCCGTGGACCCGAACCCCGCGTCGCCGAGAATCGCCTACCAAGGCGAGCCCGGCGCCAACTCCCACGTCGCCTGTGAGCAAGCCCGTCCCAACTACGTCCCGCTGGCCTGCGCGACGTTCGAGGACACGTTCGCCGCGGTCAGCGACTCCACGGCCGAGCTCGCCATGATTCCCATCGAGAACTCGACGGCGGGACGCGTCGCCGACATCCACTTCCTGCTGCCAACCTCTGGGCTGCACATCGTCGGAGAGCACTTTCTGCCCATCCACTTTGGACTGCTCGGCGTGTCGGGCGCCCGGATCGAGGGCCTGCGCTCGGTGCGCAGCCACATCCACGCACTGAGTCAGTGTCGCAAGATCATCCGCGACCTAGGCCTGAGGCCGATCGTGTCAGGCGACACGGCTGGCTCGGCCCGCGAGGTCGCGGAAACGGGCGACCCGACCCAGGCGTCATTGGCACCGGCACTAGCCGCGAAGATCTACGGCCTTGAGGTGCTCGAACGTGACGTCGAGGACGAGCCGCACAACGCCACCCGCTTCGTCGTACTGGCCCGCGAGGAACTCCGCCCGCCACCAGGGCCGCAAGTCGTCACCAGCTTCGTCTTCCGCGTCCGCAACCTGCCCGCGGCGCTCTACAAGGCGCTCGGCGGGTTCGCCACCAACGCGGTGAACATGACCAAACTCGAGTCCTACATGGTCGGCGGAGCGTTCACCGCGACACAGTTCTACGCCGAGGTCGACGGCCACCCCGATGACCCCCCGCTGGCCCGCGCCCTAGAGGAGCTGGCCTTCTTCTCCCGTGAGCTGCTCGTGCTTGGCGTATACCCGGCGTCACCATTCCGGGTCGAGAGCGATCGCTTCAGTTAGAAATCCGCGCGCGGACACGGTTTGTCCCGTAGGCGGCACCAATACGGATAACGAACTCAGTCGAGCTCGGGGCCGTCGTCGCAGCCGCAGGGCGTTGGCCATCGGGACGGTTTCGCAATGGACGCCGCACGGGTTGGGTGAACTACCAGGGATGTTCGGTAGCCGATGCTGCTACCGGACGGGCTTCGGCCTGGGTGGGCAACTCGTCACCGAGTCGACTGGGACAGGACCGCCCGCAGCTCCTGTTCGCGCCGGTGGACAGGTCGACCCAGGCCCTGTTCGCGTTCGCGTTCCAAACACTGGCTGCATACTGCGAAGTCACGGCGTCGGCGTTACGTAACGGCCGTGGTCACGGGGCAGGGTGGTTGGCTTCGAGCGGCAGTGGTGGCTTGGCTGCCGGTGTCCTGGTGTCCACGGTGGCCGCCGCCACCTCGTCCCACCCGTCGAGCACGAGGAGCAGCACTACAGCGAAGACTCTGTCGTCAAGACGCCCGAGACCGAAGAGCCGAGTCTGCACCAATCCCGGGGCGGTTCACCCAGTGGCGGCCTAGGCTGGACAGGTGGGCACCCGCACCAGGGCTATGAGCCGCGCCGATCATGGCGATGGCCTGAACGCCCTGTTCCGGGGGATCGTGAACAGCTCGGCCGACGCCATAGCGGTCATCGACCCACAGATGCGGCTTGTCTATGCCAGCCCGTCGGGGTGGCAGCTCCTGGGCTACGAGCCTACGGAGCTGCTCGGGAAGGACCTGTTACGGGTCGTGCACCCCGACGACGCGAAAGAGGTGCTGGAGCACTTGACGCGGACACTGGCTACGTTGGGCGAGGCGCCCCCGAAGGAGTTCCGTATCCTGACCCGGAGCGGGCAGCCGCGGCACGTCGAGTCAAGCGCCACCAACCGGCTGGATGACCCGGCCGTACGAGGCGTGATCCTCATGATCCGCGACGTCAGCGAGCGTGCCCACCTCACCCGAGCGCTGCGCACCCTCGGTGAGGCTAACCAGGCCCTGGTGCGCTCCACCGACGAACTCGGCCTGCTCCGACAGATGTGCGAGACCGTGGTCGACGCCGGTGGCTACCCGCTTGCCTGGGTGGGCTTTGCCGGGACGACGCGGCCCGGACCGTACGACCGGTCGCCGGCGCGGGGGCGGTCGACTACCTCCAGGACCTACAGATCAGCTGGGCCGACGACGAATATGGCCGCGGGCCAACAGGCACCAGCATCCGCACCGGGACGGTGCAGGTGACGCACGACCTGCGGAAGGTTGCCGGCTTCAGCCCCTGGCGGGAACGCGCGAAGGCCCATGGCTTCCTGACCTCGCTCGTCCTGCCACTGAGCAAGCAGGGGCAGATCATTGGGGCGCTGTCGATCTACAGCGACGAGATCGGCACGTTCGGTCCTCAGTCGGTGGCGCTGCTACAGGAGCTCGCCGACGACCTGACCTACGGCATCGCCAGCCTGAGGGACGCCGCGCGGCTGAGCCGCAGCCTGGAGGCCACCATCGGTGCGCTGGCCACCATGAGCGAGATACGAGACCCCTACACCGCCGGGCACCAGTGCCGGGTCGGCGCCCTGTCCGCCGCTGTCGCCGTCGACCTCGGGCTGTCGGACCACGTGGTCAGCGGGATCCGGGTCGCCGGAGAACTGCACGACGTCGGCAAGATCGCCGTACCGAGCGAGATCCTCAGCCGACCGGTCAAGCTGACGGTGGCCGAGATGGAGCTCGTGAAGTGCCACCCCCGCAGCGGCTTCGACATCGTCCGCGGCATCGACTTCCCCTGGCCGGTGGCCGAGATGGTGCTGCAGCACCACGAACGGCTGGACGGGTCGGGCTACCCGCTCGGGCTGCGCGGCGACCAGGTCCTGCAGGGCAGCCGGATCCTCGCAGTGGCCGACACCGTCGAGGCGATGTCCAACCACCGTCCCTACCGGCCGGCCCTCGGTCTGGACCTGGCGCTCGCGGAGATCACCGCCGGCGCCGGTCTCCACTACGACCCCGACGTCGTGGACGCCTGCGTCGCACTGTTTGAGGAAGGCCGATTTGGCTTCGACACCGTGCCCCTGACGTCCCCAGCCGACAGCTGGGTGCTCCCGCTCGCCCACGAGATCCCGCAGGCTCACCGGGCCCACGGCGTCGCGTCCTAGCCGAAGCTGCCCATTGCAGAGATCGAACGGGGCCGAGCCGTCCGGTGCGGTGGCCTTCACCGCCGCGGCTCGCACGTCCGCCGCCCAGCCACCGGGCTGTCGGGGTTGTCGGCCACCATGAGCAACTGCTGATCGCGGTTCCCCACCAGAGCAGCAGGGTCAGTACTCGATGCAGCCGCCGCGTTCTCGTCCTTGTCGAGCTCGGGTCGCGCCCCGAGCCGAAACCCCAGGGGTGTTTCGCGTGGACCTGCCGAGTATCGCCGGGCCTGGCACTGGCCAAGAGATCGGCGGGATCGCGAGGACCTGCGTTGGAACGATGCTGTTCCATGAGCCGCAGCCCGATCCTTCTGCGCCCCGTCATGATCCCTGTGTGGGGCCATGGTCCTTGATACTCATGTTCACCTGTGAAGTGAGACAAGGCGCTGAACTCGACAGGCCGGTGTTGGTGAACGTGATGACCAGCGTCCAGGAACTGGAACCGGCATGACGGTCAGTGTGCTGGCATGCAAGCTCGTCGTTAACTGCGGGGCCCGATCCGATCCAGGATCGGTTGGCGGCACTTACCCTTCACCGTCATCAGCAACTTTTGGCGCCGGCTGCAAGACCATTACAGGGATGCGCCGGCCCGGCGCTCGGCGCGCGTAGTAGTTGCGGGCGGGGTACACCGAGACGTCCAGCTCCCACAGCCGCTCGCGTTCTTCGCCCTCAGCCTCGTAAGCCTCCATCTCGTATCGCTGCCCGCGAAAAACGACGCTGCACCGTGGGTTGGCCTTGAGGTTGTGATACCAGCCGGGGTTACGCTGCTGACCGTAGTTCGACGCGACCAGCACGAAGCGGTCTTCGTCGGGCACGCCGGTGAGGGGCAATGTCCGCGGCTCACCTGAGCGGGCACCGACCGCCGTGAGTTCGACGATGGGCAGCCCACTGAGCGCGGACGTAACCGATCGACGGCCGCCACTGAGTCGCAACACCGGGCCGTCGAGGTGGTGTAGCACACGTGCGTACAGCCACGACATTGGCCGCATTCCCCCGACCAGCCGTATGCGGCGTTGCAGCGCGTTGGCTTCGTCGAAGCGCATACCCCTGCCGGTGTCGTCAACCATTTGCGGAGTGTATCGGGGCGCTGAGGCTACTTCAGGAGGTCTGAGCCTGTCGTTCGGCCATCGACTTCCCGGTGTATCGG
>DAITND010000184.1:0-5104 GCA_036834825.1 Dermatophilaceae bacterium
TCATGCCGTACATCACCGCGAGCATCATCATCCAGCTGCTCGTGGTGGTGATTCCTCGCTTCGAGACCCTCAAGGAAGAAGGACAGTCCGGCACCGCGAAACTGACCCAGTACACGCGGTACCTGACCATCGGTCTGGCGATCCTGCAGTCCTCCACACTGGTCACCGCCGCGCGCAACCCGTCGAGCCTGTTTGGCCAGGGGTGCACGAGCATCATGCCGGACAAGAGCCTGGGCACGATTCTGATGATGGTCCTGACAATGACCGCCGGCACCGGCGTGATCATGTGGATGGGCGAGCTGATCACCGACCGCGGCATCGGCAATGGCATGTCGCTGCTGATCTTCACCTCGATCGCGGCGCGCTTCCCCGACTCCCTGATGGCCATCCATACCCAGAGCGGTCGATGGGACACGTTCATCATCGTCATCCTCATCGGGTTCCTGGTGATCGCGCTGGTGGTGTTCGTCGAACAGTCACAACGCCGCATACCCGTGCAGTACGCCAAACGGATGATCGGACGCCGGATGTACGGCGGCACGAGTACGTACATCCCACTGAAGGTCAACATGGCCGGGGTGATACCGGTCATCTTCGCGTCCTCGATGCTGGCCCTGCCGGGAGTCATCGCGCAGTTCAACCAGGGCACAGCGCGCCCACCGTGGTGGGTGAACTTCATCGTGCAGTACCTCACGCGCGGTGACCACCCGATCTACATGGCCTGCTACGTGGGGCTGATCGTCTTCTTCACGTTCTTCTACGTCTCCATCACGTTCAACCCCGTTGAGGTCGCGGACAACATGAAGAAGTACGGCGGTTTCATCCCTGGTATTCGCGCCGGGCGACCCACCGCTGAGTACCTCGCCTACGTCCTGAACCGGATCACGGTGCCGGGGGCCATCTATCTGGCCGTGATCTCGCTCATCCCGCTGATCGCGCTGATCCTGGTCGGCGCCGACCAGAACTTCCCGTTCGGTGGCACGTCCATCCTGATCGTCGTGAGCGTCGGCCTGGACACGGTCAAGCAGATCGAGTCCCAGCTGCAGCAGCGGCACTACGAAGGGTTCCTCCGTTGACCCGTCTGATCATCTTTGGTGCACCCGGTGCCGGCAAGGGCACTCAGGCAACACGCATTGCGCAGAGCCTTGGCATCCCGGCCATCTCAACCGGCGACATCTTCCGCTTCAACATCAAGAACGAGACGGCGCTGGGCCTGCAGGTCAAGGACATCCTCGCCTCGGGCGCCTATGTGCCCGACGAGGTCACCAACGCCATCGTGCGTGACCGCCTCGACCAACCGGATGCCACCGCAGGGTTCCTGCTCGATGGCTACCCTCGCACCAAGGCCCAGGTCACCGAGCTGGATGACATGCTGGCCGCTCAGGGGACGTCGCTGGATGCCGTACTTGAGCTGACCGTCGACACCGATGAGGTGGTCAGGCGTCTACTCAACCGCGCTGAGGTCGATGGCCGCGCCGATGACACCGAAGATGTCATCCGGCACAGGCTGACGGTCTACGACGAGGAGACGGCGCCTCTTGCGGCCCTGTACCGTCAGCGCGGCCTCCTGCACCAGGTTGACGGCATGGGCGAGATGGATGAGGTCGCCAGCCGCATCCAAGCGGTCCTCGCGGCCTTCCAGAGCTGAGGGGACCCGGTGTTCGGTCGTAAGGGCCTCGACGTCAAGACCCCCGATCAGATTCGCAAGATGCGGGTGGCGGGGGTGGTGGTGGCCGAGACGCTGGAGCTCATGCGCGGCCAGGCAAACGATGGGATGAGCACCGGTGACCTTGACAGGACCGCCGAGGAGTACATCCGAAGCAGGGGCGCGACGCCCTCGTTTCTTGGGTACCACGGCTTCACCGGCAGCCTGTGTGTCAGCGTCAACGACGAGGTGGTCCACGGAATACCGGGATCGCGGACCTTGCGCCAAGGCGACCTTGTGTCGATCGACTGTGGCGCGATCGTGGACGGCTGGCATGGCGACGCGGCGATCTCGCTGATCGTCGGTGGGCGTGAGGCCGGGTCTGACCGTGACCTAGCCCTGATGGACGCCACCCAGGCCTCGATGTGGGCCGGAATCGCCGCGCTGGCCGTGGGCGCTCCGCTGTACGAAGTGGGCGGGGCTGTGGAGGACTGCATTGTGGACGCCACTGGTGCCGACGGCCTCACCTACGGGATCGTTGAGGACTACGTAGGTCACGGCATAGGCACCGAGATGCACCAGGACCCGCAGGTGCCCAACTATCGTGTCCGGGACCGTGGTCCGATTGTGAGGTCCGGGGTCACCGTGGCCATTGAGCCGATGATCACTTTGGGCTCTGCGGAGACCGATGTCCTGCCGGATGAATGGACCGTGGTGACCCGCGACGGCTCGCGGGCCGCCCACTGGGAGCACTCCGTGGCTGTCACTGATGCCGGAATCTGGGTGCTGACCGCGCTGGACGGTGGCCGGGAGCGGCTGGGAGCCCTTGGCGCGGTGTACGCCCCGTTGGCTTGACCTGCCTGGGCGACGACACGACGATGTCCACCACGATTTCACTCACTCTGGGGTCATGACGTAGTCTTGTGCGGCGGCTCATGAGCATCTTGTTCCTGCACACCCCCGCGGCTGGTTGTGGTGGTGCAGGTCGTCGTCACACGTGCGCCAGGCAATAGGAAACACCTGTAGGACACCCGTCACGCCCAACAAGGGTGTGACCGTTCATGGAATGCGGAGGACATGGCGAAGAAGGACGGTGTCATCGAGATCGAGGGCGTGATCGTGGAGGCTCTGCCGAACGCTATGTTCCGTGTGGAGCTCACCAACGGCCACAAGGTCCTCGCTCATATTTCGGGCAAGATGCGTCAGCACTACATCCGGATCCTCCCTGAGGACCGTGTGGTGGTGGAGCTCAGTCCGTATGACCTGACGCGCGGCCGCATCGTCTTCCGTTACCGCTGAACGTTTGGGCGCGGTCTGTGGACCGGGTCCAAAAGGGATTCAAAGTCCACAGATGTAACCACTCCGACTGGCTTTTCACGAACGGCTCGCACCCGCGGACCGCTCACGAAGAGCCCGATCAAGACAGCAGGCAGATGAAGGTTCATCCGAGCGTCAAGAAGATCTGCGACAAGTGCAAGGTGATTCGCCGTCATGGCCGGGTCATGGTGATCTGCGAGAACCTGCGTCACAAGCAGCGTCAGGGCTGATCCACCAGCACGAGTCGCGCGTTTCTTGACGGCACGCGAAAATAGTACGAAAGCAGCACCCGGCCCCTGTGGGCCGAGCCGCCCAGGCGGTTCCAGCACAGGACGTCACCCCCGGCAGGAGGCTGGGGACTCGAGAGCACAGCACAGTTACCGCTTCTCGAGAACGGTGTTGCTTCAGACCTCCGCAATGATCAGGAGAACCGCACAAGATGGCACGTCTTGTTGGTGTCGACCTCCCGCGCGAAAAGCGCATCGAGATCGCACTTACCTATGTATTCGGCGTGGGTCGCACCCGCGCGCAGCAGGCACTGGCCGAGACGGGCATCAGCCCCGACACTCGTGTCAAGGACCTTGGTGACGAGGAGCTGGTCAAGCTCCGCGACTACCTGTCAGGCAACTTCAAGATCGAGGGTGACCTCCGTCGTGAGGTGGCCGCCGACATCCGCCGCAAGGTTGAGATCGGCAGCTACCAGGGCATCCGTCACCGTCGCGGTCTTCCAGTTCGCGGTCAGCGCACCAAGACCAACGCGCGTACCCGCAAGGGCCCCAAGCGCACCGTCGCCGGCAAGAAGAGGGCTGCCAAGTAGTCCCATTCGATCATCACGATCAACCAGTGATCCGCGAGCGATCGAGTTCGGACCACTTACCCGCTTTTCTATTGTCTAAGTAGGAGAAACCAGCCAATGCCTCCGAAGAGCCGTACGGCTGCGGGCGCCAAGAAGGTGCGCCGCAAGGAGAAGAAGAACATTGCCCATGGGCATGCTCACATCAAGAGCACGTTCAACAACACCATCGTGTCCATCACCGATCCCGGCGGTGCCGTGATCGCGTGGGCGTCAGCCGGCCAGGTCGGCTTCAAGGGTTCGCGCAAGTCGACCCCGTTCGCTGCGCAGATGGCCGCTGAGGCCGCCGCGCGGCGGGCTATGGAGCACGGCATGCGCAAGGTTGATGTCTTCGTCAAGGGACCGGGTTCCGGTCGCGAGACCGCAATCCGCTCACTGACCGCTACCGGCCTTGAGGTCGGTGCGATCAGTGACGTGACCCCAACGCCGCACAACGGCGTCCGCCCGTCCAAGCGTCGCCGCGTCTGACCACGCGCAGCAAGAGGAGATAAAGACTTATGGCGCGTTATACCGGTGCTGACTGCAGGCGCTGCCGTCGCGAGAAGACCAAGCTGTACCTCAAGGGGGCCAAGTGCGACTCCCCGAAGTGCCCGATCGAGCTTCGCCCCTACCCACCGGGCGTGCACGGCCGGGCCCGGACCAAGGACAGCGAGTACCTGCTTCAGATGCGTGAGAAGCAGAAGGCCGCCCGCATCTATGGCGTCCTGGAGAAGCAGTTCCGCGGTTACTTCAAGGAGGCGCACCGTCGCCCCGGCAAGACCGGCGAGAACCTGCTGCGCATCCTGGAGACCCGGCTGGACAACGTCGTGTACCGGGCGGGCTTCGCCGCCTCCCGCGACATGGCTCGCCAGCTGGTACGTCACGGCCACTTCGTGGTCAACGGACACAAGGTGGACATCCCCAGTTTCCGGGTGTCCGAGCACGACATCATCGAGGTTCGTGGCAAGTCCGTAGAGATGACACCGTTCGTTGTCGCTCGCGCACAGGCCGGCGAGCGCTCCGTGCCGGCCTGGATTGAAGCCATCCCGACGCAGATGCGCATCCTGATTCACTCCCTGCCCGCGCGTCAGGTCATCGACACGCAGGTCCAGGAGCAGCTGATCGTCGAGCTCTACTCGAAGAGCTGAGCACCCGTATGCTGGGTGGCTGGGAAGCCAGCCGCCCGGCAAACGGAGTTTGACAGGATCGTCTGCACGGACAGAGGTGCGACGGTCGCGGGAGTCGTGTCCCGCGCCATCACGAGGCGTCAAATAGCGGTCGCCCGTGGGAAGGAAAGAAACAGTGCTGAT
>DAITND010000185.1:0-5087 GCA_036834825.1 Dermatophilaceae bacterium
CGATCGCGGCAAAGACGAGGCCTTGCAGGAAGAACCCGGCGGCGACGGCGAGTCGAGTGCGCCTCAGCGCCTGTGTGGGGGCGGCCATGTCACGCAGAGAACCCGAATAGAACCGAAGCCGCAACCACAATGAGCCAAGAGATCACAATGAACACATGCCAATCACCTAGGACTCGACGACCTCACTGCGCGCGCTCTTGGTGGAGGTTTTGAGGTCTAGCGCCACGAAATCTGTACATGGCGAGTGAGTCAGCGTCGTCGGCCAGTACATGGGCGAGGCGCAGATCCTCGTTGTACCGATCACACATGATCTTGGGATCATACGGCGAATCACCCAGACAAGGCGAGCAGCACCTCGGCGCTTCGACGCTGGCCTCATTGGGAGCGCGGGTCAGTAGTGGCTTTGGGGTGTCCGTCTTGATCGCTGTCCTGGATTTCTCGCAGTTATCTTGCGTCGAACAAGCCGGCCACGCTCATAATTCTCCGCAAAACGCAAGAAGACCACGCTGCGGCTCCTTACTGATCCACGCTGCTGAGTGACCACGTCGCCATGGTGGTGGTCAGCGTGCTCGAGGTGAGTTCAGGCGCCGGTACATCTGACGCTGGGCCTTTGCCAGTCGAACGAACTCCGAGTACGACCTGACGAACGTCGGCGCCGTGTCCGCGGCTGGTTCGAACACCCGTGCCGTAGGCGCCCGTGCAGCGATCTCGTCGAGTGTCAGATGTCCGAGATGCAGCGCGGCGAACCATGCCGCGCCGCGTAGGTTGACGTTGACGGGATCGGCAACCTGATGGATCGAACGGCCGATGACGTCGGCGTAGATCTGGCACCACACGTCCGATGTGGCCCCGCCTCCGAGCAGTCGCAGTCCGTCGAGTGGCCGTCCGGCGAACTTCTCGGTGGCCTCCAGTAGCCATCGTGCGTTATAGGCCACGCCTTCGAGCACTGCCCGGATCAGATCCGCACGGGTCGTTGCGATCGAGACGTTGAGGAAGCTGGCTCGGAGGTTCTCGTCCGACACCGGCGACCGCTCACCGTTGAGCCACGGGCAGAAGATGACGCCGCCACTGCCCGGCGCAGCGGTGGCGGCCTCAGTGGTGAGCGTGGTGTAGTCGTCACCGGTGAGCACCGCATCGCGTAGCCACCGCAGTACGCCGCCGCCGGTCTCTTGGTTGTTGGCGATGAGGTACGAGCCTGCGCGCAACCCAGGAATCGACGCCATCTGATAGGAGATGTCGGTCTTCTTGAACGGCACCGGCGCGGAGACCCACGCGGTCGTCGAAATCGCGATGTGTCCGGCGAAGTCGGCGACCGCTCCGGCACCGATGGCAGCGGTGTGGAGATCGGGCACGCCGCACACCACGGGCGTGGAAACCGGCAGGCCCAACTCGGCGGCAACGTCGGGCAGCAGCGTGCCGAGAACCGAACCGGTGGCGATCAGGTCGGGCAGTTTGGCCCGGTCTCGGCGGGCGAGCTCGATCAACGTGGCGTTGTATGCCACCTCTGCACCGGGACGGTTGTCGGTGAGCCACGACGCGATCATCGAAGCGGGTGTTGCCGCGATCCGTCCGGTCAGGCGGAGACCGACGAAATCGACCGGCTCGATGAGCGCCGCGGCGCGCCGATACGCCTCTTGCCGTTGGTGCCGCAGGAACTGCGCATGGCCGGTCGGGTCGGCGCCATTCGGATTCGGAGCGCCGCCTGCGAGGCGCAGCCATTGCACGATCCTGGCCGGCGCGTAACCCGACACACTGACCCTTCCGCCGGTGATCTTCTTCGACCACCGCGCGCCGCGGTGGTCCGACCAGAGCACGCAGGGCGCAAGCGCGATGCCGTCGCTGCCGACGGCGACAGTGGAACCCCACTGTCCAGTGATCCCGATTCCGGCACATCCGCCGGGCTCATCGAGTGCTGCCACGACTTCGCGAATCGAACGGACCGCACCAGTCCACCACTGCTCGGTGTCCTGTTCGGAACCCCCGTCATCGGTGAGGTCGGTGTCGACGGAGGAGAACGCAGCACGCAGGACACGCCCGTCTTCTCCGACGGCGCCAACCTTTGTCCCGCCCGTGCCGAGGTCGATGGCGAGGTACCAGCGCTGGTTCATGGGTGTCCATCATGTCGCACATGTGCCAGGCTCGCAGACATGAGTAGCTATCCGTATGCCGATCGGTATCCGGTCCTGCACGGGCTACCGATCGAAGGCCGCGACCGCGGAGCCGTCCTCGCCGAGCTGCGCGAGATGGCCACAGAGGAGGACTCGTTCTGGCAAACGGGCAAGGCCAGCGGTTCGTTCTACTGCGGCGACATGGCCCACTATGCCTTCATGTCGGAGGCGTTCGGCCTGTACGGGCACATGAACGCGCTGCAGCGCGATGTGTGCCCGAGCGCGACCCGATTCGAGGGCGAGATCATCGCGATGGGTCTCGATCTGTTCAACGCCGAGGCGATCGACGAAGGGGATCCGGTCGGGATGATCACGAGCGGCGGTAGCACGAGCATCCTGCACGCGGTGCTGTCCTACCGCGAGCACGCCAGGGCCACGCGGGGGATCACCTCGCCGAACTTCGTCAAGCCGGAGACGGGCCACCCCGCGTTCGACAAGGCCTGCCACCTGCTCGGTATCGAACTACGCATCGCGCCGATCGTACCGGCGACGGCGCAGGTCGACCTGGAAGCGGTAGCAGGGCTCATCGATGAGCAGACGATCGCGATCCTCGGCTCGGCTTCGAACTACGGCTACGGCACGATCGACGACATTGCCGCGCTCGGACAGTTGGCGCTCTCGCGTGGTGTCGGCCTTCATGTCGATGGCTGCCTGGGGGGGTTCATCCTTCCGTTCGGTGAGAAGCTCGGCTTCCCGATCCCAAAGTTCGACTTCAGGGTCCCCGGCGTCACCACGATCTCCGCCGACACCCACAAGTACGGCTATGGCCTGAAGGGCACATCGCTTCTGCTGTTCAGGGACCGGGCGTTGCGCAACAGCCAGTACTTCTTCCAGACAGGGTGGACAGGCGGCAAGTACTGCTCGCCGGGTATCGACGGGTCACGCTCCAGCGGCCTGCTCGCGGCCACGTGGGCGGGGATGGTAGCCACCGGCCGAGAGGGGTATCTGCGCTTCGCGCAGAACATCTTCGACACGTCGCACGCCATGCAGGACGCAGTGCGCAGCCATCCGGAACTGCGACTGATCGGCGAGCCGAGCTTTCTGTTCGCGTTCACGTCCGACGACTTCGACATCTATCACGTCAACGACGCGCTGCGGGCGAGTGGATGGCGGATGAACGGCCTGCAGTACCCGAACGCAATCCACATGGCGGTGACCAGGCCCCAGACCCGGTCCGGCGTGGTCGAGACGTGGGCCAGCGACCTCGATGCCGCCGTCCAGTACGCGCATGCGAATCGTGATGCCCCTGCCCAGAGCGGTGCGATCTACGGCGGCGTATCCGGCGGTTTGACCGCTGAGGCCGACGAGTTCATCCGGGCCGTGATGAGCGACATGATGGATCAGCAGCAGGGCCTGCCCCCGGCCTAAGAACTGGGTCCGGCCCGGTGGAAGTCCAGATCCTCAATCGCAACAGTGCGAAAGTCCTTGACCATTGCCTACTCCCACCCTCGACATCTGTGCAGGTCACCCAGAGCGGCGATGCCCGAGACGCGCCCGGCGACCGGTGCGTCGGCCTTGGTGGTGTCAACGGTGGCCACGGCCGCCGCGCTGGGCGTGCTGGTCGTGAGCAGCCAAATACACCTATTGACCCTGGCTGCAGGGCTCCGGACATGGTGCGCGCCAAGCCGGCAGCCTTGACCGTTTGACCTGGCTGTTTGTAGCTATGGGACGGCTGCTTCTCGCCTTGGGTGCGCCAAAATTGATGTGATGGTGAAGTCCAATAATGAGACAGCGAACGACGGCGATCAAGGCGGTTCAATTGCCAACGGACGGGCCATAACCGCTGCTCAGCACGGTGTGAGGTCCTGACCGACGACCAAACCCGCTACCCCGGCACCGCTCCTGCGAGGTCAAAACTCGCCCTGAACACTCACGAATTATGACGCCGTGTCTGGAGTCCTGGGCTGTGGTCCTGGCGGGAGTGACTCTGCTCGCGGCAGCGGCTCGCACCCAGGCGGCATTCCGTCAAGTCCTGCGGATGGCGGATCTGCGGCGCGTGCTGCCGCTCTCACTGATACCAGAACTCCGGACATAGGCGGCGGGCCGGCCGGCCATGTCTGTTGTCTCGCAACGGTTTTCGCGCATCCTGGATACTCGAAGTACAGCGGCACGTGAGAACAACGCTGTGAGCTTTGGCGGCGCAATCGGCGCCCACGGCCACCTGTCACAACTCGACTTGAGACCCTGCAAGCCGTTGACCTGCAGCGATACAACGCGGCTTGGCCAGATGACGGTGTTTGCGGGCTTCTCCGATTAACTGAATGTTCTCACCATGTCCGGAGTTCTGGATACCGAGTACGCCTCGCCGCTGGCCAAGCACCCGTAAGACCTGCGCCACGCAGCCGTTTCGACTTGGCTGAATGCCGGGGTCCCGCCGACCCAGGTCGCCGAGTGGGCCGGGCACAGCGTGAATGTCCTCCTCAGGGTCTACGCCAAGTGCGTCTATGGCCAAGACGAGGTCGCGAACGCGCGCATCGAGGCGGCGTTGGCGCTGACCGCGGCTGTCGAAGAGCCGGACGTGGCCGTAACTTCCCGGCGTATTCCTCGCGAACAGCCGCAGACAGCCGGTTTGACGGCTCTTCAGACTTAACGGGGCAACTCGGGTCGAGGGCGCTGACGTAGGACGCCCCTGACCTCGTGATCATGGCTGTTGTCAAGACAGTATTCATGATCAAAGTGAGGCCACGGGCTTGTCTCAGCGTACGCGAATTCCCCATGTTCAAAAGGATCTGGTATCGGACGCCTCGCGTCTGCTCGACCTGGGCGGCCTCGCGGTCGACCGCGTCGCGTCGGACGCATTCGGTGGCCGGGTGGTACACGTCGTGACCGCCGACGAGACCGCTGCGGCGCGGGCCCAGCCGAGGGCTCTCCATGACACTCAAGGGTCGGGTCTGCACCCGGCCGCGTGACATCCCTTAT
>DAITND010000186.1:0-5083 GCA_036834825.1 Dermatophilaceae bacterium
AACGACTCGGCGGCCGCGGCAGCCAGAGGGGTCAGGTCGGGCCCATCGCGGTCGAGGTAGGCGACGAGGTCGGCGCGCATGGACGGTGCCCAGGTCGAGCGTAGGTGCGCGGCGATCTCGGCTACCGCCTGGTCGCGGGGGTAGTGGGCCACGTTCGCGGCGATCTGGTTGACCATGCCTACCAGGGCGGCGGGGTTGCTCATCGCGGCACCAGTCCCAGCTGCAGGGGCGCCTGCTCCTGGAGCGACTCGTCGCCGGCGGGTGCCTGCGAGGTCGGCATCACCTGGACTGCGGTGACCTTGTACTCGGGGCAGTTGGTGGCCCAGTCGGAGTTGTCCGTGGTCACGATGTTCGCACCGCTGGCGGGGTAGTGGAACGTGGTGTAGACGACTCCTTGCGGCATCCGGTCGGCGATCCGGGCCCGCAGCACCGTCTGGCCCACGCGGCTGGTGATCGCCACCGCGGCGCCCTCGATGATGCCGCGTTCCTCGGCGTCGTGCGGGTGGATCTCCAGGACGTCCTCGCCGTGCCACGCCACGTTCGCCGTCCGGCGCGTCTGTGCCCCCACGTTGTACTGGGACAGAATCCGCCCCGTGGTCAGGACCAGCGGGAACTTGCGGCTGGTGCGCTCGTCGGTCGGCACGAAGGGCGTGTCCACGAAGTGCCCCTTGCCACGGACGAACTCCTCCACGTGCATGGTCGGGGTGCCGCCGGGAGCCGCGGCGTTGCACGGCCACTGCAGGCTGCCCGCCTCGTCCAGCCTGGCAAAGGAGACCCCGGCGAAGGTGGGGGTCGTCGCGGCGATCTCGTCCATGATCTGAGCGCCGTCGTCGTAGTGCATCGGGTAGCCCATGGCGGTCGCCAGATCGCAGGCAACCTGCCATTCCTGTTTGCCGCACTTGGGCTCCATCACCGGGCGGACCCGGTTGATCCGCCGCTCGGCGTTGGTGAACGTCCCGTCCTTCTCCAGGAACGAGGTCCCGGGCAGGAAGACGTGGGCGAACGCTGCGGTCTCGTTCAGGAACAGGTCCTGGACGATGAGCAGGTCCAGGGATGCCAGGGCCGCCTTGACGTGCTTGACGTTCGGGTCGGACTGCGCAATGTCCTCACCCTGGATGAACATGCCGCGGTAGGTGCCGGCGATGGCCGCATCGAACATGTTCGGGATCCGCAGCCCCGGTTCGGGGTCCAGGGTGCGCGCCCACAGCTGCTCGAAGACCTGGCGCGCGGTGTCGTCGCCCACGGGGCGGTACCCGGGCAGCTCGTTGGGAAACGAGCCCATGTCGCAGGAGCCCTGCACGTTGTTCTGCCCGCGCAGCGGGTTGATGCCCACACCCTCGCGGCCGATGTTGCCGGTGGCCATCGCGAGGTTCGCCATACCCATGACCATCGTCGAGCCCTGGCTGTGCTCGGTCACCCCCAGGCCGTAGTAGATCGCCGCGTTGGGCGCGCTGGCATACAGCCGCGCCGCAGCCCGAACCTGCTCGGCCGGCACGCCGGTGATCTGCTCGGTGGCCTCCGGGCTGTTCTCGGGGCGGGCGATGAAGTCCTGCCACTGCGCGAAGGAGTCGGCCTCACACCGCGCAGCAACGAACCCCCGGTCGACCAGCCCCTCGCTGACCACGACGTGGCCCAGGGCGTTGACGATAGCGACGTTCGTGCCCGGATGCAGCTGCAGGTGATGCGCCGCCTGCACGTGCGGGCTACGCACCAGATCGATCCGGCGCGGGTCGATGACCACCAGTTCGGCGCCCTTACGCAAACGCTGCTTCAACCGGGAGGCGAACACCGGGTGCCCGTCGGTGGGGTTGGCCCCGATCACCACGATCACGTCAGCCTGCTCGACCGACTTGAAGTCCTGGGTGCCGGCCGAGGTGCCCATGGTCTGTTTCAGCCCGTAACCGGTCGGGGAGTGGCACACCCGGGCGCAGGTGTCCACGTTGTTGTTACCGAACCCCGCCCGGATCATCTTCTGCACCACGAAGACCTCTTCGTTCGTGCAACGCGAGGAAGTGATCCCCCCGATGGACCCGACGCCGTGCTCAGCCTGGATCGCGGCGAGCCGCGACGCCGCATAGCCGATAGCCGCCTCCCACGACACCGTGCGCCACGGGTCGGTGATCGACTCGCGCACCATCGGGGACAGCTGGCGGTCACGGTGAGAGGCGTAACCCCACGCGAACCGGCCCTTCACACACGAATGGCCCTCATTGGCCCCACCGTCCTTAGCAGGCACCATCCGGACGACCTCGTCGCCGATCAGCTCGGCCTTGAACGAGCAGCCGACACCGCAGTAGGCACAGGTAGTCAGCACCGTGCGCTGCGGCGGGCCCAGCTCGATAACCGTCTTCTCCTGCAACGACGAGGTCGGGCAGGCCTGCACGCACGCACCGCACGACACACACTCCGAAGCCATGAACGACTCCCCCGCAGAGGCCGACACCTTCGAGTCGAAACCACGACCGGCGATGGTCAGCGCGAACGTGCCCTGCACCTCGTCACAGGCACGGACACAACGCGAGCACGCGATACACTCCGCGGCATCGAAGGTGAAGTAGGGGTTGGACTCATCCTTGTGCGCGTCGAGGTGGTTCTTGCCCTCGAAGCCGTAACGCACCTCGCCCAGCCCCACCGTCGCCGCCATCGCCGCCAACTCGCACTCGCCGTGGGTCTGGCTGCTCAGACAATCGCGGGGGTGGTCGGACAGGTAAAGCTCCGTGACCCCGCGGCGCAGCCGCTCCAAACGAGGGGACTGGGTCGCCACGACCATGTCCGGGCCGCACGGGGTGGTGCACGACGCCGGGGTGCCCTTACGGCCATCGATCTCGACCAGGCAGAGCCGACAAGAGCCGAACGGCTCCAGGGAGTCCGTCGCGCACAGCTTCGGGATCTCGACCCCAGCCAGCACGGCCGCCCGCATAACCGACGTCCCAGCAGGCACGCTCACCGCCACGCCGTCGATCTCCACCTGGACCTGCGCCGCGCCGGGTCGAGCCGGCGTGCCATAGTCACGTTCCTGAAGCAAAGTCATGGGCGGCTACCTTCTGATCGGTCTAAGTCTTCAGGGAAGTACTGGAGCACGCTACGCACGGGCATCGGGGTCAGTCCACCCATGGCGCACAGTGAACCCTCGGCCATCAGCTCTAACAGATCCTCCAACAGGACCACCCCTGCTGCGACATCCCGGCCGGCCACGATCCGGTCGATCACCTCGACACCACGAACAGCACCCACCCGGCACGGGGTGCACTTACCGCAGGACTCAGCAGCGCAGAACTCCATGGCGAAGCGAGCCTGGACCGCCATGTCAACGGTGTCGTCGAAGACCACGATCCCCCCGTGGCCGAGCATCGCCCCCGCCGCCGCGAAGGCCTCGTAGTCCAGCGGCAGGTCGAACCTGGCAGGCGGCAGGTAGGCCCCCAGCGGACCACCAACCTGAACGGCCCGGATCGGGCGGCCCGAAGCGGTGCCCCCGCCGAACCGCTCCAGCATCTGACCCAAAGTGATCCCAAAAGCCGTCTCGACGATCCCGCCACGGCCGACGTTGCCCCCCAGCTGGAAGACCTGGGTGCCGCGTGAACGACCGACACCGAAGTCACGGTAGAACTGCGCCCCCCGGGCCAAGACCACCAGGACACTAGCCAGCGACAACACATTGTTGACGACCGTCGGCTTACCGAACAACCCCTCCAACGCCGGCAACGGCGGCTTGGCCCGGACCACGCCCCGCTTACCCTCCAGGCTCTCCAACATCGCGGTCTCCTCACCACAGATGTAGGCGCCCGCACCGACCCGGATCTCCAGATCGAACCCATAGTCACTACCCAGAACCCGCGGACCGAGCCAGCCGGCCTTGTACGCCGCCGCGATAGCAGCAGCCACCGCGGCAACCGCGTCGGGATACTCCGAACGGACGTACACGAAGCCCTCATGGGCGCCCACCGCGATCCCGGCGATGACCATCCCCTCGATCAGCATGAACGGGTCGCCCTCCATGAGCATCCGGTCAGCGAAAGTCCCACTGTCGCCCTCATCGGCGTTACAAGCCACGAACTTGGGCAAATCCACCGCGTCCAGGACCGTGCGCCACTTCACCCCGACCGGGAAACCCGCACCACCACGCCCCCGCAGACCCGACTCGGTGACCTCCTCACAAATCTGGGCCGGCGTCATCACCAACGCCCGACGCAACGCGACAAGCCCCCCATGGCCCTCATAGTCCTGGGCGGACAACGGGTCAACAACACCGACCCGGGCGAAGGTCAACCGATCCTGCTGCGCGAGCCAAGGAATCTGATCAGTGTCGCCGTGGCCCAGCTCATGGGCCCCCCCACCCAGGAAACCCGCCTCAAACAGAGCCGCGACGTCCCGCGGTGTCACCGGGCCGTAAGCGACCCGGCCGTTCGCAGTCACCACCTCGACCAGCGGCTCAAGCCACATCATCCCGCGCGAACCATTACGCACGACCTGCACGACCACGCCCCGACGAACCGCCTCCGCCTCGATAGCCGCCGCGACCTCGTCCGCACCCACCGAACGAGCCGAGGAATCCCCAGGGACATAGACCGTACTCACGCGACCACACCGCCGTCAGCGACCAACGCGTCGAGCTCGGCGCTGTGGACCCGGCCGCGCAACCGGCCATTGACCGTAACCGTCGGCCCGAGCGCACAGTTGCCCAGACAAAAGACCTCATCAAGAGTGACCGACCCATCAACCGCCGTCCCACCGAAGTCGACACCCAAAGACCGGGTGGCATGCTCAGCCAGAGCATGGCCACCCACCGCCTGACACGCCTCGCCCCGGCAGACCTGGACCCGCACCCTGCCCGGCAGACTCGAACGCAAGTCCGAATAAAAAGTCAACACCCCATACACATCCGCGCGCGAAACATTCAACGCCTTCGCGACCAACGGAACCGCACGCGCGTCGACGAACCCGAACCTCTCCTGCAGAGCATGCAACACCGGCAACAATGGTCCGCGCTGCGCGGCGTGCGCACCGATCGTCTCCAGGGCCACCTCTTGGGACCAAGGGGCCTGCCGCAGGGACACATCACTAAGCATCGGTTGGTACCCCTTCG
>DAITND010000187.1:0-5080 GCA_036834825.1 Dermatophilaceae bacterium
CTGTCCATTTCCACCCAGAATGTCTGAGCCCACGACTCTCCTGAGGTCCTAGGTTCCGCTCGTCAGCTGCTCGCGGTTCGAATGTGCGTCAGTGAGGAATGGCACCCATGGTCGCGGAGTTCAATCTGTCCTTCGCTCTTGAGCGGGGTGTGGAGCGTAGATGAGTCTGCGTCGACATGCCGTTTGTCGTTCACGGACCACCGCGAGGTCACGAGCATGAATGACCCTGCGACAGTGCTTTCGGCTCAACGATGAGATCGTCGCAACGCGGGCCGTGGAGGAGACTCTGCGCCCAACAGTGCTGAGATCGATCAAGGCAGGATTGGGCAGCCGTTCCTGTTGCGTGACGCCACAGCCAACTCCCACCTACCCGAGACACCTCGCCTCGCGAACACGATCGGATGGTCGTGGCTGGCAGTCCTGCTCAAAGCCCGACAGCCTTTCTGGCCGTCATTGAGTACGGTGGGTAAAGGTCCATGCCGGTGGGGCCGTTCAGGAATCCTATGCCGCTGCCAGCGACTTTGGTGTGACCGTATTGCCACATGATGAAGTTGGTGCGGGGGTCCACAACCATGAGGCGGTGGTTGCCCCTGTCGCCCACCAAGATGTCGCCGTTTGGCAGGGCGATCGCCATCGACGGCTTGTTCAGGGATGCATCTCCAGTCGGGGCGTAGCGCCACAACACGCGTCCCGTTTGATCGAATGTCAGGACCTGGCCCGGGAGGTCCTGATCGACAGTCAGGTATTGGTCAGGAGCGACTTCAGAGGTTCCGTAGATGAAGGAGACGTTGGGCACCTGCACGCTCCACGCGATCTTCCCCGCGACGGTCATCTCACTGACCCAGTGGCCGTTGCCCTCGGTGACCACGAAGTTGCCGTTGGCCATCGGAAAGAGGCCGCTGGGATCGCCGAAGGTCTGCGGCGGGTTGTGCACGCACGTTCCGGTTTGGCCCAGTTGTCCACTGGTCGCGTGGCCGCCCGCGGGGATCATGATGATCCTGCAGTTCGCGGCGTCGGGGACCAGCAGATCACGGGAAGGCAGCATCAGCGCGCCGTCAGGGCCGTTCAACTGGTTGGGTCCTGACCCCGGGGCGTCGGCTTTGCCATAGGTATAGACGATCTTGTGGGTGGCGATGTCGATGACGGACAGGACGCTGTGGTCCTCGGAGGCAGCGAGGACCTGCTTGCCGTCCGGGCTGAACCACGCGACTTCGGGGGACTTGAAGGTTTGCCCTGCAGCCAGGTCTCCGGGGCGGGGGAACTGCCACATATTCCGGCCGTTGGGGTCAATAATCAGTACCCGGTTGCCACCTCCGTCTGCGATCAGCAGGGGCCCTGGCAGCACGGAGGGGTCCGAACCGGGGGCGAGCCAGCCCGCACCGGAGGCGGTGAGCGCGTTGGGCCCACTGGCGGAGGTTGGTGCCCCCGGTTGGGGTACGCTCGTTGCGGCCTTGGCCAGTTTCGGCCAGTGAGATGCCACCCCGCCGGCCTTTGCTGGCGGCTTCGCAGGATTACCGGCCGCAGTCATGAGCCACCAGGATCCGAGGCCGACACCAGCAATAAGCGCGACGAGTAGCGCCCGTATGACCCGCCAGTGCTTACGTAGTTCCGGCGATGGTGCTAGTCGGTGCTGACCGCTCATGATGTTCCTCCAGCTTGGGCACGGACCTGGATGACTGTGTCCACAGGCCTGGGACTTTCGCCGCCCACCAGGTAAGCGATACCGCCAACCACTACGACACCAAAGTCGGACCGGGCGGCTGGTAGGTGTCCAGCGGCGGTGAAACTCAGGTTTGCGGTGTTGAAGCGCATCACTCTGTCTGTCGCCCTAGCACCCATGCGCCCGCCGGCGACGAAGATAGTGCCCCCCAGCGTGAAGGCGCCGGCGTGGGCCAGTGGGCTCGGTAGATGTCCGACGACGCTTCCACGGCCGGTTCTCAGGTCGATCCGTTGAACGTCGGTGACCTGCCTCCCAGCGTGCTCGCCGCCGAAGAGCCAAATCGACGCGCCGCCGGCCGCGACAGCTGGGTAGCGCACGGATACTGGCAGAGCGCCCACGACGTCAAATGTCCTGCCATCCCGGGTCCGCAGAATTGTGGTCGATCCCTGGGCACCGTCGAACCCACCCAGGACATACCCCGCTGCGTCATCGCTGACCGCGACGAGGTCAGCGCGTGGTTGCGGCAGGTGGCTGATCACCCGTGGGGAAGATCCTGGCGTCACGTCCTGGACCGCACTCGTCACCGCCGTCGATCCACCACCGAAAATCAGATACCGGCCGTTCACCATGGCGCCTGCAGCATCATGTACCGGGACGGGCAACTGTCCTGTCGGGCTCACCGCGCCGCTGTGAAGATCGACTCGCAGGATTGCCTGCGTTGTGGTGTCGGCGGCGGTCAGGCCACCTATCACAAGCAGCCCTTCACTCGCTGCGAATACGGTCGGGCGCGACACCGCTTCCGGAAGTGTGAACGGTGCCATCGAGGACCTGACTGCAACCACCTTCGTACGACCAGGTGAGGTCACAGACGGTCCGGTCGGGGGTGGTGATGACTGCGACCGGGCCGGGGCTGGGACGGTTGGCGCGGAGCAGCTGGCTACCAGCAGTGCCACGGCCGCAACGGCATACGCTGGGCTGAACAGTCGCGTGGCTGGATTCCGACGGCGGATTTGAGGCCGATTGGAGTCAGGCGCCACGTCGATCTCTCCTCGTCCTATCAGCCCTCGGGGTGCTCGCCATGGTCATTGCCGTGCTCAGCCTATGCCACGAAATGGTCCGGTCCGACCGCACCGACCTCCCGTCCGGCTGTTGGGTGTCCAGGTATGGCCGAGGTTCTGAAGAACGTACAGCCCTATTTGCGACGGGTTCGCTTGCCCCGAACAAGCTCAAAACACTGTGATCTCGAGTGCAGGTCCTGGACTATATTTGCCCCGCTTCCGGCTAGCGTTCCACGTAGCAGTCCATCGGAAGAGCGCGACCAACCAGTGGAGGAATCTCATGAAGCCTCGACCACGTGTCGAGATCGCTGTTGCGGCCGGTGTCCTCTCAGCGCTGTTTCTCTCGGCGTGCAGTGGTAACTCGGCCAGCCCATCTGTCTCAGCGTCGTCGCGGGCTGCATCGCCGCAAGGGTCCTCGCGCCCGGCTACGCCGTCTACGACGTCAGCCGCACTCACCAGCGCTGGCGCGCTCGCTCAGCTACACCCGCTTACCGGACCTTTTCTGGCCCACGGGTCGGACCCGACCGTCCTTCCCGCGCCGGTCATCGTGGCGGACGAAGACAACAACCGCCTCGTGATCATCGACCCGCAGGGTCGGACGCTATGGGAGTTCCCCCGGCCCGGGGATCTCAGGCCCGGCCAGACCTTCTTACTTCCTGACGATGTGTTCTTCACCCCGGATGGCAAGCAGATCATCGCCACGCAGGAAGAGGACCAGGTGGTCAGCATCATCGATATCGCCACCCGTCACATCGTCTATCGGTATGGCTCTCCTGGGCGGGCCGGCTCGGGAGTGGGGCACCTGTCGAACCCGGACGACGCGATGCTCCTGCCCGATGGCCGGCTGCTGATTCCTGACATCCGCAACTGCCGAGTGCTCTTCGTCCGCCCGGGCGCATCCAAACCCTCGGCACAGCTGGGCACCACCGGATCCTGCTATCACCAGCCGCCGGCTCACTTCGGCAGCCCCAACGGGGTCTTTCCGATGCGCGACGGACGCTACCTAGTCACCGAGATCAACGGGGACTGGGTCGACGCCATGAGCCTGAACGGTTCCGTCGCATGGAGCACCCACCCTCCAGGGGTTGCCTACCCCTCGGACACCAACGAGATCTCTGCCGGCCGCTATCTCACCGTGGATTTCAGCACTCCGGGCCAGATCGTCATCTTCAACAGAAACGGCAAGGCGTTGTGGAGGTATCGCCCAACGGGCGCCGCACAGCTCAGCCGAACCTCACTCGCGTTGCCGCTACCCAACGGCGACGTCTTCGCCACCGACGACGCCGACCACCGCATCATCGTGGTCGATCCCCGGACCAACCGGGTCGTCTGGCAGTACGGCCACAAAGGCACGCCTGGCAAAGCGCCCGGGTACCTGGCCAACCCCGACGGGATGGACCTGTTACCACCCAATGCACTCTGGTCTATCACGGCACATTGACGGCTCCTGTGACTGATCCGTGGGTGCTTGGAGCGTGCCCTGAGGCGCAACATGCCGTTCCATTTTCGGTTCTGGGCTCAGTCTAAGGTCCGGAACGCTTGAGCGGAGAACGGCGTGCGCGATCTCAGCTTAGGAATGCCGTGTTGGGCGTCGAGAGGACGGTGTTCGAGTCATTGGAGTATGACCAGGAGCAGGATCTGTTGGTGGCTCGGGTGCGGCCCACGAGGCGTGCGCGGGGTCGTTGCGGTCTGTGCCGGCGGCCTTGTCCAGGCTATGACGGTGGCGATGGTCGGTGGCGGGCGTAGGACCTGGGCACGGTCAAGGCGGTGTTGGAGGCCGAGGCTCCCCGGGTGTCCTGCAGACGGCATGAGGTGGTGGTTGCCGCTGCGGGCTGGGCTCGTCATGGTGCCGGGCACGCGTACGCCTTCGATGACACCGTGGTCTGTTGCCGGTGCGCTGCTTCTAAGAGCGCGGTGCGTGAGTTGATGCGGGTCGCCTGGCGCACGGTCAAGCGGGGCAACCGGTATTTGACGGCGGTGGTCGACGACGACTCACGCTGGTTGATCTGGGCCGCGTCGGGGCGGGACAAGGCCTGGACAAGGCCACTCTGGGCATGTTCTTCGACGAGTTGGGGCCGGATCGTCGAACCGACCAATACGAAGATCCGCGTCCTGACCCGAGTCGCGTTCGGCTTCCCCAAACCCGAAGCCCTCATCGCCCTGGCCATGCTCGCCCTCGGGGGCTACTGCCCACCACTACCCGGCCGAGCGACCACGAAATGACCCACAGGTCGAGCAGAGGAGCCACATTGACCCGCGATACCCGCCATGGGCCACTGCATCCAAGGGCTAGCAGCATCCGAGGGGGTCTGCACTGAAGGCCCGTTCCTGTTGGAACGGGCCTTCGGGTGTGGTGACGTGT
>DAITND010000188.1:0-5070 GCA_036834825.1 Dermatophilaceae bacterium
GACGAGGATGACGAGCAGGCCGATCAAGGCTCGCCAGGTCTGGTAGCCGTAGCCGGTGTCCACCCGGGAACAGAACGCCGCCTCCCAGTACGACGCTTTGGTGGCGGCCGGCATCGCGCCGGAGAACATCGTGATCGAGAAGATCTCCGGCAAGCTCGCCTCCCGACCCCAGCTCGACCAGCTGCTCGACCGGCTCCAGCCCGGCGACCAGGTCGTGGTGACCCGGCTGCGGCGCATCGGGCGTAGCCACCAGCACCTGCTCGACCTATCGGCCTGGTTCGAGCAGCACAACCTCGACTTCGTGGTGCTCGAGCAGGGCATCGACACAGCAGCGACGGTGATGAGCTGGTGATGACGTAGAGGATGGGAGCCTGCCACCAGCGTAAGAAAGACGACGCTGACCGGCTCGCTGGTGAAGCCGTGCCCGACGGCGGCGCCGACGAAGGTGGGGCCGCCGTCGGGCAGGCCGAGGGCGGCAAGGAACGCCCAGCTGGGCCGTGGTCCCCGTGGTCGAGCTGACCGAGACCCAGTGGTGTCGGCCGGCCGTTCGAGGACTTCTCCGGGTTGATCGCGGACGCTGGCCCGTCGCGTCAGCCTGGGCAGCGCAAGAACCGGATCCCGGAGATGGTGAACATCAGCGAGCGGCCGGCTGAGGCCGCCGACCGGGGCGGTGCCCGGGCATTGGGAGCGCGACCTGGGAATCGATCTGGTCGAGCTTGATGTCGTTCTCCTCCACGATCTCGGTCAGTTCTGTCTCCGGCTCCATGCGCGGTCCACCAGGGCCGTGACGGTGGAGGAGTCCAGGCCCAACCGATCAGCCAGCCATCCCGGAGTAGCGCCCTCCCCTGCGCGCTGGCCGCCGAGGAGGGATCGAGGCCCGCACGTCACCCGTCGGTCGAATCGGCGTCGGACCCGCTTTCGGTGGCCGGCGCCAGCAGTTGATCGAAGAAGGCGAAGATGCGCCGCCAGGCGTCCTCGGCGGCGGTCTGGTCGTACGCGCAGAGCAGCAGCGGCTAGGAACTGTCCAAAGACCTTGACACGCGCCATACGTATCAGCGAGCTGTCTGGGCGCTCTGGTCGGGAGCGGACGCGGCGGCCCAACACTGACCGCGAGATTTCCGCGGAGAGGAAGTGAGAGCGATGAAGAAGATCGTCGTCCGCAAGCCCGGCACGGTCCGGCTCACTGCGATGGCCTGCTACTGCTACGGCTGTTGCTGCTGCGGCGGGCGGGCCGCCATCTGACCGCATGTCTGCGGGGACCCGGGGACCGTGCCCCGGGTCCCCGCACCCCACGTGTTAGGAGGGCGAGCGCATGACGGCTGAGCTTGGCGAACGTCCGCTGCTGCTTCATAGCCTGACGTTTCTCGACGACGGCGACGAGGTTGTCGTCGGCCGTCGAGACATCGACTCGTACGGGGTATTCCCCTCCGACGGGGCTGCTCTGCTGCGCGAACTCGTCGCCGGCCGGGGGCTTGAGGCCGCAGGAGAGTGGTACTTCGAAACGTTCGGCGAGCGAGTGGACCTGGGTGAATTCGTCGCCGTCCTCCATGAGCTGAGCTTCATCCGAGCGCCGACGGACCCCCCGGCGGCTCAGGATGACGCGTCAACAGTGTCCCCGCGGACTCACGTCCCCGGCCAGGCGCTGGGGAAGGCGGCCTTCTCGAACGCGGCATGGCTCTGCTACGCCCTCATCGTCCTCGCGGCCGTCTGGGTCTGCGTGCTCGACTCCGGCTTGACGCCCATGCCGAGCCACGTCTTCTTCTCCCCTTACCTGGCGGTCATTGAGCTGGTCGTGGTGTTCGGCCAGACCCCGCTGATCGCCCTCCACGAGGCGTTCCACGTGCTCGCGGGCCGGCGACTGGGGCTGACCACGAGGGTCCGGCTGTCCTACCGGTTCCTCACCCCGGTGGTGGAGACCGCACTCGACGGGCTGGTGACCGTGCCGCGCCGACAACGGGCGCTGCCGATGCTCGCGGGCATGCTTGCGGACGTTCTTGCCGTCTCCGGCCTCACGCTGGTAGCAGCGGCAACGCGACGCCAGGACGGGACGGTGTCGCTGCTCGGCGGCCTGTGCCTTGCGTTGGCGTTCACCACGCTGCCCCGGATCGCCTGGCAGTTCTTCCTCCACCTGCGTACCGACCTATACCACCTGGTCGTGCTCTTGACCGGCTGTGATGACCTTCACGGCGCTGCGAAGCAGGTACTGCTCAATCAGCTCAACGCTGCATGGGGAAAGCGGGAGAAGGTGCGTGAGGACAACGTGGGGAGCCGCCGCGATCGCGCTGCGGCCCGGTGGTACGCACCCTTACTCCTGTCGGGATACGTCGCGTCCGTTGCCATGGCAGCAGGGATAGTGCTTCCGCTGGCCTGGCGGTTCATCACCATGACGATCGACCGCCTGACCGGGTCCGCCGCATCAACAGCGACCTTCTGGGACGCGGCCGTCGTCCTCATCCTGACACTCTTCGAGTTCGGGCTCGCCGGTGTGCTGGCGTGGCGCGAACGGCACCAGACACCGCGACACCAGGACCGTGACATACCAAGGAGGCACCAGCATGACGAGTAGAACCGACACCGATGGCGCACGGTCTGAGCCGACCGGCGAACGTCACCTGTGGCTGCGAGGCGGCATAGCTGCTGCGCGCGCCGATCTCATCGCCAGCCTGGACCTACCGCCGACACTGGCCGCGGTCAGCGCACACAGTCGGCGCCGCGGGCCCTATAGCGGAGCGGGCGAGCTGGTCCGCGCGATGGTTCCGGCACTGGTCCGCGACCACCCCGACCTGGTGGAGCGTCACGACACCGAGATCCGGGTCGTCTCTCCCGAGCTCTGCAAGCTGGTGCCCGGCACCCGCGAGAGTCTGACGTCCACCGCGGCTCCTGCCGAGCGCACGCGCTTCTACCCGCGCGCCCGCACCACCCGCATCGCGCACGGCCTCACCGAGCTGATCAGTGGCTACCAGCGAGGCCTCAGTGGTCCCCGGACTGTCGTCATCGACGACGCCGACGACGCCGACGCCAGCGACCTGGAGTTCATCGCGATTCTGCTTCGTCGTCTCGACCCCCACAGGATCCGCCTCGTCGTCGGTACCGGTGCCGACCTCCCCGAATCACTGGCCTCGCCACTGGCTCGCTATGCGGACGAGTGGATCGTCCCGCCCGAGCAACAGGCGGAGCACCTGGATCCGGAGACAGCCGCGTGGCAGTACGTGTCTGACGATTGCACCAGCGACGATCGGCGCCTTCGGTCGGCTTACGATGCGCTGTCCCCCGCGCGCCGGGCCGCCCTGCACGACCGCCGCGTTGCTGTGCTGGACTCCTGTGATGAGCTGACCCTGCGCCTGGGCGCGATCCCCTACCACCGCGAGCACGGCAGCGACCAGTCCGGCGCCCGCGTCGACGCCCTCCTGTTCGCACTCGAACACTGCATCCTCATGGGCTTCTACCCCGCCGTGCTCGACCTCGCAGCACGCAGCCGCACCCTGCTCGACTGGACCACCGATCCGGACCGGTCCTGGCTTGTCACGGCGAAGGAGTGCACTGCCCTCAGCGCTTTGGGGCTGACGGACCGCCCCGAACAGCTCTACGACGAGGCCTGCGCGGGCAGCACCGCTGCGGGCGTGCACCTGCAAGCCGCCTACGGGCGAGCCATGCTCCTGACTCGCTTCTATGACCAGCGACGGCGAGACCACCAGAAGGCGAAAGCCCATATCAACACGGCCATCTGTATCTCACAACTGCTGCCGGAGGCCGAGCAGCGGGTCTTCAACACCACCTTCAACGAGAATGGCCTGGCGCTGATCGAGATGCACCTCGGTGACCTCAACGAGTCCCTGCGCCTCGTCCAGACGGGCCTGGACCGTCTCGATCGAGAGCTGGAACCGGGCCAGCACACGCTGCACAAGAGCGTGCTGCTCTACAACAAGGCGCAGCTGCTCGCTGCGATGCGCCAACCCGCCGCCGCCATCGGCGCCTACGACACGTTGATCCAGGCCGATCCACACCACTCCGAGTACTACTTCGAGCGGGCCGCCCTGCACCGCACCCAGGGCAACGCCGAGGCTGCGATGGCGGACTACGCGGCCGCCATCGGGCTCAGCCCCCCCTATCCCGAACCACACTTCAACCGAGCCAGCCTTGCGCTCGAACTCAGTGATGCCACCCTCGCCCGCTCGGACCTGGACTACGTCCTCGAACTGGACCCGGACTATGTCGACGCCTACCTCAACCGCGGGAGCCTGCGCCTGGAACTCGGCGACGTAGACGGGGCACTACACGACTGCGCGGCCGGCCTACAGCTCGCCCCCGACTCTGCACACCTGCACTGCCTCCGCGGGCAGGCGGAGGCTGAATCTGGGCGGATCCCGGAGGCGTACGACGAGCTGCAGGCCGCCATCCGACTGGACCCAGCAGTTGTCGCAGCCTGGGCAAGCCTGGGCGCCTTGCAGTACGAGGAAGGCAAGATCGAACAGGCCCTCGCCAGCTTCGACCGCGCGGTCAGCCTAGGAGCTGACCCCTCCATCAGGTACAACCGCGGGATCGCGCATCAAGCCGCCGGCAACTGGGCAGCAGCCGTATTGGACTACACGCACGTGCTCGACGCCCTCGGAGACGACCAGCCCGCAGAGCGAGCCGAACTGCTCTATCGCCGGGCGACCTGCCACCACTGTGCATCGGATGCGGACTCCGCCACTCGTGACCTCGAACAGAGACGAGCCCTGGCACCGGAGTGGACGCCTCCCGCAGGGGCAGCCGCCGTCGGCAGGGAGAGCGGCGATCTGGTCTCCTCTGCCGGCGAGTAGCAGTCGACTCTCACCCCCTTTCGGTACCTCGTGTGTTCATGATCTCCGGCGCCGGAGTCAGACGGCGAGTCTGCCCAAGGGGCAAGTGGCCGTTGACGCGGCGGAACTGCCCGCACGCCTTGAACGTGATCGCTCTGCCGTCAAGGGACAGTGGGATCTGCCCGGTGGCGGTCACCGGACCTGCCCGGTGGTGGCCGTGGGATCTGCCCGGTGGCGGTCACCGGACCTGCCCGGTGGTGGCCGTGGGATCTGCCCGGTGGCGGCCACC
>DAITND010000189.1:0-5047 GCA_036834825.1 Dermatophilaceae bacterium
ATGTTGTCCGGCTTGAAGTCGCAGAAGACCAGTCCAAGATCGTGCAGGTACTGGAAGGCCGGCAGGATCTCGACGATGAAAGCGATGGCCTGGTCGACCGGCAGCGGGTCATACCGGCCGCCGGCCGCCTGCATCCGGGACTTGAGAAGAGCCTTCAGCGAGGTGCCACCGACGTACTCCATGACGATGTAGCCGGCGCCCTCATGGGTGACGAAGTTGTAGATCTCGACGATCAGCGGGTGCTCGACCTGGGCCAGAAACTGTCGTTCCGCGATCGCCGCAGCCAGCGCGTCGGCATCACCGGAGTTGAGCAGACCTTTAAGGACCACCCAGCGGTTGGACACGTTGCGGTCGCGCGCCAGATAGATCCAGCCGAGGCCGCCGTGTGCCAGGCATCCGGCGACCTCGTATTGTCCGCCGACGACGTCACCGGGCGCGAGCTTGGGGACGAAGGAAAAGGGGTTGCGGCACTTGGCGCAGAAACCCTCGGTGCGCCCCGGTTGCCCGTCGCGCGAGCGGCCCACCGGCGACCCGCAGGAGGGACACGTGCGCTTCTCCTCCGGAACCACCGGGT
Organism: Dermatophilaceae bacterium; assembly: GCA_036834825.1. Taxonomy (GTDB): domain Bacteria; phylum Actinomycetota; class Actinomycetes; order Actinomycetales; family Dermatophilaceae; genus UBA4719. Next base: position 575 of record DAITND010000189.1, read on the forward strand.
TCTTCATGATCGCGGCTGCCGCATCCACCGCGGGGACCGGCGGGATCGTGGTCAGGCCGGCGCCGAGCCGTGCGCCGCGCAGTCGCTTCGAGGAGGTCCCGAGCCTGGTCGTGGTGGAACCGGCGTGAGCGCGTGCGGACCCTAAAGCGGTGGAGGCCAGCCTGTTGGATGCTCGCGACACCGTCGACGCGCTCCCGCCGACCCCCGCCGCTGTCGCGGCGGACATGTCAGGGGCCCCGGCAGATCCCTCTGGAGAGCCGCAGACGTCGCAGTAGCCGTCCAAGATCGTTCCCGTGCATCCGGGTTGAGTACAGGCGATGGTGGTCATATCGTCCCTCTCGTCATGCCGGTGGGCGTTGAGCGTGAGGCGAGATAGGCCTGATGAGCTGCCACCAGTGCACGGGCCCGGGCCATGTCGGCGGGCTCGGCACATAGGGCCTCCTCGGCCCGACGAAAAAGCTCGCCCAGGTCGTCCATGGCGTCGCCGGCACTCTTCCCCGTGGCCACGCCGGTGCCAGCGACTCGGGTTGCCTTGACCGCGTAGGCCTCCAAGCGGCCACGCAGCTCGCTGCGTTCGTCAAGGGCCGTGGCGTATGCCGCGTGAGCCAGGTTCAGGGCACGGCTGACTCTTGCCATCCGTGCGAGGTACGCGCCCACCTCGGCACCGGTCTGAGGCACTGGCCCAAGCGCCGCGACATCAGGGACGGCGAGCTTGGGAGCGGGGTTCACGGTCGCCACACACAAGGCGGCGAGATCGCGGATCGCGGCTCCTCGGGCCTCCAGTTCGGCGCGTAGCTGACGCGCCCGGGCGACGTCGCGGGCAGCCTCGGCCCTGGTGGCCGCACCGACGATGAGATCACGTTCGGTGCGGGCCGCGTCTGCCTCAAGGGGTCCGACAAGACCGCCGACGTCGGCGCCTCGCTTGGCTTTGTCGACCATCTCGACCAGATGCACGTCGAGCTTGGCCAGCTTGTGGGAGAACGCGTCCCGGGTGTTCTGCGGCTCGGCGGTCACCAGGTCGCGCACCCGTTCCAGCTGGGCCCGCAGCTGACGCAGACTATCGGTCACATCGGCGTCAGCCGGGTCCAGGGACAGCCGCGCCCGCAGTGATGCCGCCAGCGCGTCGGACAGCCGCATCGCCTCCGGCAGGGACACCGCCAGCGCACCACTGGAACTGGGGACGTCGGGTCGCTGGGCCAGGCGTGGGTCCAGGGTCGCGTCCAGGCGACCCCAGATCAGGGTGGACAGGCGCTCGAGCTCGGCTTGCCCGACCCGACCGGAGTCCCACGTAGCCATGAGTAGGTCATGCCGATCGGCGACCGCCTTCCACAACGCCATCGACAACATGACGTCGCCCGTCAGACCGGTGACCGAGTCACCGTCGGGGGAGGCCATGGCCGCCTGGTCGAGCTGGTTGAGCTCGTCCCTGCGCTGGTCGCGCCAGGCCCCGAGCGTCTCGAGATAGTGCAAGGCGTCCTCGGGCGTGATCGCAGCGCCGATTCGCCCCGGCGGCGTCGGGGTAATGGCAGTCGCGGCTGATGCGATCACGGTTGTCGTCCGTACACGGCGGCAGGTGGTGCCGGCGCCGGACCCAGGGCGGCCCTCAGCCAGGCGTCGTATGACGTCTTCCACTGCCCGTTCGAGCGCATCTGTGCCAGCACGCCGTTGACGAACCTGACGAACTCCAGATGGTCTTTGGAGATGCCCAGGCCGTAGGGCTCCGAGGTGAACGCCGGAGCCTTGACCACGAAGGCGTACGGGTCCTGGGCGGCCAACCCGGCAAGGATGGTGTCGTCGCCGGTGATCGCGTCGACCTTGCCCTGCTGGAAGAGCACCAGGCAGCCGGTGTGGGTGTCAGAGCCTACGGGGATGAGCCCGGGGAACGTGCGAAGCTTGTCCATGCTGGTGGACCCGTTGGGGGCACATACCCGCTTGCCCTTGAGGTCCGACATGCTCTTGGCCGGCGAGCCCTTGGCGACGAGAACCTTCTGGCCGGCGCGGTAGTACTCCGTGGAGAAGTCGATCTGCTGCCACCTGGCGCAGTTGATGGTCATCGCGCGGGCGACGATGTCGACACTGCCGTCCTCCAGGGCCGGGATGCGCTGTGCCGTCGTGATGACCCTGTACTCGATCTTGTTGGGGTCGTTGAAGATGGCTTTCGAGACCGCCTTGAGCATGTCGATGTCGAAACCCTCGATCTGGCCGTTGAGCGGGTTCCGTGAGCCCAGCAACAACGTGTCCGCGGAGACCCCGGCGATCAGCCGGCCGCGCTTCTGGATCTTCCCCATGTAACTGTTCGCGGGCATCGGGGCGCCGGGGGCAGGGGTCGCCCCGGTGGGTGCGAAGGATGCCAGGGGGTTGCCGCAGTCGGCCGGCGGTGGCGTGGAGGTGGCAGTCGAGGTGGGTGTGCTTGATGGTTTCGCCGTGGGCACCGGGGTCGTCGTGTAGACCCCGCTGCCCACGCATCCGGTCGTCACGAGAACGGCGAGCGTGGCAATCACGGACCCGAGCGTTGTCTTGCAGTTACCGAATGCCTTGTACGTACTACCGGTTCGGCTCATCGGTACTCCTCCAACCGGAGCGAGACGCCCCACCACGCCGATACGGCTGCGGCGATCCCGACCAGCAGCCCGAGCCAGCCGACCAACAGAAGCCAGGTGCGAGGTGCGTCCAGACTGTCGGTGACGTCGCGGCTGCTCGATGTCAGGGCCGCCCCAGAGTTGGCATCGAAGGCATTGAACGTGACGTTGGCCGATGTGGGATCGCTGCCAATCGCCTGTTTGACCGCGCCGTCCCATTGCCCTCCGTCGTCGGCTGTGCGGATCTTTGCATGGGTGTCGGCGTATTTCGTCCACAGTCCCCCCATCTTCGCGGCATCGCTGCTCAGCCGGGCCGCCGTGGCGCTCTGGTCGATCACGACCCTCGACGAGCTCTTCCAGGTCTTCTCGAACGCCGATCCGGAACCGCGGGCGATCAGCGTGAGGCTCTCGTTCGACTTGGCGTCAAAGGCGGCGATGCGCGCCTTCGCCGTGGCCAGCGTGGCGGCGTACGAGCCATCGCGCACCGTGCCCACCCGCGAGCTCACGCTTGAGAGCACAATGACGCCGACCACTAGAGTGACCAGAATCGCCACCGTGGCCCCGGCCAGGGGAACGTTGACATAGCGGTGGGTGCGCCGAGACAGCCAGACCATCCCACCGATCAGAACCAGCAGGGCGAGCACCCCGCTGGTGATCAGGGCGGCGGACGCCCCTGCAGCGGCGTCGAACTCGGCACGCACACGGGCGTCGTTGGACTTGACCAGGGCGTCCAGGATCGGCAGGGCGTCGCTGCGCAGCCCGGAGCTGGCCACGCGCAGGTACTGCGCTCCCACAGGCAGGGCCTGGCGGTTGGTGGCGCGAGCCTGCTCGATCAGGCCGGCGTAGGTGAGCACGGAGGTGTTGAGAGCGCCTAGCGCTGGTCCGTCGGCGGGCTGGGCTTTGGCTGCCTCGGCGATCAGGCCCGAGGCCTGTGCCATCGATGACGTGTAGTTGGTGCGCTGGTCGGCAGGCTCGAGCCCGCCGACCAGGAACGCGTTGGTGGCATCGGCATCGGCGCGGACCAGATTGGTGTGGATCGCCTGGATCCGGACCAGCTGTGCGGCGTTCGCCCCACCTCGGCTCAGTGCGGTATCGGCGGACCCAAAGGCTGAGTAGGCGCCGATGGCGAAGATCAGGGACACCGCGACGGCCAGCACGGCGAGGATTCGCAGCCGCCCGGGGGTCCCGGACAGGGACCGGCGCAGGGAGGTCCTGACTTCCTCGACCCGCCCCGCGACGGTGGGTACGCTCGCTGCCTGGCTCGCGCTGCCCTGGCTGGCGCCGCTCTGGTTCGGCCCGGTTGTCTGGCCTGGGCTCGTTGTCTGGCTCACGGCGGGTTTCCCTGTTCGTCCTGATCGAGGTCCTGCGGGAGTATCTGACGGAGCTGATCGGTGCTGGGCGCCGCGACGTCGCGCAACCGCCATGCGTGCGCGCCGATCGCGGCCTCGAGCGTGTTGCGGGAGAAGCGACCGTTGCCGAAGGTACTTCCGCGGGCCGTCACGGCCAACAGCTCCCGGAAGTGCGCCAGCGCCTCCGCGGTGAGCTCGTAGTCGGAGCCATCGGCCAGTAGCGTCAGGATCTTGACCAGCTCGTCGTTGGTGTAGTCGTCGAACTCGATGGTTGTCCGAAAGCGGCTCGCCAGACCTGGATTGGCTGCCACGAACGCCTCCATCGGCGCGGGGTACCCGGCGACGATGACCACGAGATCGTCACGCCGGTCTTCCATCTCCTTGACCAGGGTGTCGACGGCCTCGGTGCCGTACTGGTCGCCGGTCAGGCTGTAGGCCTCGTCGATGAAGAGCACGCCTCCGGCGGCCTTGGCGACCACTTCGGCGGTCTTGACCGCGGTCTGACCGAGGTAGCCGGCCACCAGCTCGGAGCGGTCGACCTCGAT
>DAITND010000190.1:0-5035 GCA_036834825.1 Dermatophilaceae bacterium
GGTGGTGTGCAGATGCAGTCGAGCACCGGCATCCCGATCGACCTGGTGCAGGTGATTCAGTCGCTCATCGTGCTCTTCATCGCGGCGCCCGCCCTGATCAGGTCGATCTTCCATCTTTCAGCCGCACGCGGCGGGATCGGACAGCAACTCGCGAAGGGATGGAACGGGTGAGCTCGCCGACATCTCCAGCACCGCTCGGAGCGGACACGCCGGACATCATCGTCCACACCGTGCTCGAGGTGCCTATCAGCAAGCACCGTCGCATCGTCACCGGAAGTGCGATCTTCCTGGTCGGCCTGGTCTGCGCCCTGCTACTGGGCATGGGCTCGCGGTCCGGGTATCACGCCTCATTCCGGCTCGCGCCGGCCGATGCGAGCATCAAGGTGCCCAACCTGACCCTTCCAGCCCGACTGACCGGAGTCCTGCTCGGCCTGGTCGTCATCAGCCTCGGCCTATTTCAGATCGTCCGTGGGTTCAGCAAACGCTCGATGAGATGGGTGCTCTCTGTCACCGGGCTCTGTTTCATAGTGGCCTTCTTGTGCTGGGCGGCAACGGGCGGGACCAAGGGCGGCACACTGGACCTGCTCGGACTGCTGCAACAGTCCATCTTCCTGGCCATTCCCCTCATTCTGGGCGCGCTCGCGGGCGTGCTGTGTGAGCGTTCAGGTGTCATCAACGTGGCCATCGAGGGTCAGATGCTGGCCGGTGCCTGGGCCGGCGCGCTGGTCGCCACCCTCCTTCACAACAAGGGCATGGGCCTTCTCGCCGCAGTGATCGCCGGCGGGTTGATGGGTCTGCTGCTCGCCGTCTTCGCCATCCGATACTTCGTCAACCAGGTCGTGCTTGGCGTCGTGCTCAACGTCCTGGCCCTGGGCCTCACCGGGTTCATCTACGACGCTCTCATGCAGCCCAACCAGGACACCATGAACAACCCCGGGTTCTTCGACCCGATAAAGATCCCCGTGCTGGGCGACATCCCCATCGTGGGGCCCTTGCTGTTCAACGCCAACATCATTGTGTATCTGACCTACGTCCTGATCGTGGTCGTCGATGTGGCGCTGTTCCGGACCAGGTGGGGTCTGCGCACCCGAGCCGTCGGTGAGCACCCCGAGGCGGCTGACACCGTGGGCATCAACGTGTTTCGCACGCGCTACCGCAATGTCGTCTACGGCGGCATGGTTGCCGGCATGGCCGGTGCGTTCCTCACCATCGGTGCGGTCGGCGCATTCTCCAAGAACATCTCCTCGGGCAAGGGCTTCATCGCGCTCGCGGCGGTCATCTTCGGTCGCTGGAGCCCTCGTGGAGCCATCGGGGCGGCCCTGCTGTTCGGTTTCGCCGACGCCCTGCAGACCGTCCTGTCGTTCACCCAGACCCCGGTCACCATCCCATCCAGCTTCCTGGCCATGCTGCCCTACCTCGCCACGCTGTTCGCCGTGGCCGGACTGGTGGGCCGAGTTCGGGCACCGACCGCCGACGGTGAACCCTATGTCAAGGGATGAGGCAATGACTACGGCCACATCCGTTGACTGGGAAGCCTTGCGTGGCAGGGCTATCGAGGCGATGCGGAGGGCCTACGCGCCCTACAGCAGGTTCCCGGTCGGTGTTGCCGGCCTCGTCGACGACGGCCGCATCGTGTCCGGCTGCAACGTCGAGAACGCGGCCTACGGTGTGGCGCTGTGCGCCGAGTGCGGGATGGTCTCCCAGCTGCATCTGAGCGGTGGTGGCCGGCTCGTGGCGGTATCCTGTGTGAACGGCAACGGCGACCCGCTGACGCCCTGCGGTCGGTGCCGGCAGTTGTTGTGGGAGCACGGCGGACCCAACTGTCAGGTCATGACATCTGCGGGCGTGCGCACCATGGCCGAGGTACTTCCGGATGCCTTCGGTGGCGAGGATCTCGACGAGTTCGAAGCGACACAGGACTGACACATGGCGTACCGGAAGCGGCCAGCCGGCATTCCGCATGAGAGAGGGTCATTGACGTGGCTGAAGCGTTTGTCGCCGCTGTTTTCGATGCGGTTGATGTCATCGTCGCCAAGCGCAACAAGCACGAGCTGTCCGATCCACAGATCGACTGGGTGATCGACGCCTACACGCGTGGGTTGGTGGCCGACGAGCAGATGTCATCCCTGGCCATGGCGATCCTGCTCAACGGGATGAACCGTCGTGAGATCTCTCGCTGGACAGCGGCGATGATCGCCTCCGGCGAACGCATGGACTTCTCGTCGCTGTCGCGTCCGACCTCGGACAAGCACTCGACCGGCGGGGTCGGTGACAAGATCACCCTGGTGCTGGCGCCCCTTGTTGCGGCGTGCGGCGTTGCGGTTCCTCAGCTTTCGGGCCGCGGTCTGGGTCACACCGGCGGAACGCTCGACAAGCTCGAGTCGATACCGGGCTGGAGCGCGGTTCTGTCCAATGACCAGATGTTGCGTCAGCTCGACGACGTCGGCGCGGTGATCTGCGCTGCTGGCGACGGGCTCGCTCCCGCCGATAAGAAGCTCTATGCCCTGCGCGACGTCACCGGCACCGTCGAGGCCATTCCGCTGATCGCGAGCTCGATCATGAGCAAGAAGATCGCCGAGGGCACCGGCGCCCTGGTACTCGATGTCAAGGTCGGCTCCGGAGCGTTCATGAAGGACGTCGACACTGCTCGTGAGCTGGCCCGAACGATGGTCGACCTTGGCAAGGGCTTCGGGGTGAACACGGTGGCGCTCCTGACCAATATGCAGACGCCGCTGGGTCTGACGGCCGGCAACGCCCTTGAGGTTCGGGAGTCGGTCGAGGTCCTGGCGGGCGGTGGCCCGCCGGACGTCGTGGAGCTGACCCTGGTGCTGGCCCGCGAGATGCTGGCCGCTGCCGGTCGTGGTGACCTCGACCCGGCCGACGCGCTCAGGGACGGACGAGCCATGGATGTATGGCGCCGCATGATCGCGGCCCAGGGCGGCGACCCCGACGCTCCCCTGCCGGTTGCCAGGGAGACCCACCAGATCCTGGCCACCGGTTCGGGTGTTCTGACCCAGATGGACGCGCTGAAGGTGGGCATCGCCGCGTGGCGCCTCGGCGCAGGTCGGGCCCGCAAGGAGGATACGGTCCAGCCCGGTGCAGGGATCGAGCTGCACGCCAAACCCGGCGCCGTCCTGCGAGTCGGCGACCCGCTGATGACGCTGCATACCGACGCCCCTGGGCGGTTTGTCCGGGCCGTCGAGGCGCTGGTTGGTTCGTGCTTCATCGCCCCAGAGGGCTCCCGGCCGGACCTGCTGCCGTTGGTGATCGAGCGGATCAGCTGAACGGCGCAACATCTAGAGGTTCCTGCGCTGGACCTGACGCTACTGTGAGGGCGTGCCTCGACTCATCACCGAACCCACGCGCATCCCGGTCCCTGGCGGCAAGGTCATCAACGAACACGTCGGCCGGGTCAACACCGGCAGCGAAGCCGTCTCGGTCGCCCACATGATCGCGCCCGCCGACTGGTCCGAGCCCTTCCAGAGGCCGGCCTTCGACGAGATCACTCTGGTCCTCAAAGGTTCAGTTTTGGTTGATCACGAGGGCGGACCCACGGCCGTTCTGGCGGGACAGTCGATCCTCACCAGCGCTGGCGAGCGAGTCCGATACTCCTGCGGACCCGGCGGCGCTGAGTACGTCGCTGTCTGCCTCCCGGCGTTCGGCCCTGATATCGCCAACCGCGAGGACTGAATGCTCACCGAAGAGACACTGCGCCGTGCACCGAAGGCGCTGCTGCATGACCACCTCGATGGCGGGCTGCGCCCACAGACGATCATCGAGCTTGCCGATACCGTTGGCTACCAAGGACTTCCGGCACACGAGGCAGGACCGCTCGGCGCCTGGTTCCGCGACAGCGCCGACTCGGGTTCGCTGGAGCGTTACCTCACGACGTTCGAACAGACGCTGGCCGTCATGCAGACCGTCCACGGACTCCACCGGGTCGCCAGCGAGTGCGTGCAGGACCTTGCCGCCGACGGGGTGGTCTATGCCGAGGTGCGATATGCCCCGGAACTACATCTGGTCGAAGGGCTGTCGCTCGAGGACGTGGTCGAGGCCGTGAACGCCGGCTTCCGCGACGGCGAGCGGATCGCGGCCGCGTCGGGCCGCCGGATTCGGGTTACTGCGCTGCTGACGGCGATGCGCCATGCCGCCCAGGGGAGCACGATCGCGGGGCTCGTAGTGCGGTATCGCGATGAGGGCGTTGTGGGCTTCGACATCGCCGGCGCTGAGGCAGGGTTCCCGCCTACCCGACACCTGGATGCGTTCGAGTACCTCCGCCGCGAGAACGCCCATTTCACCATTCATGCAGGCGAGGGGTTCGGACTCCCCAGCATCTGGGAGGCGATCCAGTGGTGTGGCGCCGACCGGCTCGGTCACGGCGTGCGCATCGTCGACGACATCCAGGTGGCGGCCAGACCATACTCCGCGGACGTCGCCTACGCGGCCATGGCGGACCCGTCCGAGGTGGATCTGGGCGGCCTTGCAGGATACGTGCGCGACCGGCGTATCCCGCTTGAGATGTGTCCGAGCAGCAATGTGCAGACCGGCGCAGCCGAATCCGTTGCGCTGCACCCGATCTCACTGTTGAAGCGGCTCATGTTCAGGGTCACGGTAAACACCGACAACCGGCTGATGAGCGGGACCTCGATGACCCGCGAGATGTCGCTTCTGGTCCACGACGCCGGATGGACGCCGGAGGATCTGCGCTGGGTGACGATCAACGCGATGAAGTCCGCGTTCATCCCGTTCGACGAACGGCTGACGATCATCGATGACGTCGTCAAGCCTGGCTTCGCGGCACTGGTCGAGGCCTGAGCACCGGAGTCGAGGATAAGAACTTCCAGAAGATCGGTTGAGGTGTGACTCATGGTCTGTGCTGGTTGCTGAGAGCATCCTCGACTGCGCCCTGCGGAAAGGGGTCTTGATGCAGAGCTTCTGTGTCCCTTCGCCCCTTACTCTCAGCTTGGTCGTCAAGGCCGACTAGTGTGCCGCACCGGAGATCCGTGTAAGAAGTCGCCCGATTGACTCGAGGATC
>DAITND010000191.1:0-5013 GCA_036834825.1 Dermatophilaceae bacterium
CGCGGTCGAGTCGCCCTCAACCAAACCGTCAGTCAATGACGAGACACACCACTAGGCTTGTATCCGTGAGCACCCCAGCCAGAATCGATGCAACCCCCGAAGTCATCGCCGGACTTGATGCCTGGCGTGATCTGCCGGCCGCCCAGCAGCCGGTGTGGCCCGATGCGGAGGCGCTCGCCACCGCCGTCCGGACGTTGTCGAGCTATCCGCCGCTGGTCTTCGCGGGTGAGTGCGACGTACTCAAGACTCGGCTGGGCGATGCGGCGGTCGGCAAGGCATTCGTTCTGCAAGGGGGGGACTGCGCCGAGACGTTCGCCTCGGCCACTGCCGACAACATCCGCGACCGGATCAAGACGATCTTGCAGATGGCGGCAGTCCTGACCTACGGCGCGAGTATGCCCGTGATCAAGGTCGGCCGGATTGCGGGCCAGTTCGCCAAACCGCGCAGTAGCAGCGACGAGACCCGTGACGGCCTCACGCTGCCCACCTACCGCGGGGATATGGTCAACGACTCCCCGTTCACCCTCGAGGCGCGCACGCCCGATCCGGACCGTCTCGTGCGGGCGTACAACGCGAGCTCGGCGACACTGAACCTCGTCCGTGCGTTCACCACTGGCGGTTTTGCCGACCTGCGCCACGTCCACGACTGGAACCGTGGGTTCATTGCGAACGCGGCCTACTCGCGTTACGAGCGCATCGCGGGGGACATCGACAAGGCGATGAAGTTCATGGCCGCCTGCGGTACCGACTTCGACGCACTGCGCACGGTGGAGTTCTTCGCCAGTCACGAGGCGCTGCTGCTGGACTATGAGCGGCCCCTGACGCGCATCGACTCACGAACCGGCCTGCCGTATGACGTCTCCAGCCATTTCGTCTGGGTGGGCGAGCGCACCCGCGACATCGGGGGAGCGCACGTCGACTTCCTCTCGCGAATTCGCAACCCGATCGGCGTCAAGGTAAGCGCCAAGGCCGACCCGGACTACCTCCTGCGTCTCATCGACAAGCTCGACCCCGAGCGTGAGCCGGGACGCCTGACGTTCATCACGCGGATGGGTTCGGGCACCGTTCGCGAGGCGCTGCCCTCGATCGTGGAGAAGGTGACGGCCTCCGAAGCGGTCGTGACGTGGATCTGTGATCCCATGCACGGCAACACCTTCGAGTCACCCTCGGGCTACAAGACCCGCCGCTTCGATGATGTCGTCGACGAGGTTCGTGGTTTCTTCGAGGTGCACCGGGCCCTGGGCACCATCCCCGGCGGCATTCATATCGAGCTCACCGGCAGCGACGTCACCGAGTGTCTGGGCGGGGCCGGCGAGATCGCCGATGCTGATCTGCAGATGCGCTACGAGACCCTGTGTGACCCGCGCCTGAACCACCAGCAGAGTCTTGAGCTGGCGTTCCTTGTGGCTGAGATGCTGTCGACATGACGGACCGTGTGGTGGACCTGCGCTCGGACACGATCACCAAGCCGGTGGTCGCGATGCGGATGGAGATGGCGTCGGCCGAGGTCGGTGATGACGTGTACGGCGAGGATCCCACGGTCCGGGCTCTGGAGGATCGGATCGCGGACCTGCTCGGTCACGAGTCGGGTCTGTTCACGCCGTCGGGGTCGATGGCCAACCAGCTCGCGATCCGGCTGCATGTTGGGCCCGGCCAGGAGCTCATCGCCGACGAGCTGGCCCATGTGCTGCGGGCCGAGATGGGTGCCGCAGCCGTGTTCTCCGGCGTCTCGTCGAGATCATGGATGGCGCCACGGGGCCTGCTCGACCCGGAAGCGCCGATGCGGCTGATGCAGCCAGACGCCGGGGCCTACCAGGTGTCGACCAAGGCGATCGTCGTGGAGAACACCCACAACTTCGGCGGTGGCACCGTCCAGCCGATCGAGGCGATCCGCGCCCTGCGCGTGGCCACCCAACCGTTGGGCGTGGCAATGCACCTGGACGGTGCCCGCCTCTGGAACGCCCACGTCGCCACGGGTATCGGGCTCGCGGAATATGGTCAGCAGTTCGACACGGTCTCGGTCTGCCTGAGCAAGGGTCTGGGCGCGCCGGTGGGCTCGGTCCTGGCCGGATCACGGGAGCACATCGCGGAGGCTCGGGTGTGGCGCAAGCGCTACGGCGGTGGCATGCGCCAGGCAGGAATTCTTGCAGCGGCGGGATTGTGGGCGCTGGATCATCACATCCAGCGTCTGGCCGATGACCACGCCCGCGCCCGGACGTTCTCCGAGGCCGTCGCGATCCGGTTCCCCGGGGTCGTCGACCCGGCTCACGTCCAGACCAACATCGTTATTGCCGATGTGGGTCAGGCGGGTTGGGCTGCGGCCGAGTTCGTCTCGGCCGCAGAGCTGCGCGGTCTGAGGATCTATGCGGTCAATGAGCGGGCGGTGCGGCTGGTCTGGCACCTCGACGTCGATGACGCAGATACGGGTTATGCCGCCGACCTCGTCAACACCATGCTCGCAGAGGGGGCGCAGCGGTCGTGAGCTCGTCCGGGCTCGCCGAGCCGCGGCCTCTGCCTCCCGGCCAACGTCTGTCGCAGGGGCTGCGACAGGTGAACTACGGGCGCGTGCCGAACATCGATCTTGCCACGTGGTCGCTGCGGATCGGCGGCGACACCGAAGGCGGTGAGGTCGTGTCACTGTCGTGGGCTGACCTCATCTCATTGCCGCAGACGGTTGTTCGGGCCGACCACCATTGTGTCTCGCGCTACACGACGCTGGACCTGCAGTGGACGGGGGTGGCTGCGCGGACGATAATCGACCTGGCGCCACCGGCCGATGACGCGGAGTATGTCCTTGTCTCGGCCGCTCGCGGGTACAGCAGCAGCGTCCGGCTCGAGGACCTTTCGTCGCCGCGGGCGGTGTTTGCCACCCACCTCGATGGTGAGCCGCTGAGTCCCGAGCATGGGTGGCCGCTTCGACTCGTACTGCCCCACCTCTACGGCTGGAAGGGCCCCAAATGGGTTGGGGACCTTGACTATCGGCGTTTTGCCGCACGCGGTTTCTGGGAGCAACGCGGCTATCACCTCACCGGCGACGTCTGGCGTGAGGAGCGGTTCGCCTACCAGGAATAATCAGGCACAGGTGGGCTAACGGTGACTATCGACGAGCGACATATCGCGTTCGGACTGTGCAATAGATGACGCCGCAGAACCTCCGCCGTGAACTCGACCGGACGTGCCCAGCCTCGGAGGCTGAACCGGCGGATCTGGATGGCCTTCTTGCGGACGGCCGAATTCTTGCGCAAACGCGGATCAGAACCCCGCTCTGAATATCCCGGCGGTGGTACTTTTGCCAAGTCCATCGTGATGTACCGGACTCCGCTGACGGCTGCATCGTCTGGGAAACGGTAGGTCCGGCGAATGCTGCAATGGGGGCTACTACTGATGGTTGACATCCCTGAAATGCCTGGAACCGTTCATCGTGAGGTAGGCGCTCTTCCAGATGGCGCTGTTCTCGGTATCCGGCAGAAGATGCCGGATGCTGGCACCGGCAGGATCCTTGTCGGTCCCTTGGAACCTAGAGAAGAAGATATGTGGGTCGCTTCCTGGGAAGGCGAAGGGGAGGGGGAAGAGGAAGGTTCTCTGAAGTCCGCCCGTGCCTGGGGGCCGAAGGTCACCATCCTCTGGTGGGCGTTCTACATGCCATCCGCAACGAAGCTGATCCGTCTTGGAGAGGAAAACGTCTGGGTTGACCTGGATGAAGACCTCTTCAACGAGCTCACGAAAGACCAATGAGCCCAACGGGCCTCTTGTCACCTTCGAGTGAGGGGAGACCCGCGGTGAACCAGACCGGACACCCCCGCCTGGGAAACCGGACTCTTCGATCTGGATGGTGTCCTTGCCACCGGCCAGCTTCGGGCTAGGGCTCCGAGTCCGAAACGGTTGGCATGGTGGCTTTGAGGGGACTGTAGCTCTCTGAGCGTGTGCGAGAGGCCTGGCGAAGTTGTGGTGCGTGGGCATCGACATCACTGCCGGTGGCCAACGGTGAGGGTGGCTGCGCTGTCCTTGGGGTGGACCCCCGGCACCTTGAGTTGGTGGCCATCTGGGCCGTTGTCCATCCGGAGCCTGCGAGCTTGCGGTAGTTGTGCAGGCCAGGTGGAACGTCTACTCGGTGCCGGCTTTGACCTGGCCACGCAGACGTAGTTTGCCACCTGTGGCTGTTCCCGGGCAACAACGCAGGCGGCTTCGGTCCCTCACGCAAGATCGGTAATGGGCGGAACACCATGTACTACATCGGCTGACCTCGCTCAACGCACCACCGATGACACGGCGGCTCCCGATTCCGGGGTCCGGCCCAAGCTCTGGATACAGGATTGTCTTTGGTGTAATGTCTGGCGCTGCGTCTCCCCAGACCCTGGTGGCGTCAGCGCGTCCCGTGCTACTCCCGAACCTCGGTGGCCCGTGTCCTCACCTTCCGGGACCACCGAATTGAGTTCGCCATCGTCCAACAGCCAAGCATTCCACGGGGCCTTCCCTCAGATTTCGACGACCGCTTCGTCTTGTCGGCGACCCAGCACGCTACCCACGTCGCGCCCGGGCTCCCGGCGCAGTCGGCCGGCGGTGCGGCCACGGGACCCCAGGTACCGGTGGTGCAGCAACCGAGCAATCCACGGGACCGTCCCCCAGGTTTTGACCAGCACTTCATGATGTTCTCGACCCGGTACGCGTCCTACGTCCCGCCCGAGCTCTCAGCACAGTCAGCCGGCCGCCCGGCGTTCGGGGTTCTGCCCACGGCCGACGGTGGCAATGTCGTCTGGGCTGTGCGCTAGGCCCTCTGGCGTGGGACGCGCGGCGCGACAGCCGCTTCACGAAAGGCTTGGGTCACTTCCAGCGCCGATGCGCCCCTACCAGGTGCTGGGTGTACCCGGCGAGGGAAGCCGTTGAGCACAGCACCTGGTACCCGAGCAGGAAGGCCACGTAGCCGAAGCGGTTCCGGCGCACCCGCAGGTCCATCGGACCAAAGACGTGCCGGCTCTGGAAGAGCCTCAGCCCTCCGTACACCAAGAGGGTGAC
>DAITND010000192.1:0-4991 GCA_036834825.1 Dermatophilaceae bacterium
CAAAGCACCGCGGCGCCGAGATGTCCTCCAGGTTGATCCCGCCATAGGTCGGCGCAAGACGCACGATGGTCTCAACCAGCTCCTCGACCGTGCCCGTCTCCAGGCACACCGGCACGGCATCGACCCCGGCGAAGTGCTTGAACAGCACCGCCTTGCCCTCCATCACCGGCAACGCAGCCAGCGGGCCGATATCGCCCAGACCGAGCACCGCAGTGCCATCGGTGATCACCGCGACCGTGTTGCCTCGGGCTGTGTACCGGGCGGCCAGCGACGGGTCAGTGGCAATGGCCCGCGAGACCTCGGCAACCCCGGGGGTGTACAGCAGAGCCAGGTCGGCCCGGTCGCGCAACGCCTTGGTGGGCACGACCTCGATCTTGCCGCCCTCGTGCACCAAAAACGCGGGGTCGGCCGGGTCAAAGCTGAATGACACGGGGTATGACGGATTGGCAGTCATGGTCAAGATCACCTGTTCGACGGGAGCGGGCACACCTGAAAGGCATCATCTACATGCAGGGAGAAGCCAGGGTGTCGGCTATATCAACGCGTCGCGGGGGGTGTCCCGCAGACACACATGCTCTCACATCAAGGCGCCTTTGAATACCGAGGCCGTGAGAGTGACTCTGATTTGTCACTAAAGCGTGACGTCTCAAGCGTGTGAGGCTCATCGCATTGACCCTCCCGTGGTGGCAAGATGCTTTGATCAAGTCAGTCCAGCTTCTGTGGAAGGAATACTCCTGATGGCCAGACGTCTCTCACCCGTGGTCACCCTCACGGCCGGCGCTGCAATCGTGGGCCTGGCTCTGAGCGCCTGCGGTTCCAGCTCGCTGTCCACCCCGACCACCTCCGGCAGCACGCCGGCGGCGTCGCAGGCCGCGGATCCCGCTCTTGTGGCCAAGCTGCCGGCCAAGATCAAGACGGCCGGCCAGATCGTGGTGGGCACCGACGCGACCTATGCCCCCAACGAGTTCCTCGCCGCCGACGGCAAGACGGTCCAGGGCATGGACGTCGACCTGTTCAACGCCGTCATGCAGAAGTTCGGCGTCAAGGTCGTATGGCAGCCGGCCAACTTCGACTCGATCATCCTCGGCGTCGACAGCGGCAAGTACGACGTCGGCGTCTCGAGCTTCACCATCAACCCCGACCGCAAGAAGCAGGTCAACATGGTGAGCTACTTCAACGCCGGCACCCAGTGGGCGGTGCTGAAGGGCAACCCCAAGAAGGTCGACCCCGAGAATGCATGCGGCCTGAGCATCGGCGTCCAGAAAGGCACCGTCCAGATCGACGACCTCACCGCACGCAGCAAGAAGTGCACCGACGCAGGCAAGAAGCCGATCACCCAGATCGTCGAGCAGGCCCAGTCCAAGGTCACGGCTGACGTCGTCAGCGGCAAGGCCGCCGCCATGCTGGCCGACTCCCCCGTCGGCCTGTATGCCGTCAAGCAGACCAGCGGCCAGCTCGAGGCGCTCGGCAAGATCTACGCCGCCGCACCGTACGGCTTCGTCATCCCCAAGTCCGAGACCGCCTTCGCCCAGGCCATCGCTGACGCACTCACCTCGCTCAACAGCACTGGCGACTACAAGAAGGCCCTCAGCACCTGGGGCAACGACAGCGGAGCTATCAGCACCTTCGCCGTCAACCCGTGAGCGCACCAGCCTCTGCCGAGCGACCGGGCCTCATCGCGGCCCGGTCGGTACGGCACCCATGGCGGTGGGTCGCCTTGGCGTTCATTGCGATAGTCGTCGCGATGATGCTCAGCTCTTTCATCACCAACAAGCGCTGGGACTGGAGCTTCGCCCTCCAGATCATGAACCAGAAACCCGTAATTGACGGCCTGTGGAAGGGCACGATCATCGGCACGGTCGGCGCGATGATCATCGGCGTGAGTATGGGCATCGTCATCGCGATCATGCGGCTCTCGGAGAACCCCGTCCTGAAGTGGGTTGCTTTTGGCTACACCTGGTTCTTTCGCGCCATCCCCCGCTATGTGTTGCTGGCAATCCTCGGCAGCGGCGTCGGCTACCTCTACAACACGCTTCAGATCGGTGTTCCCTTCGGCCAGCAGTTCGCCCATGCCCTGGGGCTCAGCTCGGGCCTGACCTTCTTCAGCCTCGACATCAACACGCTGTCCAACAGCATCATCGCCGGCATCGTCGGCCTGGGGCTGTCCGAGGCGGCCTACATGGCCGAGATCGCCCGAGCCGGCATCTTGTCCGTCGACATCGGCCAGGCCGAGGCGGCCGAAGCACTTGGCATGAGCAGCGGCAAGACCATGCGCCGGATCGTCCTGCCCCAGGCCATGCGGGTCATCGTGCCCCCCACCGGCAACGAGGCCATCGCCATGGTCAAGGACACCTCGCTGCTGATCGCCATCCCGATCATCGCCGAGCTCTTCTACCAGACGAGCGCCATCGGCGTCCGGACTCTGCGGATCATGCCTGCCTACGTCGCCGCGACCTTGTGGTATCTCATCATCTGCAGTGTCCTGATGGTCGGCCAGTACTACCTGGAGCGGCATTACGGTCGCGGCTTCGGCGAGAAGAAACCCAAGAACAAGCGGTTTGCCCGTGGCGCCGGGATGGGCGGGGCGTGATGTCTGCTCCCGTCCAAGACACGAACGCTGACACCGATACCGCAATGCCACTGGTGCACGCCGTCAACGTGATGAAGTCCTTCCACGACGTCCAGGTCCTCATGGGCATCGACCTGGACGTGCGCAAGGGGCAGGTGATCTGCCTGCTCGGCCCTTCGGGCTCGGGCAAGACCACGTTCCTGCGCTGCATCAACCAGCTCGAGACCGTCGACGGCGGCCGCATCTGGGTCGACGGCGACCTGATGGGTTATGAGGAGCGGGCGGGCAGGTTGCACCGCCTCAGCGGCAAGGCGATCGCTGAGCAACGTCGAGAGATCGGCATGGTCTTCCAACGGTTCAACCTCTTCCCGCACAAGACCACCCTCGAGAACATCATGGAGGCGCCGATCCAGGTCAAGGGCGAGAGCAAGGTAAAGGCCCGCGAGCGCGCGCTCGCCCTGCTGGCGCGAGTTGGCCTGGCGGACAAGCCCTCTGCCTATCCGGCCCAGCTCTCCGGTGGCCAGCAGCAGCGGGTCGCCATCGCCCGCGCCCTGGCCATGCAGCCCAAGCTCATGCTCTTCGACGAGCCCACCTCGGCCCTGGACCCCGAGCTCGTCGGTGAGGTTCTCGCCGTGATGCGAGAGCTTGCCAACGAGGGCATGACCATGATCGTGGTGACCCATGAGATGAGCTTCGCCCGCGAAGTCGCCGATCACGTGGTGTTCATGGACGGCGGGGTGGTCGTCGAGGAGGGCGACCCCAAGTCGGTCATCAACAACCCTCAACATGAGCGCACCAAGTCGTTCCTAAGCCGGATGCAGGCCGAGCCCCAGGCCGTCGAGCACGTGCCCGAGTCGCTGGAGGAAGCTATCATCGCCGAAGAACGCCATCTTCAGGAGCTACCTGAAGTCCACGAGCTCGACGGAGATGAATGACACAGCGCAAGTTCGGAATCGCCCGCGTGCACGGTCGATCCATGGAGCCCACCCTGCATGAGGGAGACCGGCTCCTGGTTCTCTACGGCGCGCGCCCCCGATGCGGGCGGCTTGCCGTCGTCCGCCTGCCCAACGACGCTGCGGGCATCCCGCGCCCGCTGGCCGTCAAGCGCCTCACCCGCCGCGACCCCGAGGGCGGCGACGGCTGGTGGGTCGAACGGGACAACCCCAGGGAGGGCCTCGACTCGTGGACGGTCGGCGCAATCCCGGCCGCAGGCATACGGGCCCGAGTGCTTCTGCGGGTGCCTGACCGGTTTCACTTTCCGGTCCCTGCTCGCTTGCGATGACCGCGCCGGGTATGTTCGTCGGCGTACCCAAGAACGCTAATCGAAGGGACCACCAGATGTTCAAGCGATTGTTTGCCGCTCCGGTTCAGGTCAGCGCCCACTGCGACCTACCCTGTGGCATCTACGACCCTGCCCAGGCCAAGATCGAGGCCGAGTCCGTCAAGGCCTGCATGGTCAAGGCGGCCGCCTCCGGCGACGCAGACTTCAAGGCACGCGCCCTCAGCATCAAAGAAGAGCGCTCCGACCTGGTCAAACACCACCTGTGGGTGTTGTGGACCGACTACTTCAAGCCCCCGCACTTCGAGAAGTACCCGCAGCTGAACACCCTGTTCAACGAGGCCACCAAGCTCGCCGGGGCCGGTGGCACCAAGTCCTCGTGGGATGTTGGCGTCGCCGACCAGCTGCTGGCCAAGATCGACGAGATCGCCGTGGTCTTCTGGGAAACCAAGAAAGCCGCCTGAGCCTCTTAGGCCTCTGACCTGCACGTTCCACCCACCGGTCGCCCTCTCGGTCCTCCCAGAGTCCTTGGGGGGACTGAGAACGGCGTCGATGATGGACCGGGTGCGGTCGTCGTCGCCGGGCCAAAGGTGCGCATACGTCCGCAGTGTGACCACGGCCGAGGCGTGTCCCAGAACCATCTGCACCTGCTTGACCGACGCTCCCCCAGCGATCAACGCACTGGCGTAAGAGTGGCGCAGCGCGTGAGCCGTAGCCTCGACCTTGGCCACCTCCGCCGCGGCCTTCCAGAGCGGCTTCCACTGCCTATAGGTCAACGGCTGACCCAGCGCGTTCACGAACAGCGGGCCCGACTTCCGACCCCCCGCTTTGAGGTACGCGGCCAGCGCGTCGATGACGGTCTGGCCGACAGGGACCGTCCGACCCGAAGACTTGGACTTCGGCGGGGTCAGCTCACCCGATTGCGCTCTCTGGCGCTCGACCCGGATCGTCCGCCGCAGGAAATCGACGTCGGACACCTCCAGCCCGAGTAGCTCACCGATCCGCAGACCAGAACCGGCTAGAGGACTGGGTGCCCCTGGCTCGCCCTGGTCGTGTCGTTGCGGACCTGCTGAATAAGCAGCCATTGCTGCGGCCGCCCAGGCCATGGCGGGTCCGTCGCTTCGCTGCATGGTCTCCTTTCGA
>DAITND010000193.1:0-4969 GCA_036834825.1 Dermatophilaceae bacterium
TGATCCAGTCCAACCCACTGGTCCGCGACGATGAGCTGGGCCTCAAGAGTCTAGGGCTGCACTACGTTCATACCGATCCTGCCGTCGTATTGCCGTTCGACGACGGTTCCAGCCTCGTGGTGCACAGGGATGCCGAGCGCACCGCGATCGAGATCGCGCGCTGGAGTGAGTCGGACGCAGAGGCCTTCCGGCAGCTGTTCGCCGACTGGCGAGGGGGTCTGAGCGCCGCACACTCACGATGGAACACCGGCAGGCTCGATCCGGCAGCCAGCAAGTCAGACGCGGCATACGCGGAGCTTCGGGCCGCGAGTGCGCTGGATACGATCCGCGCGCGCTTCCATCACCGGCGCACCATCGATGCCATGGCATGGTTGTCCTTCGCGACCATTCAGCGAGTGGATCGACCGGGGACCGGGATTCTGCCGTTCTCCATCACCGCGGGCCGCACGAGTTACGGCTGGTCCACGCCGATCGGTGGTTCTGGGGCGCTTCCAGCGGCCTTAGTTCGGCGGATCGAGAAAGACGGCGGTGCCGTTTACACCGGCCAGCCCGTCGAGCGGATCCTCGTGCAGGACGGGCGGGCAGTCGGGGTACAGACCGCCCAGGGTGGCACCTGGCGAGCCAGGCGAGCTGTGTTGTCCTCGGCCCACCTATCCCAGTTACCGACCATGCTCACCGGTTCCGTCGTGCCGCCCGCGCTGGCCAGGGCTGCCGCTTCATGGCGGTCCGGACTTAGCGTGTTCGCTGCGCATTTCGCGGCTAAAGGCCAGCTGACTTACCCGACCAGCACCGGAGCCGTTACCTCGGTTGCGGGTGGTCTGGGATCAGCTACCGGGATGCTCGCCCAATACGACGCCTTCGATCGCGGCGACTGGGACGCGGTCGACCCTTGGTTGCTGATTGTCTGTTCCACTGCAGTCGACCCCGACCGTGCGCCGGAAGGCCACGGCACGGTGAAGTTCCTGACGATAGCTCCTTACACCCTTTCTGGTGGTCGCGACTGGGCCATCGAACGCGAGCGATACGTCCAAGTTCTTTTGGCCCACGCCAGCCGCTACGTCGGTGGTTTGGACGCCGATGATCTTCTCGCCCAGGCTGTGGAGAGCCCGCCCGACCTCGAACGCCGCAATCGGCACAACGTCGGCGGCTCATGTCACGGCGGTGAGTTCCTGACCGGGGCCGGCGAGGTGCTGGTGGGATGGCCAGAGCACCGGCTGCCAGTACCGGGGCTCTACCAAACAGGATCCACAGCACATCCCGGAGGTTCCGTGGCAGGCCGATCCGGTCGCAACGCGGCCCGACTGCTGCTGACCGACCTGGGCATCGACCCGAGTGACGTTATGGGCGGTGAGTGAATCCGCCCTGCAACCGGTGGTTGTCGGCATTGAACCTGTGCGCACGCTCCTTGGCCGGTCCAGCAGCGAGTTCAGTTCCCAGCCTTGGCGATGTCGGGTCATCCGTGCCCAACTGGTTTGTCAGCCGATCACGAAAGAGCGTCACTTCCTCGCGAGTCCCGCATCTCAGCCTTGTCCGGGGCACGTCGGTGTCGCGCAGCATGTCGGCCAGATCGCCCAGTGGGTCCGGTGGGCGCTCGAGCATGAGTCGGGCGAAACCCGGCTGGGTCAACTCGTCGGTGACTGTGTGCCGCTCGCCACGTCGCGCGTCTCCTGGATGATGACCTCGAGGCCGACGCCGAGGTAGGCCGCGCACGAGGCCGTGATTACCGGCGCCAGCATGACCAGGTCAGCGGGGTTGGGCGGGGGCCGGTGCCTCTGCCCGGGTGTGGCTGCCACCGCGTTTCCTGGGTCGGTCGGCATCGTCGGGTGGCGTCCAGTTTGACATTGCGCCCTACGATGCATGAGGTTGCACTCGTTTGCAGATCAACCTAAGCGATGGGTCGATTCCGGTCGGCAGACAGGGGCGCTTGCGTGGACGACAGAGTTGCCTCAGCCATAGCCCACTGGGCGCCGCGCTTCACGACCAACGGCGTCACCGTGTCGGACTTCCAACGCGTCACCGGGCAGGTCGAGCGATGGCAGGACTGGTGCGCCGCCTGGTCGAGGGTAGGCGCCGAGCACGAGTACTTGGGCCGGACAGCGCTCCAGCAGGGCCGTAACACGTCTGCTGGCGGCCATCTCGCCCAGGCTGCCGTCTACTACCACTTCGCCAAGTTCGTCTTCGTCGACGACATGGACCAGATGCGCGAGGCGCATCGGCGGGCTGTCATGTGTCTGACGGACGCGTTACCTCACCTGCAGCCACCCGGACGCCGCGTCGAGATCCCCTTCGAGGGCGCCATCCTGGTCGGGATCCTGCGCTGCCCTGCGGGCGGGGGGTCGCACCCGACGGTCATCATGCTCTCCGGCCTTGACTCTGCCAAGGAAGAGCTCCGCTTGACGGAGGATACGTTCCTCGCCCGCGGTGTGGCGACGTTCAGCGTTGACGGCCCCGGCCAGGGGGAGGCGGAGTACGACCTGCCGATTCGGGGGGACTGGTCGGAGCCGGCTGAGGCGATCTTTGACGCGCTCAGTGCCTTACCGGAGGTGGATGCGGCGCGGATCGCGGTGTGGGGCGTCAGCTTGGGTGGCTACTACGCACCGCGGGTGGCGGCGGCACTGGGCAAGCGGATCCGTGCCTGCGTGGCCTTGGCCGGACCCTACAACTTCGGGGACTGCTGGGAGCAGCTGCCGGAACTGACCCGCAGGACCTTCCAGGTGCGCTCGGGCGCCAGTGACGACGCTGAGGCTCAGCGGCTCGCGAGCACACTGACCCTGGTCGGTCATGCCGCCAGGATCACGGTTCCGCTCCTGGTCGTCTTCGGGCGCAAGGATCGCCTCATCCCCTGGCAGCACGCCGAACGTCTGGTGCAAGAAACCGGGGGCGCTGTCGAGCTGTTGATGCTGGAGGACGGCAACCACGGCTGTGCGAACATTGCGCCGTGGCACCGGCCGTACACCGCGGACTGGGTGGCGGCGCACCTGCGCGTAGCCCGCTGAGTCGTCTGGCGCTGCTGTGCGGTATCGACCTCCTTGACAGGCAGGGGCGTCGTCGTTAGTTTCAATAGCAAACGTTTGCAAGAAACATGCCAGACAGGGTGGTCAGATGAGCGACACCAAGACCGGATCCTCGACCCTCAGGGTTGGCTGGATCGGCACCGGCCGGATGGGCTCCGCCATGGCCGCGAGACTGGCCAGAGGCGGTGTCGACCTGACCGCATGGAACCGCACCCGGGCCAAGGCCGAGCCTCTTGCCGAGCTCGGGTGTGTGATCGCCGACAGCATCGCCGACCTGCGCGACCGCGACGTGGTGTTCACGATGGTCTCGACGCCCGACGACCTCGAGCAGGTCCTGCTCGGTGACGGCGGACTTCTAGCCGACCCGGAGCACGTCCCGAGCGCGGTCGTCGATTGCTCCACCGTGTCGACAGAGTCGTCTGAGCAGATGCGAGAGGTGTGCAGCCGACGGGGTGTCGACTTTCTCGCGGCGCCGGTGAGCGGCAACGGCAAGGTCGTCGCGTCCGGAGGTCTCAGCCTGGTTGTCTCCGGACCGGAGCAGACCTACCAGCGTGTTGCTCCGCTGCTGAGGCAGATCGGCAAGTCGGTCACCTACGTCGGAGACGGTGACAGCGCGCGTCTGGTGAAGATCTGCCACAACATCTTCCTCGGGGTCGTCACCCAATCGCTGGCGGAGATCACGGTCCTGGCCGAAAAGGGGGGCGTGCCCAGATCGGCATTCCTGGATTTCCTGAACAACAGCGTCATGGGCTCGGTGTTCACCCGCTACAAGACGCCGGCGTTCGTCAACCTCGACTACACCCCGACGTTCACCCCGATCCTGCTTCGCAAGGACTTCGACCTAGGACTCGCGGTTGCCCGTGAGCTCGACGTACCCATGCCGCTGGCCGCAATCACCGCTCAGCTCGTTCAGGCAAGCGTCAGCAGCGGCCGGGTCACCGAGGACTTCGCCATCCTGCTCGACCTGCAGGCTGCCAGCGCCGGCCTGAAGCTCACGCCCGAAGACATCGAGGTCGACGACGGCCTCGGAGGGACTGACCCCTCATGAGCTCGCCGATGGCTCCACTGCCCGCCCCGGGCCACATGGGCGTCGACTACGAGCAGCGCGTCGACTTTGACCGTCTCCGTCGCTACCGGCTGGCCAGCGCCAAGGCATCCCTGGAGTCCAGCGACTGCGGCGCCTTCCTTCTCTTCGACTTCTACAACATCCGCTACACCACCCAGACGTGGATCGGCGGCGCACTGGGCGACAAGATGACCCGTTATGCGTTGCTCACCCGTGACCGTGGGCCGACGCTGTGGGACTTCGGGTCGGCCGCCCGCCATCACAAGCTGCACTCCCCGTGGCTGCAGCAGGAGGACTGCCGAGCCGGGATGCTGGGCCTGCGGGGAGCGATCGCGCCGACCGTCGGCCTCATGGAGTCCGCTGTGCGGGAGATCAAGGGCATGCTGGAGGAGGCTGGTGTCGCCGGCGCGCCCATCGGCGTGGACATTGTCGAGCCCCCGTTCCTGTTCGAGATGCAGCGGCAGGGTCTACACGTAGTCGACGCACAGCAGCTCATGCTGGACGCCCGTCAGATCAAGTCCGGCGACGAGATCATGCTGCTCAACCAGGCGGCAGCCATGGTCGACGGCGTCTACCAGGACATCTCCGAGGCGCTGAAACCAGGCATCCGCGAGAACGAGATCGTGGCCCTGGCCAACAAGCGGCTCTACGAGATGGGTTCGGACCAGGTCGAGGCGATCAACGCGGTGTCGGGAGAGCGGTGCAACCCGCACCCTCACAACTTCTCTGACCGTCTCATCCGTCCCGGCGATCAGGCGTTCTTCGACATCATCCACTCCTTCAACGGGTACCGCACGTGCTACTACCGGACGTTCAGTGTCGGCAGTGCCACCCCCAGCCAGCGGGACGCCTACGACAAGGCGCGCGAGTGGATGGACGCCTCGATCAA
>DAITND010000194.1:0-4950 GCA_036834825.1 Dermatophilaceae bacterium
AGCAGTGGAAGGACTACTACAAGGCCAACGTCGAGTTCTTCGACGACCTCGGTAGTTCCGGCGGCGCGGCCAAGCTCGGCATGATTCCCAAGGGCCGTTGGTTGGTCACTGACTATCGGAGGATGTGCACCTTGCCTCGTCCCGACGGCACCTCTGCCCGCCTGACGCGGCGTGTCCTGCTGAGCACGACTCTCTCTCTGAGCTGCGCGCTGGCACTCAGCGGTTGTGGTGAGTCGGTCAAGCGCGGCCTCCTGCCCCACGGCGTGGCCAGCGAGAGCGGCCAGATCACCACCTTCTGGAACGGCTCGTTGCTGGCTGCCCTCGGCGTTGGCGCGCTCGTCTGGGGGCTGATCGGGTGGTGTCCGGTGGCCTATCGTCGCAAGAAGGACGATCCCCAGCTGCCCGAGCAGCTGCGCTGCAAACGTGCCGATCGAGATCCTCAACACGGTCGTGCCGGTGTTCATGATCGCGGTCCTGTTCTTCTACACCGCAAAACTCGAAACGTCGGAGATGGACGTCTCCCAGAAGCCGGACGTCACGATCAACGTTATCGCCAAACAGTGGAACTGGGACTTCAACTACATCGACGCCGGCACCTTCGAGACCTCGACCATGGTGATGCTGACCGGCCAGCCGGGAGTTGTCGCCACTCTGCTGGCGCTCTACCTTCCCGTGAACCGGCGGGTGGAGTTCGTCCTTACCTCCCGAGATGTCGGCCACTCCTTCTGGGTGCCGCAGTTCCTGCGCAAGCTCGACGTCATACCGGGCAAGGTCAACCGGTTCCAGGTCGTTCCCACCGAGATCGGCGTCTTTCAGGGCAAGTGCGCCGAGCTGTGCGGGGAATACCACTCGAACATGCTCTTCCAGGTCAAGGTCGTGTCCCTGGCCGACTACCAGGCGCGCATGGCTGACCTCAGGGCAAAGGGCAACATCGGGATGCTCTCTAACAGCCTGAGCCGAGAGAAGATCCAACCGGATCAACAGCAGTACCTACCCACGAACGGGAGCAAGTCATGACCACTGTAAAGCCGAGCGTGGCCGCGGGCTTCGAACCGGCCACACGTCGTCGCTCGCGCGGTCAGACGGTGGTCAAGTGGGTCACGACAACCGACCACAAGGTCATCGGCAACCTGTACTTCATCACCTCGTTCTCCTTCTTCATGATCGGCGGGCTGCTCGCGATGCTCATCCGGGCAGAGCTGTTCGCCCCCGGCCTGCAGATCGTGGACAATCCTGAGCAGTACAACCAGCTGTTCACGATGCACGGCACGATCATGCTGCTGCTGTTCGCCACGCCTCTGTTCGCCGGATTCGCCAACGCCCTCATGCCGATCCAGATAGGTGCGCCGGACGTCGCGTTCCCGCGGCTGAACATGCTCGCCTACTGGATGTACCTGTTCGGCGGTCTGATCGTGATCTCCGGGTTCATCACCCCGGGGGGTGCCGCGTCCTTCGGCTGGTTCGCCTACGCGCCGCTCTCGGATGTGACATACAGCCCCGGCCTGGGCGGTGACCTGTGGGTCTTCGGTCTGGCATTGGCGGGTTTCGGCACGATCCTGGGTGCGGTCAACTTCATCACCACGATCATCTGCCTGCGCGCTCCGGGCATGACGATGTTCCGGATGCCGTTGTTCACCTGGACCATCCTGATCACCTCGATCATGGTTCTGATGGCGTTCCCTGTGCTGGCCTCCGCGTTGCTGGCCCTGGGGGCGGACCGCCGACTCGGGGCGCACATCTTCGATCCGGCCAACAGCGGCGCCATGCTCTGGCAACACCTGTTCTGGTTCTTCGGTCACCCAGAGGTCTACATCATCGCTCTGCCCTTCTTCGGCATCATCAGCGAGATCATCCCGGTGTTCTCCCGCAAGCCGCTGTTCGGCTACAAGGGCATGATCTTCGCGACCATCGCGATTGCTGCGCTGTCGGTGAGCGTCTGGGCGCACCACATGTATGCGACCGGCCAAGTGCTCCTGCCGTTCTTCGCCATCATGAGCATGCTCATAGCTGTGCCTACCGGGGTAAAGTTCTTCAACTGGGTCGGCACGATGTGGGGCGGGTCCCTGTCGTTCGAGACACCGATGCTGTGGGCGATCGGCTTCCTGGTCACGTTCTTGTTCGGCGGCCTTACCGGCGTCATCCTGTCCAGTCCACCGTTGGACTTCCAGGTCACCGACTCCTACTTCGTGGTGGCGCACTTCCACTACGTGGTATTCGGCACCGTCGTGTTCGCCATGTTCGCCGGCTTCTACTTCTGGTGGCCCAAGCTCACCGGCCGGATGCTGGACGAGAAACTGGGCAAGATTCACTTCTGGATGCTGTTCATCGGCTTCCAGACGACGTTCCTGATCCAGCACGTGCTGGGGATCGAGGGTATGCCGCGCCGCTACGCGGACTACCTGCCCGAGGACGGCTTCACCTGGATGAACCAGCTTTCCAGCGTCGGTGCCTTCGTGTTGGGTGCCTCCACGATTCCTTTCCTCTACAACGTCTGGAAGACCTATCGCACCGCGCCCCTGGTCGAGACCGACGACCCCTGGGGCTACGGCGGGTCGCTGGAGTGGGCAACGTCGTGCCCGCCGCCGCGTCACAACTTCGTCTCCATCCCACGGATCCGCTCCGAGCGTCCGGCCTTCGACCTGCACCACCCTGAGGTCGCTGAGCACGACGCACCGGTGGCCGACCAGACGGTTCTGGACACCCTGCTCGGCGAGCCCGACCTCGGCCATGACGGCCACGGCACGGGAAGGTCAGGAGGCAACACCAGCACGGCGGATCCGTCAGCACCCAACCAGGATTGACCCCGCTAGCAGGATCCTTGGCCGCTTCGCTTGGGCCGCCGTGCAGATTGTCGCCAACGGGCCTTGAGTAGGCGAGAGAAGCACCGGGAGGCCCTACGTATCGCCGAAGAGTGGCCACACTGCCGAACTGCTGCTGTACTGCTGACACAGCCGTCGCCCGGAGTGCCAGCGACCGCAGTCGGGGTTGACCTGTCACCGTTGTGGGGTTCTGGCGCTGGCAAGGTGTCCCCGTTCCAGGTCGTGGTCGAGTTGGCGTCGCCGGACGCTCAGGGCTGCATGATCGAGCCGCGTTCTCAGCCAAGGTCAAGGCCCGCCAATGGGCAGGCCGGCCGCCGTCGGTCTTGGCACGTTGACCCCTGACCAGCGGCCGCGCTTGGTGCTGGAGTTCGGTGGCGGGTACTTCCCTGATGCCCCGGTGCGTCAGGCGCATGGATCGCCAAGTTCGCGGGGATATTTCAGTCGCGCTGCTGGCACGGCACGTTCTTGAGGCGATGGAGATGGCGATGCGTGACTGGGCGGAAGATCGTGTCGATGACCCGATGGGCCATGTCCGGCTAATGCTCGGACTCGCCTTCCAGGGCGTGACGAAGCGATGACCCCCCGCATTCTTTGTCTGCACCGTCAACTTTGGCCCGGCGTTGACACCTCGGGCCGATCGGACAAGGCGCCGGCCCCACTGGCCACCGCTGCTAACCGCACTCCAGGTGAGGACCAGGCTCAGGCGAGCAACAGCGTCGTGGCGAGGGTCAAACTCGCCACGATCTCGCCGACGCCGATCGTTGCCGCCCCCAGCCCCGGCCACCGCTTGGGCACGACGACGGCCCGTACTGCGAAGGCAGCAAACAGCACCCCCAACCACGGGCTTACGATCACCGCGGGCACACATACGGCCACGTGGTAGGTCACCGAGAGCCGGTACCTCCCGACGTCTCCACGGTCGCGGATCATCGTCTTGACGTAGAGGACCGTGCCGGCGAAATACGCAAGGAGCAGCCCGGCGAGCACCCAGGTTCTCCCCTGATCGGCCCCGGGCAGCCACGCCAGTCCCGCGAGGCTGGGCGCCCCCCACTGACCGACCCGCTCCCCAAATCCGGCGGCCACGACCGTCATGAGGCACGCGGCCAGAACCGTCACCCCGTCGTTGAGCAACGAGCGGTCCAACCGTCGCCAGGAGAACCACAGACTGAAGGCAAGTAACGGCAGGAAGACAACCGCCCAGTGGAGCACGTCGGGCTCAACCGCGATCACGACCAGGCCGAGCACGACGGTTAGGACCCCATAGGCGGGCACCGGCGGCCAGTAGCGACGCTTGCCCCGGGACCGTAGCCAGAGCCCAGCGGCGAAGAACGCGAAGTACCCGGCCAGCCAGGCGAACAGCAGCGGCAGGTGTCGCCAGCTCGGCCCCGTATCAAGGGCGCCGACGGCGAACGGCACGATGAGCATCGCCCAGGCCCCGTGTTGATTCGGCACCCAGCCTGGCTCACGCGGACGTCGGGGTGACTGCTGCGCTACGCGACGTCGGCGTGGCCCGGCAGGACTTCGATCAGGCATCGCCCGAGTTTAGACGCCTCGCAGTTGGGGGGAACGATGACCGGACTTAGAGGAGCCAAGCCTCGGTGTGACCGGCATCGGCACGGAGCTTCCACGCCGACAGGTGAGCACATCTTCGCTGCCCAGTCACCGAGTGCGGCCACCGTTCCCAAGACGCGCAGTACGTATACGAGTTGCTTGCGGAGTTGGAGGCGTACAAGTCGAGCTTGGATGCCGTACGAAGTCGACCTTGCCGGGACCGGTCATCGGTCAGGCGGACGCCCTGAGACAGCCATGGGGCTTCATCGCTCGCTTGTCTCGCGGTCGCCGATGTATGCCGCCAGGGCAGGGTCGGGGCTGGTGAAGCGGTGCGCCTCCTCGCCACCGTCGCAGCGCAGCAGCGCGACGACAAGTCCGGACGGGCTTCGGGACAAGACCTGCCAGTGCCCGCCTGCCGTCTCCCACCGTTGCAGGTTCTCGAGCGCTGACTCCTTCACACTTTCGGGGATGCCACAGGTGGTCATCGCGCGGGGTCCTCCCACGGTGCGTCGAGATCGGACGGGTGTTGATGACCACAGCCGCATTCGCCCCCGCATCCGCACTCGGCTGCGGCCTCGGC
>DAITND010000195.1:0-4929 GCA_036834825.1 Dermatophilaceae bacterium
GACCATGAGGGTCACGACCATGAGGGTCACGACCATGAGGATCCCGAACAGGCTTGATTCGGTCATTCGGCTTGGCTCAGCGCGAGCCGGCCTCAGGCCACCATGCACCATCGGTATGCCGCCCGCTCACTTGAGCAGGCGGCATACGTCGTCCATTGGGCGACCCAGTCCGGGTGCTCGACACCCGGGTCGGCAGGGTCAGATTGTTGCGACCGCGACCATCACCGAAGTTGGTGCGGGCAACGTGTTCGACATCTCCAACGGTCAAGGCGCCGTCAACGTCCGGGTTGACGTCACGGGCTCGATGGAGTGCACACCGAACACTGCGCCAGCGGCAGCTCATTCGGCTTCTGCCGGGCCGAGGACCTGGACGAGCAACGCCACTGCGCGCCCTGTTCCTCGGTCCTCTCGATGAACTCGAAGATCCTTTGTGTATGTACCGTGGACGGTTACCCGCGAGGGGCCGTCCATGGTGCTTTCGTCATCCTTGGCCTTGGATATCATGGTGCGTCCTTGTGCGCTCATGGCGAACACTGGCCGATCCGAGGAGTTACCGTCGGGGGTCTGGCGTTAGGGTCAACGACAGGGCCGCAAGGTCCGAGATCCGGCGAGACAGATGGAGACAAGGTGAGCCACAGCAGCGAGGTCATCGCAGCCGCCAACGGACAGATGGCAGGCCTGGACGACCACATCTACAACCGCTTGCTCAAGGAGCGGATCATCTTCCTCGGTTCCGAGGTGCGCGATGACAACGCCAACGCCATCTGCGCCCAGCTGCTGCTCCTGGCGGCGGAGGACCCACAGAAAGACATCTGGCTCTACATCAACTCACCCGGTGGTTCGGTGACTGCCGGCATGGCCATCTTCGACACCATGCAATGGGTGCCCAATGACGTGGCCACCGTCGCGATGGGGCTGGCCGCCAGCATGGGTCAGTTCCTGCTCAGTGCTGGCGCCGCCGGCAAACGTTACGCCACGCCGCACGCCCGCGTGATGATGCACCAGCCCTCCGGTGGCATCGGGGGCACGGCCTCGGACATCAAGATCCAGGCTCAGCAGATGTTGCACATCAAGAAGCAGATGGCAGAGCTCATCGCACAGCACACCAGTCAGACCCTTGAGCAGATCGAGAAGGACTCTGACCGCGACCGATGGTTCACGGCTGAGGAAGCCATGGCCTACGGCTTCGTCGACCACGTTTACACCCACTCCGGTCAGGCCGCTGGCGGCGCTGGCACCCGCGCCTGACCACCCGCCATACATCTCGTGTTTGGAGCGTCAATGATCAATAGCCCGTATGGCGGCCTGCAGGTTCCAGTGCCTTCCAGCCGCTACATCCTCCCGCAGTTCGAGGAGCGCACGTCCTACGGGATGAAGCGCACCGACCCCTACACCAAGCTGTTCGAGGACCGCATCATCTTCCTCGGCGTGCAGATCGACGACGCGTCCGCGGACGATGTCATCGCCCAGTTGCTGGTCCTCGAGAGCCAGGACCCCGACCGCGACATCCTGATGTACATCAACTCACCGGGGGGCACCTTCACCGCGATGACGGCGATCTACGACACGATGCAGTACCTCCGCCCCGACATCCAGACGTTCGTCATCGGACAGGCGGCCTCGGCGGCAGCCGTGCTGCTCGGCGCTGGGGCGCCCAGCAAGCGTTTCGCCCTGCCGAACGCCCGGATCCTGATCCATCAGCCGGCGATGGAGGGTCTCGGAGGCATGGCCAGCGACCTGGAGATCCAGGCGAACGAGGTGCTGCGCATGCGCACGTGGCTCGAGGAGACGCTGGCCCGCCATACCGGCCGCAGCGTGGAACAGATCGAGAAAGACATCGAGCGGGACAAGATCCTCTCTGCTGCGCAGGCCAAGGAGTACGGATTGATTGACGAAGTGCTGATCAGCCGGAAGGCTTCCAGCGACTCCTGAGAGGAGGCCCGCAGATGGGCTTGTCCGCTCTGCGCGGAACAAGGGTGTCGACAACCCGACACCGGCGTTCAATGGGAGCGTCGGCGTTCGCGAGCAGGTAGCGTCGTCGCAGAGTTAGCCGCTACACCACTGCCGGTGATGTCCTCACCGGCAGCCGGGGCAGGACCGACGGGAAGGATCACCTCGTGGCACGCATCGGAGACGGTGGCGACCTGCTGAAGTGCTCGTTCTGTGGCAAGAGCCAGAAGCAGGTCAAGAAGCTCATCGCGGGTCCCGGGGTCTACATCTGCGACGAGTGCATCGACCTGTGCAACGAGATCATCGAGGAGGAGCTTGCCGAGACCTCCGAGCTTGGGCTCGACGACCTGCCCAAACCGCGCGAGATCTTCGACTTCCTCGAGCAGTTCGTGATCGGACAGGACGCGGCCAAGCGGGCGCTGGCCGTCGCGGTCTACAACCACTACAAGCGTATCCAGGCGGGGGAGTCCGCTCTGAAGAAGGACGCCGAGGTCGTGGACATCTCCAAGTCCAACATCCTGTTGATCGGGCCGACCGGCTGTGGCAAGACCTACCTCGCCCAGACCCTGGCCCGGATGCTCAACGTCCCGTTCGCCATCGCCGACGCCACCGCACTGACCGAGGCCGGCTATGTCGGTGAGGATGTCGAGAACATCTTGCTCAAGCTCATTCAGGCTGCGGACTTCGATGTGAAGAAGGCTGAGACCGGCATCATCTACATCGACGAGATCGACAAGATCGCCCGCAAGAGCGAGAACCCCTCGATCACCCGGGACGTGTCCGGTGAGGGCGTGCAACAGGCCCTGCTGAAGATCCTGGAGGGCACGACCGCCTCGGTGCCGCCTCAGGGTGGCCGCAAGCACCCACACCAGGAGTTCATCCAGATCGATACGACCAACGTCCTCTTCATCGTCGGTGGTGCGTTCGCCGGTCTGGAGAAGCTCATCGAGTCGCGCTCGGGACAGAAGGGCCTCGGTTTCGGCTCGAAGCTGCATACCGCCAAGGATGTGGGCGAGCGCTACGGAGACGTGATGCCGGAGGATCTGATGAAGTTCGGGCTGATCCCCGAGTTCATCGGCCGTCTGCCCGTCATCACGACCGTGTCGCCCCTGGACCGTGACGCCCTGGTGCGCATCTTGACGGAGCCCCGCAACGCCCTCATCAAGCAGTATGTGCGGATGTTCGACATTGACGGCGTCGAGCTCGAGTTCACTCCTGAAGCGATCGAGGCCGTTGCTGACCAGGCGTTGCTGCGAGGCACCGGCGCCCGGGGGCTCCGGGCGATCATGGAGGAGGTGCTCCTGCCGGTGATGTTCGACGTCCCCAGTGAGGAGGACATCGCCCGCGTGGTGATCACCCGTGAGGTGGTCCTTGACAACGTCAACCCGACGATCGTGCGGCGCGCGGTCGCCGCGCCGAGGGCGAAGCGTGCGCCGCGCAAGGAATCTGCCTAAAGTCTGGATGTGCCCGCTGATGTCCCGTTCCACCTCGGCCCAGGTGACCAAGGCCCCGTCCAGCAGAGTTCTGTCACCTGCGGGTCAGCCTCTTTGACCGTTGCCAGGATGCTGGTCAGTCCCGAGTTCGCGGCATGGATCGTGAACGGCATCAACGCCAAGGGCGGCCCGCCTGACTCCCGCTCGCAGTCGGAAAGATTTGCCGAGCACGAGCGCGAGGTCATGGACCGTACCAACGGGATTCACGCCGCCGGCGGGAGGCTGAACATCCCATGGCCGGGGGCGATGGGCACGCCGCCGTGGGGGGCCGAGAAGGAGCTGGAGTATGGCGCGGCCCGCCCGGGGGCGGCATACCGCATGCGCCTGGTGCGGCTGGGCTCAATCGGCGCTCTGCGCGAGGCGTACGGGGAGCTGGTGAGTCTGGTGCACGAGGGGCTGCCGGCATTGCTGTACATCGGCAACTCGCTCTCGCCCCGACACGTCACGCTCGTACTGCCCGGTGAGGGGGGCGCGCAGCTCGACGTTTACGACCCGGCCACCGGCTCGGTAACCGACCTTGCCCCGGATCGGTTCGCCGGCAGGACCCTTGGTATCGCGGGCTGGAACGTTCCGTGGATCACGGTCCAGACCCGCAAGAGCTAACCTCTGGCCTTCTTACGTCCGGGTGCGGGAGAGTCTCCGGTCAGGCTTTGGGCTCGGCCGGGGCCAGCACTACGTCGGTGACGGCGAACGTGTCGCCGGGCTGGTAGTCCAGGGCGGCGATACGGCCGGCGGCGCCGAGGTCGCCGGCGGCAAGCTGGATCCGTGATAGGACGGCCGGCGGCCCCGTCAGCTGTGCTGACGTCACATCAGCGCGCATGCCGACCTTGGCCTCCGACTTGGCCCTGCGGACGCCCGCGAGTGCAGCTCCGACCGCCCCCAGCA
This sequence comes from Dermatophilaceae bacterium, assembly GCA_036834825.1. Lineage (GTDB taxonomy): Bacteria > Actinomycetota > Actinomycetes > Actinomycetales > Dermatophilaceae > UBA4719. Next base: position 4,329 of record DAITND010000195.1, read on the forward strand.
TGGCCGGATCCGACTGTGCCGCAATGGTCTTCAGGTCATCTGGGATGGGCCAGCTCGTGCGGTGGATCGAGCCGTCGTGCCACCAGGACCACACCTCTTCGGTGGCGTAGGGCAGGAACGGCGCGAGCAGTCGCAGCAGCACGTCCAGGGCGATTCGCAGCGACGCACGCGCTGATGCAGCACCCTGTTCGCCCTGACCGCCATAGGCGCGTTCCTTTACCAGCTCGAGGTAGTCATCACAGAAGGTCCAGAAGAACGCTTCGGTGACCTCCAGGGCGCGAGTGTAGTCGAAGGCCTCGAAACCCCGGGTGGCCTTGTCGACCACGTCGGCGAGGCCGCCCAGCATGGACTTGTCGATCGGCATCGTCACCGCGTCTGCGAGCTCGCCGTCGACCTCACCGAACGACAGGGCGAACCTGCTCGCGTTCAGAACCTTGATCGCCAGGCGGCGACCGACCTTCATCTGGGCGGTGTCCAGCGCGGCGTCGGTGCCCATCCGGGCTGCGGCCGCCCAGTAGCGGATGGCGTCGGCGCCGAAATCGACGACCATGCCCATCGGCGTGGTCGCGTTGCCCTTGGACTTGCTCATCTTCTTGCGGTC
>DAITND010000196.1:0-4917 GCA_036834825.1 Dermatophilaceae bacterium
TGGCACCAGGCATGCCCAATGACGGGTAGGGACGTGGACCTAGTCGTGCCGGCATGAAGCACGGCTCTGCTGCGACAACAACAATCTTCCCCCCTGACCGGAACCAAACAAAGACTTCGCGGAGACTAGCCTCCTGCAGTGGAACCGTGGATCCCCGACTTGACGAACCGCGCGACGACTCACGAGTCCCCAGCGCGTCCGCCGGCACGAAACAGCAGTCGAGCGTGGGTGTGTCAGATCAGGTGCCCACAGGCGGGTGCGACTAGCGTCTGGGTCATGGCTACTGACGAGCTGGTGGCACATGCAGCTTGAAGACCTGATACTCGAGGATGACGCCCGCGGGTACTTCGAGAACATGTCCGACCTCGACGCCTTCATTGTCGTGGGGGTTGACGATGGCGACATATTCTACGGGTGCGCGGTTAATCCCGACATCGATCTGGAGCGCGAGTTTGGTGCTCTGGGTTGGTGTGCACAGCTCGTCACTCGGATTGAGGACCTTGGGTTCGACCAGGCCATGATCACGGACGGTTGGCAGCATCGCGGCGACGGGCGATGGCAACTATGGGGCCGGGCGGTTGACCTGCCACCTTTGGAGTGACCCGATTGACTCACCGACAGCGCCCCAGTACCAAGGCTGGGAGGCGCTCTTCTCGCCAAGTGACCACGCTCCGGCGTGCGAAGACTTAGCCTTAAAGAGGTAAACGACAGCGCCCGACAGCAGATGCCGGGCGCTGCTGTGTGAGGCGTGTCGCCCGCTCAACCCTGCTCAGCTACTCATCGCCTTCGGCCGAACGCTGACTGGCGCTCAAAAACCCTTCGACGCGGACGCGAACGAACAGGTCTCGCTGTGCCGGTCGGGGATCGGTGACCCGGTCACCGATCCTCAACAGCAACACCCGTCACAGTCACGACCGAGCCGACTTGGACGAATGCCTCGAAGCGATCCCGCACCACCCGGATGTCCGGATCCTCCATTGCGCGGATCCAACGGTCGGCCAAAGACAGACGGCCAGCTGAGTACCGGGAACCGTAGATGATCGATTCCGTGGGTTCAGTGTTCATTGACACCAAATGGTCCGCTCGCGGGCAAAGATTTCCACAATTTATCCACCAGCGGTGAACGAATTGTGGACAGGGCAGCAGCAGCGCCCGCCTCGGACAAAGGGTTGTTCCGGTGACCGATCGCTCAGCGGGACGCCATCGCATTCTGTCCGCGGCAGACATCCCGTTTAGGCATTGAGGCGGCGTTGGTCCGTGATCGCCTTGTCGAGCTCCATTCGGCCATCGGCCGGGCCTCCGGTTGCCTGTCAAGCTCACCAGCTCGGGTCTGAGCCGTCCTCAAGGTATGCCGTCCCTTCCGTCTGGTGCGCGAGCCGCCTCAGCATCCGGGTGACGTAGGGAGCGGCGCGGCGCTCGACGTGGTCGAGAGTGCACCAGTGCAGTGCCCGGAGTTCTCCCGGCTCGAGTCGGGCCCGGGCGATCACCTGATCGTCGACACCGAGGTCGAACACACACAGCATCGCGTCGTCCCAGCCGCGCCAGGACGGGAGCCAGTTGACGGCCACGAGCGACTGCGGCAACATCTCGACCTGCAACTCCTCGCGAATCTCGCGGATGACCGCGTGGGCCGGTGACTCGTGCGGGTCGACGACTCCGCCGGGCAGATCCCATTCTTGCTTGTACGTCAGCTCACACAACAGGATCTCATTGGCGTTGTTACGGATCAGCCCCTGAGCGATGACGCGCTTGGTCGGTAGCCCGGCGTTGAGGACACCGATGAAACCGTCGCGGGATGTGGGTTCAGGGTCGGTCGCCAGTCGCGCCAGTTGTACACGGTCATGGCGCTCAGCGCCGTCTCCACCAGAGCTCTCACCCCCGCGCTCCTCTGAGGCCCGGACGAGGCCCTCTCTACGCAGCCCGGCCCGGCCGGCGGTCCGCAGCGAAGCCCGGTCGTGGGGGTCTGCGTAGGCAGCCACCCTGTGCAGCTCCAGCTCATCAAAGGCGTAACGGATCATCAGTCGCACCGCCCGTGCCGCTACGCCCTGGCCCCGGTGTTCGGGGAACACGGCCCACGACAGCTCGCCATTGCCGCCGTCCATGTGCTTGACCTCGACCGTGCCGGCGACCCGACCTTGATGCTCGACCAGGAAGATCACGGCATTGCTCTGGGCGGCGCCGTCGCGGCGCCGAAGCACCACGTCGCCGTCATGAGGGGCTGGCCTGGCGGGAGGAACACTCACCCGTGCACCTTAGGCGAGGAGCCGGCATACCTCCTTGTCCGAACACCTCCAGCACACGCGTCAGTTCGCGCGACCACACGGGACCGTGGCAAGCCGAGAAGCAACGGTCGGCGGAGCACGTGACCACTGCTCACCGCCGCCTTGATCGTCCCGTAGACCGATCGGCTTTCGGTGAACGGACATTGGGCAGACTGGGGCTATCGGTGATCCCCAGCTGCCGATCGGCTTGTGACACAGCGGTCGAATGGAGGGCCGACTGTCGCTATCCAGTGCCCAGAGACCTCATGCGGGACCTCAACGATGGTCGATGCAACTCGGCAAAGAGCGGTGACCTAGAGGCGACCGCCGCCGACGGGACGTAGTCCATGGCCATCACCGCGGCCGGAGGATGACGAAAGCCTCAAAAGGCGCTGAACGCATCGGGATTGGAGTGCGGAATGCTGCAGCGGGGTGCTGGCTGCTCATTCAGCTCGTCCTTGCCGAGGCAAGGTTGCTGAAGGCACTGAGGTTAGCTGCGGCGTCGTACGCCCGCGCCTTGTAGTAGTAGGTGGTCCGTCGAGCCAGCGAACCGTCGACGTACGACGTGTCCTTGACCGTCGCGACCTGAGTGAAGCCCTTCGAAGCGCTCTGGCTGCGCCAGATCTGGTAGCCGGTGACGGCGGTGTTATCCGTTGATGGCGCCCAATTGAGCGAGACGCGGCCCTTGCCACCGGTGGCCAACAGCGAGCCGGGGGTGGTGGGCGGCGTGGTGTCCGGACTCGACCCGGTGATCCGGGCGGCGACGTCGGCGCGGATCGTGGGCAGCGTCAGGTAGAAGGTGTCGCCTGGGCATGCGGTGGCGTTGTAGTCACGGTGACCAGCGATGTTCGCGCTGGTGATCGTTGCCCCGCTCACCGGGTTGACGAACGGTTCAGTTGCCTGCGGGTTGATGCCGTTGCGGCTCGCCTCCCAGGCCAGCATCGACTCGAGGGCCTGACGGGCGGCCGGCGTGACGTCCTGGCCTGTGAATGTTCCGAGGAGGGCGATGCCGACCGTTCCAGAGTTCCATCCCAGAGTGTGGGCACCGGTCACGCCTTTCCCGCTGGCATCGTCGCCGCTGGGGTTCGCGCCGCCATAGTCGCGGGAGTAGCGCCCCTCGTAGACGTTGCCGAACTTGTCGATGAGGAAGTTGTAGCCGATGTCGCCCCAGCCCTGGGTCACCGAGTGGTAGTAGTAGATCGACCTGATCTGGCTCTCGGCACCAGCCTGGTCGACGTAGTCGTTGGTGGTGTCCGTGTGGTGCACGATGAGCTTCTTGGTTAGGTAGAACGCTGGCGCCCACGTCATGTACTGCGGGTCGGCACCCCACCCGGCTCGCGACACGACCTGTGGCTGGGTGGTCGCGGCCTGTGCCGCCTGTCCTGCCATGGTGCCTTGCGTTGTGACGGCCCCATCCGACATCCCCAGGATCGTGACCGTTGCGAGAGGCCGGTCCGTCACGACACGAACCGCGAGAGCACCGCGCGCAGCGTGGATCGCACCGTACGTCGTGCCGTTGCGCCGCTGGAGCCCGACCTCGTCGCGGGCAGCGTCGAGCGGCGCGTCGAAATGGGTGCCGTCGTGGGAGAAGGCGAGCGTGACCCGCGCCTGGGGGTTTCCGCGCCAGTATGCGGCGACGTACTGCGCGCCTTCCGGCAGGCGCAGGATCTTCGTCGAGGAGACACTTGTGGTGACCTGTTTGGCCACCGTTGGCGCGTGACGTTCGGTGGCATCCGACGAGGTGGGCGTCAGGACGGCGGCGAAGGCCAGGAGGGACGGCAGCAGAACGAGAGTTAGCAGACGGCGCATGAGGGGCCCCAGGAGAGTGTCGAGTTACTCGGCAGTGTCCACCCATGGTCCACCGCGCGCAACGGTTACCGGGGTCAGTGTCAAGCACCCATGAGAGCAAGCCGCGGTGAGGCGCGACTGGATTCTCAGACGGGGTCACCTAAGGGTTGGCCATCGGCGTCGAGCCCACTCGGCCCAGTTCGACGCGTCGGCGGGTCGATCGGGGACTGGTGCACCCATCAATTCGCGAGCGGTCGGTTCCTCGAACTGGGCACGCCACTGAGCGAGGTCCGAGTCCGTGATCGGGAAGGTCTGCCCTGGGCGGACGAGAAAGCGCTCCTGGACACGCTGGCGCTGAGTCGCCTCTTCAATCGGCAGATACACGACCTCCACGCCGGCGCCAACAGCAGCGCCGAGCGAACGCATGGCGCTGCGCTCGTCCCGCCCCCAGAGGCCGAAGTCGAGGACGACATTCGTGCCGACCGCCAGAGCGCACAGGCCAGCATTGATGAACAGCCCCTCCAGCAGGTCACGCTTGTTGTCGGCATCGGACTCGCCGAAAAGAGGGATCATTCATTCGTTCGGGCTGAACCGTAGCGCGCGATGAGCCTTCTCGAGCTCGCGGGCACGAGTGGTCTTGCCCGCACCGGGCAGCCCAACAATCAAGAACAACGTCGCGGGCGGTGTCATGACACAATCCTCCAGCCCGGCCACGCCATGACCCACACCAGACTGCCTCGGACGACTGATCCGGCGACAAGACCATGCCATGTCATCGGCCTGAGGTTGAGATCGTCCCGCACGCTAACGGTCGCTAAGCAGCACCTCAAACCTCCCCGCGCCGAGGCAAGTGGGCCCTGGGATCGAC
>DAITND010000197.1:0-4886 GCA_036834825.1 Dermatophilaceae bacterium
GGCTAAACCGGTTTTGAACACGCGCCGATAACACTAGGTGAGTACCATTCTCAGGAGTTGCATGAAGTTGCACGATCAACTCCTGCGCGACCGCTTCACCACCACTCCTGCGCCACCTATGTACCACCTAAGGAGCACAGTGACACCGAACCATGCACCGCCCAAACCGACCAGCATGACCTCGAGCCTCACCACATCGGGTCGAGGCGCCCGATCGTAGTGGCGTGGCGCGACAGCGCCGCTTGTTTGGATGTGGCTCCAGAACTGTTCTTCCCGGTCGGGACGGCGTACCCCGCGCTCCTTCAGATCGCAGAGGCAAAAAAGGTCTGCGGTCGTTGTCCGGTGATTGAGACTTGTTTGCAGTGGGCCACGGAAGCCCACCAGGACTCCGGGGTCTGGGGTGGACTGTCCTCGGACGAACGCCGCACTCTGAAACGCCGCAAGGCCCGCGCGGCCAGCCTCGCCGCGGCCAGCGCGATCTGAGCTTGACGGAAGCCAACACTGGGCGTCCTTGGGGGCGCTCAGTTCTTGGTGGCCGGCTCTGACTCGAGCACGACGATGGACCGGCCCGCGACCGCATGGGAGGTCGCGGCCATCCAGTCCTGGTCGGTGAGGCTCGACTGCTCTTCCATGCTCGTGTCCAGGCGGACGCGCCACCCGGCTCCGTACTTTGCTGGCGGCAGGGCGAAGTCGACCGGGGCGCTGTGGGCATTGAAGAGCAGCAGAAAGTCGGAGTCCAGGATGCGCTCTCCGCGAGCGTCTGGCTCAGGGATGGCTTGACCATTCAGGAAGACCATGAGGCCACGGGCATAACCGTTGAGCCAGTCGCTCTCATCCATCTCGGTGCCGTCCGAGGAGAACCACTCGATATCTCCGAGGACGCTCTTGCCGCCGTGGGCGGCGTCGCCGGCGAAAAAGCGACGTCGGCGGAATACGGCATGTTCCTGGCGAAGTGAGACCACGGCGCTGGTGAACTCCAGCAGATGTGTCTCGCTCGCTGCGAGCTTCCAGTCAATCCAGGCGAGCTCGTTGTCCTGGCAGTAGACGTTGTTGTTGCCACGCTGGGTTCGGCCGATCTCGTCGCCGTGGGCGATCATCGGGACACCCTGGCTGAGCAGAAGCGTGGTCAGGAAGTTGCGCTGTTGCTGCCTTCTCAGGGCGTTGATGGCCGCGTCATCGGTCTCGCCCTCGGCCCCGCAGTTCCAGGAGCGGTTGTGGCTCTCGCCGTCCTTGTTGCCCTCCCCATTGGCGTCGTTGCGCTTCTCGTTGTAGGACACAAGGTCCCGCAAGGTGAAACCGTCGTGCGCGACGACGAAGTTGATCGAGGCGATCGGGCGCCGGGCCGAGTGCTCGTACAGGTCGCTGGATCCTGTCAGACGAGAGGCAAACTCGCCCAGGGACGCAGCCTCGCCGCGCCAGAAGTCGCGCACAGTGTCGCGGAACTTGCCGTTCCACTCGGTCCACAGCGGCGGGAAGTTGCCGACCTGGTAGCCGCCATCGCCGAGGTCCCACGGCTCGGCGATGAGCTTGACCTGGGAGATCACCGGATCCTGCTGAATGATGTCGAAGAACGCCGAGAGTCGGTCCACTTCGTGGAACTGGCGGGCCAGGGTTGCCGCCAGGTCGAAGCGGAACCCGTCAACATGCATCTCGTCGACCCAGTAGCGCAGTGAGTCCATGATCAGCTGCAGGACGTGGGGGTTGCGCATCAACAGGCTGTTGCCGGTGCCTGTGGTGTCGTAGTAGCGCGACTTGTCCTCGTCGACGAGGCGGTAGTAGGCGGCGTTGTCGATGCCCCGGAAGGCGATCGTAGGGCCCTTCTCGTTGCCCTCGGCGGTGTGGTTGTAGACGACGTCGAGGATGACCTCGATATTGGCCTCGTGCAGCGTCTTCACCATGGACTTGAACTCGGTCACCTGCTGACCGCGCGATCCCGTGGCGGCGTAGGCCGCATGCGGAGCGAGGAACCCGATGGTGTTGTAGCCCCAGTAGTTCGTCAGGCCCTGATCCTTCAGCGTGCTGTCCTGAACGAACTGGTGCACCGGCATCAGCTCGATGGCCGTCACTCCCAGGCCGGTGAGGTGCTCGATGATCGCCTGGTGACCGATTGCGGCATACGTTCCGCGAATGCTTTCGGGAACACCGGGATGGGTCATGGTCAGGCCCTTGACGTGAGCCTCATAGATGACGGTGTTGTGGTACTCGTGACGAGGCGGCCGGTCGTGGCCCCAGTCGAAGAACGGGTTCACTACCACGGACAGCATGGTGTGACCCAGCGAGTCCGCCTTGTTGAACTTCGCGGGGGCGCTGAGGTAGTAGGAGTACAGGGACCCGTCGCCGTCGATCTGGCCGTCAATCGCCTTGGCGTACGGGTCGAGCAACAGCTTCGCGGGGTTGCAGCGATGACCGTTGGCAGGGTCGAAGGGGCCGTGAACCCGGAAGCCATAGCGCTGCCCGGGCTCGATCGCGGTGATGTAGCCGTGCCACACATGTCCGTCGACCTCGGTCAGCTCGACCCGAGTCTCGGTGCCGTCGTCGGCGATGAGGCAGACCTCGACTTTGTCGGCAACTTCGGAGAACAGGGCGAAGTTGACGCCGCTGCCGTCGAACGTGGCACCCAGGGGGTAGGGATGGCCCGGCCAGAGGGGGTTCATGAGGTCCTTGTCGCAGTCGGGGATTCGGCCATTCGGAACACCCATTCTGACCTGTCGCGGGCCCCAGGACACAACCCGCTGCTCAATCAGGGAACGTGCGCTGAATCACTTCGCCTGCCGAGGCGTTGACGAGGTCGCTCCCCAGGGTGCCGAATGTGTGCCCGTGAGCCCCGTCTAGACGGCTCGCCACGAAGGACTCCGAGACGTATGCCGGTGCAAAACGCGTCAGGAGACAGGCCTGCAGCGTGGTCGCCAGCTGTTCGACCAGCGCACGTGCGCCAGACTGCACGGTCGAAGGGTCAGGGGAGTGAGCTGCCGCGTTCATGGCCGACTCCGAGTGGGTGATGGCCGCGTCGAGCCGGGCGTCAGCGCCGCGAGCGAGGTCGAGCTCGGTTGCGAAGGCCGCCACTGAGGCAGGCTCGCGGGTGAGCGCCCGCAGGACGTCAAGGGCCACGACGTTGCCGGAGCCCTCCCAGATGGAGTTCACCGGGGCTTCGCGATACAGCCGGGCGAGACCGTTCTCCTCGACCAGGCCATTTCCGCCCAGGCATTCCAACGCTTCGGCCACCATGGGCGCGGTGCGCTTGCAGACCCAGTACTTGCCGACCGCGACCGCGAGCCGGGAGAACGCCGTGTCGCCCTCGTCGACAGCCGCAGCAAGCCGCAGACCTAGCGTGGTGGCTGCCTCGGACTCCAGCGCCAGATCCATCAGGACGTTGCGCATCAGCGGCTGGTCGACCAGCGGGCTGCCAAAGGCCCCACGATGCCGCGTGTGGTGGATCGCGCGCACGAGAGCCTGGCGCATCGTGGCTGAGGAGCCCAGGACGCAGTCCAGCCGAGTGGCGGCGACCATACCCAGGATGGTGCGGATCCCGCGGCCCTCGTCGCCGAGGCGGACGCCCCAGGTGCCGTCCAGCTCGATCTCCGCCGAGGCGTTGGAACGGTTGCCCAGCTTATCCTTGAGCCGTTGCAGCATGAAGGTGTTGCGGGTCCCGTCATCCAGGACCCGGGGGACGAGGAAACAGGTCGGCCCGGCCGCTGCTTGTCCGAGAATCAGGAACAGATCACTCATGGGCGCCGAACAGAACCACTTGTGTCCGGTGAGCCGGTAGGTCTGCCCTCCCGTCACCGGGCCGCCAGCCACTTCCGCGGCCGCGGTCGTATTTGTGCGCAGGTCCGAGCCGCCCTGCTTCTCTGTCATCCCCATGCCCGCCAGCACGCCCTTCTTGAGTGCATGGGGCCGAAGGCCGACGTCGTACTCACGGGAGGCCAGCAGGGGAGTCCAGATGGCCATGAGCTCGGGACTGCTCATCAGGGCGGGCACGGCGGCATATGTCATCGAGACCGGACACCCATGACCGGCCTCCACCTGGGACCAGGCGACGAAGCCGGCGGCGCGGCGCAGATGAGCCCCGGTGCCCGCCGGTTTCGTCCACGGCTCCCCAGTCAGGCCGTAGGACGTCGCCTTGTCCAGCAACCGGTGCCAGGCGGGGTGGAAGTCTACCTCGTCGATCCGGACGCCTTGTGGCGAATAGGTATGCAGGACTGGGGGATTGCGGTCTGCCTGGTCTCCCCAGAGCTGCGCTTCAGCAGCGCCAGCGAGCGCGCCGAGGGCCTTCAACTCGGGATGATCCAGCTCCTGGCCCCAACGCTCGATCCCCTCGCGCAGCGCTGGATCGGCCAGGACGACGTTGTATTCCGGAAGCGCAGGCGGCTGGTTGGTGACTTCGTGAGTGCTCACCTGCGTGAGGTTATGCGTGAAGTGCCGTCAGCGGCAGTGTTTGGTGTCGACAATCTCCTGCATCTTGGCAGATTGCGTTTGACTCAAAGCGTCTCGCGACAAGGGGGCAGTTGGACGCCGCTCCCTCGGATCAGTTAATGTCTGCAGGCACGCACAGCGACGGATATTCTGGTCGTTGGCGTTCCCCGCGGACATAGCTCAGTTGGTAGAGCGCAACCTTGCCAAGGTTGAGGTCGCCGGTTCGAGCCCGGTTGTCCGCTCGAAGGCTTCATGCCTTCGCCGAAGGCCAGTGGTCTTCGGCGAAGGCGTGGAACTACCACGGTGGAGTGGCCGAGAGGCGAGGCAACGGCCTGCAAAGCCGTCTACACGGGTTCAAATCCCGTCTCCACCTCGAGCAACCCACATGAATGGGCGATTGGCGCAGCGGTAGCGCGCTTCCCTGACACGGAAGAGGTCACTGGTTCGATCCCAGTATCGCCCACGAACGAATC
>DAITND010000198.1:0-4885 GCA_036834825.1 Dermatophilaceae bacterium
ACTGGGTCTCGACGTGGCGAGGCTTGTCCAGGTAGCGCTCGACGAAGCACTCGCCACGACCAAAGGCAGAAATGGCCTCGCGAGTGGCGGAGTCGAACAGCTCGGGGATCTGCTGGATGGTGCGCGCGACCTTCATCCCGCGGCCACCACCGCCGAAGACCGCTTTGATGGCAACCGGAAGACCGTGTTTCTTGGCGAACGCCACGATCTCGTCGCTGCTCTCGACCGGGTCGGAGGTGCCTGGCACCAGTGGCGCGTTCGCCCGGGCTGCGATGTGGCGGGCCTTGACCTTGTCGCCCAGCGAGTCGATCGCTTCCGGGGAGGGCCCGATCCAGATCAGCCCGGCGTCGATGACCGCCTGGGCGAAGGAGGCGTTCTCGGCCAGGAAGCCATACCCGGGATGGACCGCGTCAGCGCCGGACCTGACTGCGACATCGAGCAGTTTCTGCTGCACCAGGTACGAGTCACCTGGAGTCGTACCGCCAAGGGCATAAGCCTCGTCCGCGACCTTGACGTGCAAGGCGTCTCGGTCCGGATCGGCATAGACGGCAACGGAGACAATCCCGCTGTCCTTGCATGCACGAGCGATCCGGACGGCGATCTCGCCTCGGTTAGCTATCAATACCTTGCGGATGGGCGCCATTGGCGGAGCCTAGCCTGTGACGGGGGCTACACGGAGGTGACCTATGCCACGACGTGACCTATGCCACCTCCGGCACGCCGTGGTCGATCCAACCATGCGAACACGCAACCAGAGCCGGACATGAGCAGCGGGGGCCTCCTGGCCCCCACTGCGGGCGCAGGTTAGATGTGCAACCCGTGCTGCCTCCTCGACGGCTCCGATGTCCGGGACCGCTCCGACCGCCGTTGCCAGAGCGAGTAGAACAGGCCCACGACGGCAAGGACCAGGAGAATCCCGAGAGTCACCAAGGCGACGGTCTGCCACACCGGCGTTTCGGCGGCGGTCGTTGAGGGTGGTGGGATTACTGTCCCCCCGCTGCCGCCCACCGGATCGGGCGGAACCTGGGCGTAGGCGGCTGTGGCTGCGACGAGGAACCACGTGGCGCATCCCGTGAGAATGGCGATAAGGCGACGTACGTAACGCATGTCGCACCTCCTTGGGCTGGGGCCCGGCGTGACCAGCGCCCTGGGCAACCTCACACCGTCGGTCTTTGTCTCATCGAGGGTCGGTAACTACCAGAGCAGTCCCTGGGTCGGCCCACTGCTGAGCCAGATGTGGGTCAAGTAGGCACGCCCGGTTGCTGGCCCAGCTGGCCCAGATCACTCTGGCAGCGACGCTCGAACTCGTCCAGCTCGTTCAGTGCGTCCTCGATGTCACGGCGGCGTCGCTCGAGGTCTCCGCGCCGGTCGTGGATCTGGTCCAGCACATAGCGGAGCTGGCTTGCCTGGCCCGTGGGCTCGTCGTACAGGTCGATGATCGTGCGGATCTCCTCGAGGGGAAATCCGAGCCGCTTGCCGCGCAGAATCAGATTGAGACGGGTCCGGTCGCGGCGGTGGTAGATACGCGCCGTCCCGCGACGCTCGGGGGAGATGAGGTTGAGCTCCTCGTAGTGGCGAACAGTGCGGTGAGTGATGGCGAACTCCTCGGCGACCTCCGCGATCGTCCAGGTTCTCGCGTCGGCTGTTGTACCCATGTCGGCCGCTGTTCCACCGTTGTTCGCCGAACCAGTCCTTGTCATGTCCGTCAGGATGCTTTACGTTTACGTTTACGTCAACGTCAAGCAGGTTGTTGAAGCACATGTCAAACACGCTCCCCGTTCCTCGGCCAACGAAGGGCCCACCAACTCATGTTCGAGCTCAGTAAGGATCACGAAGACTTCCGCGCCGTCGTGCGCGAGTTCGCCGAGACGGAGGTGGCTCCCCACATCGCAACCTGGGACCGCGAGGATCACTTCCCGGTCGACCTGGTTCCCAAGATGGGGGACCTCGGGTTGTTCGGCCTCGTGGTCCCGGAGGAGTTCGGGGGTGCCGACGGCGACTTCACGAGTCTTTGCGTGGCCATCGAGGAGCTTGGCCGGGTCGACCAGTCCACCGGTATCACGCTGTCGGCCGGTGTCGGACTGGGTATTAACCCGATCCTTACCTACGGCTCCCAGGAGCAGAAGGAGCGCTGGCTGCCTGATCTGGTCGCCGGTCGTGCGCTCGCAGCCTTTGGCCTGACCGAGTCCGAGGCCGGCTCCGACGCCGGTGCCACTCGCACCAGGGCCCGCCTCGATGGCGACGAATGGGTCGTCAGCGGTTCCAAGGCATTCATCACCAACAGTGGCACCGACATCACCTCCGTCGTGACGGTCACGGCGCGTACCGGCGAGAACCCGGACGGCTCGGGCCAGATCAGTGCGATCCTGATCCCCTCCGGCACCACTGGTTTCGTTGTCGAGCCGCCGTACCACAAGCTGGGCTGGCATTCGTCCGACACCCACGGCCTGTCCTTCGAGGCATGCCGCGTGCCGGCTGAGAACATGCTCGGCGCGCAGGGCGCCGGCTTCAAACAGTTCCTCAAGACGCTTGATGACGGGCGCATCGCGATCAGCGCCCTCGCCGTCGGTCTGGCCCAAGCCTGCCTCGAGGCTTCTACCGAGTACGCCAAAACACGCATCGCGTTTGGCCGACCCATCGGAGTCAACCAGGGGGTCTCGTTCCAGATCGCCGACCTGGCCGTGATGGTCGAGGCGGCCCGCATGCTGACCTACAAGGCTGCCTGGCTCAAGGACGAGCTCCACGCCGGACGTCGCTCGGTCAAAGACGTCAAGCAGGCCGCCGCAGTGGCAAAGCTCTACTCGACCGAGGCAGCCGTCACCGCCACCCGCATCGCCACGCAGATCTTCGGCGGCAACGGTTTCATGGAGGAGTACCCCGTGGCCCGCTTCTACCGAGATGCCAAGATCCTCGAGATCGGCGAGGGTACAAGTGAGGTTCAGCGTATGGTCATCGCGCGAGGCCTTGGTCTGCCCAGCGTCTGACCCTTCTATGGCTCCATTCTCAGGAGATGTCGCTATGACGGACGTCCAATCCCAGCCGCAGTTGTCCTTTGCCGGCCCCACCGAGGGCGGCGATCCGCGGGTCGCAGACGTGCGTAGGCGTCTGAATGCCGCTCATGCGGCTTCGGCGGAGCCACCCCAGAAGGCCGCGGCAAAGCTGACATCGCAGAACAAGCTGTACGTGCGCCAGCGCATCTCGTTGCTCTTCGACGAAGGTTCCTTCGTCGAAGACGGGCGCTACGCCAACGCGATGTCGCCGGGGTTGCCCGCCGACGGTGTCGTCACGGGACGAGGGACGGTGGAGGGTCGGCCTGCGATCGTGGTGGCCAACGACCCGACGGTCAAGGCCGGATCCTGGGGTGCGCGCACCGTCGAGAAGATCATTCGCGCCACGGAGATGGCGTTGCGCGAAGAGCTGCCCATCTTCTGGTTCATCGACTCTGCCGGCGCGCGCATCACCGACCAGGTCGATCTCTTCCCGGGCCGTCGCGGCGCTGGACGGATCTTCCACAACCAGGTCGCGCTCTCTGGCAAGGTCCCGCAGATCTGCTGCCTCTTCGGCCCGTCAGCGGCGGGTGGCGCATACATCCCGGCCTTCACCGACATCGTGATCATGGTCGACGGCAACGCGTCCATGTACCTCGGCAGCCCCCGTATGGCCGAGATGGTGGTGGGCGAGAAGGTCTCCCTGGAGGACATGGGGGGCGCGCGAATGCACTGCACCGTGTCCGGCTGTGGTGACCTGCTCGCATCCGACGACGCCGATGCGATCGACCTGGCCAAGCTCTACTTCTCCTACGTGCCCTCGAACTGGCAGGGTGAGGTGCCCTCCTACGTGTCCGAGGAGCCGATCCGTCCGTTGACGCGTTCGACGGTTCCCGAGATCGAGAGTCAGCCTTTTGACATCCACGAGTTCATCGATGGGCTCGTGGACGACGACTCCTTCTTCGAGCTCAAACCTCTGTATGCCGCGGAGCTCGTCACGGGGTTCGCCAGGATGGCGGGTTCGACGATCGGCGTGGTGGCCAACAACTCTGCTGTCAAGGGCGGCGTGCTCTTCGTCGACAGTGCAGACAAGGCGGCGAGGTTCATCTGGCTGTGCGACGCCTTCTCGATTCCGCTGATCTATCTGGCTGACGTCCCGGGCTTCATGATCGGTTCAGAGGTTGAAAGGGCGGGGATCATCCGACACGGCGCCAAGATGATCACGGCCGTCTCGGAGGCAACGGTTCCGCAGTTCTCGGTTATCGTGCGCAAGGCCTACGGCGCCGGCCTCTACGCGATGGCCGGTCCGGGCTTCGGTCCGGACGCAACCCTGGCTCTGCCCACCGCACGGATCGCGGTGATGGGTCCAGAGGCAGCGGTCAACGCCGTCTACGCCAACAGGATCGGCGAGATCGCCGATCCTGCCGAGCGAGAGCAGTTCGTGCAGGACAAGCGTCGCGACTACGAGAAGGATGTCGACCTCGAGCGTCTTGCCGCTGATCTCGTGCTCGACGCCATTATCGAGGCCGACGAGCTCCGCGGGGAGCTGGTGAGCCGACTGCTCTATGCGGGACGGCGAGACCGCACCTTCAGCCATCGCCGCAGGGGTGTGCCGCCGGTCTGAGTTCGGCCTGGCACTGTGTCGAACACCGTTGCAGCACTGCGATGCACGACGCCAAGGCAGCTGCGAGCCAGCGGCCCTGCTGGCCAGAACCAGCGGTCAGCATGGCCCCAAAACGGTGCTAAAGTTGTCCACGGCCCAAAAAGTCCTGCCGGGCAAAATCCTTCTGATCTACGATCGGGAGCCGATTTGACTGGCGAGGCGGGTCGGAGTAAGTTTGTGTGGTTGCCCCGATGTGACGCCGGAGGGTGTTGTGTTGGTGTGCGTCCGATTCTTG
>DAITND010000199.1:0-4808 GCA_036834825.1 Dermatophilaceae bacterium
GTATGCCGCCTCCCATCCTTGTCAACGTTGACAAGGACACCCTTTTCTCGGCGTCACGGTGTGCCGCTTGGCGCGTCAATGACCGGGTTCTGTAACCACGGACGCGATGGCCGATACCTGCTACCCGCTCGTCGTCGATGCACTGTGTGGTGTTCGCCAGAAGCAACCGGCTTCCTCACTGCCGCCGATTCACCGGCGCCTTTATGCCGCGTTGGCGGATCGGAGAACGAGACAAGGCGCCGCGGCACTCGGCGTCGCCGACCTACCTACAGGTGATCAGCCACGGAGTCGCTCAACTCAACACCGGGTTTCGGGTCCTTGCTTGGAGTGAGAGCCCTATCTGGCCTGGATCGCCGGGGAGAATGCCAACAAGGCTCGCCCAGCCAGTGCTATGAGAACTTGCGGTGGCGCTGGCGTTGTTCGTGCGAGATGATTGCGGAGTGCTCGACCATCTCTCGATCCAATGCGGCGACGTGGGTGCCAGCGCGCGCTTCTTCGACGAAGTGTTGGCTCCTCTGGGAGGCCAGCGGGTCATGGACTTCGGAGCGACAATCGGCTACGGACCACCATCGAAGGCCGAGTTCTGGATTGGCAACCAGGTCACCGGGGAGGGCTTCCGCGAGTCCCATATCGCGTTCGCCGCACCCGATCGCGCGGCGGTACGAGCGTTTTTCGATGCCGCGGTCGCTCGCGGTGCTCAGGTACTTCACCAGCCACGCCTGTGGCCCGAGTACCACCCGAACTACTTCGCTGCCTTCGTGCGCGATCCTGACGGCAACAACATAGAGGCCGTCTGTCATCAGGGCGAGTGAAGGACACGTCCGCGTCGCTTCACGTCCGACGCTTCGACCCGTCGAGATGAACGACATTGTCAACGAGCTATCAACACTCCTTGATACCATCTCACGCTGCGGATACAGCCGTACTGCCCCGTGGGCGGGCACTGGCTGACGGTATGTGGCAGGTGGGAGGTCTTGTCCAAACCTGCCCCTCCTGCCTGAGATGTACTTCACGGGCCTACGGTGGGCATGTGACCGTAGTCGAGTCGAACTGGACGGCGTGGTCAGGGCTGACGCTTTTCGAGTTAGTCTTGGGGGAATCATCTGGCGCTTGAGCGGTGACGCACGACCCTAACGGTTCCTGTCCCGCGCTGCGGTGAGCCGCCGACCGGCGGCGAAAACCGAGGGACGCCCCAGATGTATGACCAGCCATTGTTTCTGCAGACCTTATCAAGATTCGCCGTGGTTCTGCCGGCGCGCTACGACCTTGAAGCGGTGCTGACGGAGCTCACGGAGAGCGCCACCGCAGTGTTAGGTCTGTGGGGTAGCGGGGTCACGATGGCCGACGATGACCGGCTGCGCTACATGACAGCGGAGATCCAAGCGTCCGGGGAGCTGGAGCGCAATCAGGAGTGGCAGCAGGCCGGCCCGTGCCGCGATGCCTACGAAACCGGTGAAGTGGTTCGGGTGAGCGACGTGCGGGAGGAGTCCGCTCGATGGCCGGAGTTCGCGGCTACCTCCACCCGCCGGGGTGTGGCCGGGGTCGCCGGGATCCCGATGCGGCTGGCCGACAAGATCATCGGGACCCTCAACCTCTACTCAGCCGGGCCGCGGGAGTGGTCGGACGAGGACATTGCGGTGGCTGGGGTGCTTGCCGACGTGGCCACCAGCTACGTGGTCAACGCCTCCATGCTGCGTCAGCAGGAGCAGCTCAGCGAGCAGCTGCAACATGCACTGGAGTCACGGGTTGTCATCGAACAGGCCAAGGGGATCACGGCCCAGCAGCACTCTGTCACCGTCGATCATGCGTACCAGCTGATGCGCAGGCATGCCCGCAACAACAACGCCAGCCTGCGGATCGTCGCCGAGGCGATTGTTGGCGTGGGGCTTCACGTCTGAACGACCGTGGCCAAAAGGACCGCCCAGCTGCTCTTCACGCAGCGGAATCGGTCCGTGCTGGGACCGAGCCGAGAATCAACGGCAGCCGAGAATCAACGGCAACCGGGGATCAGCGGCTACATCGGGCGCCGGACCTATGGTCACCGCAAGCGGATCGTCAGCTGGGCTGGTCCGGTCGTTATGGCTCGGTTCTCGTACTGTCTGGGGCGTGGCTGTCACGAGGGGTACGTTCTGCAGCGCTCTGTTGATCACCGGGACGGTGGGGGCGGGCAAGACGTCAGTCGCCGAGATGGTGGGTGATCTGTTGAGCGAAGCGGGCGTCCCCAACGCCGTCATCGACCTGGACTGGCTTCGGCGATCCTGGCCCAGTCCAGCCGGTGATCGGTTCAACCTTGCGATGGAATTGCGGAACCTACGAGCGATGGCCCGCAATTACCTCGACGGCGGCGCTGTCCGGATCATTCTCGCTGGGGTCATCGAGACCCAGATCGAGCGGGAGCATCACCTGGACGCACTCGGTGTCCCGCTGGCGGTGTGCCGGCTACGGGTAGACCTGCCGGTGGTCCGGGCGCGGCTCGCCCGACGGCACAAGGGTGAAAGCGCGGCACTGCACTGGCACCTGGACCGGTCCGGGGAACTGGACGCCATCCTGGAAACCGCCGGGGTCGAGGACTTCACAGTGGACGCCAGCGACTTGAGCATCGCGCTGACAGCTGCAAAGGTGATCCGCGCGGCCGGTTGGGAAGGGTACCTCCAGGCTCCGTAGCGGGATCGACTATCGGTCCGCACTTGCTGTTTGGTCCGTGACATACGGAAGCAGTTCGGCCAGCGTGGTAATCCGGTTGTGTTCGGTCATTGGTCCGGTGCCGACCCGGTCCAGATACACCGCCCCCAAGCCTGCAGCGCGAGCTGCCAGGACGTCGACCTCGTAGTCGTCGCCCACGTACAACACCTGCCCCGGAGGCAAGGCCAAGTTCGCGCAAACCACGTGAAAGGCCTGAGGATTCGGCTTGGCTACCCCAATGCCTTCGGCGGTGAAGACGGGCCCCATGCGCCCGAGCAGACCCAGGTGAGCCAGTTTCGCTTCCTGCTGTTCCTGCGCCCCGTTGGTCAGCATTGCGGTGACGACACCGCAGTCACGCACGGCGTCCAGGGCGGCGTCGACATCGTCATAGCCGGCCCAGTTCCGCTCGTAGGCCAACAGGTAGCCGGCGACGAACGCCTCATCCAAGTCGTCAGCAGTGCCGACGGGGAGCCCAATGAGAGGCAGGAAGTCCCGCAGCCGTCTGCGCCGCTGCTCGGCCCAGCTGACCGCGCCCTCACGCCAGGAAGTGCCGTGCCGCTCCTCGGCTTCGAACCATGCACTGGCCAGTTCACCGGCCGTGGTCAGCGGAACGGTCCAGTCCTTCCGCAGGTCGATCGGGACCACCTTGTGCTCCAGCGCTATACGGCCGCGCGCTCGGTGAGGACTTTCCCCTTGAAACGCATCACCTCAGGAAGGTCCAGCTCGTACACACGCACGCCACGGGGCCAGGGCAGACGGTAGGCGCGGGTATCCAGGCCGGCGGCGAGTAGCACCACCTGGCGGATCCCGTGGGCTGTGGCATCAAGCAGGTAGTCGTCGAAGAATCGGGTCCGGGTCACTGCGTGAGACCAAAAGGCGGCACCCCACGGGGCCATGTCACCGGCTCCCGCCTCAGCCGCGCGCTGCTCGGCATCAAACGCTCCCGGCGACGCGATCAAGAACGCCTCAGCGTACGGGTCGTTGAACAAGCGGTCGTCTCGTTGGCTCTCCTGCGCTCGCACCATCGCGACACCGAGCGCTGTCTTGGCGACGCCCACCGGAAGACCGCTGCTGCTCACCGACCCAGCATCCCATCGCTAGCCACGAGCGCCCAGAGAAGTCGTGGTACCGAGCAGGTCACTGGCCGAACGGTCAGCGGTGAGGCCGATAGCCCCGACAAGGGCAAGTCACCAATCACCGCATGGGGATGGCGATCGCTCAGCGGGGAAGTGGCGGAGTGTCGGTCACGTGTCACTCGGCCGAAGAGGTGCCGGCGTTCTGAGTCTCGTAGAAGGTTCTTCGTATTGAGCTCCCGGCACGTGCTCTTCCAACTGAGGCGGAAGACCGCGGCGTGCAATCAGTCTGTGGGGGTCGTCTCGTCTGTGGTCTCGGCTCGGTGCCTGCGGATCTGCCACACCAGCAGTGCGACCAGTGCAATGCCCAGGACCGCCAGTGCGGCGCCACGTCCGAGGGAAGCTTCGACCTTGGCATAGGACTGACCGGCGAAGTACCCGACCAGGACGACGACGGTGCCCCACACGATGCCGCCGGCGGCGTTGAATGTCAGGAACTTCAGGTAGGACATGCGGGCTGCTCCGGCCAGGGCGGGCATCACAGCGCGGAAGAACGCGACCCAACGGCCTAGGAACACGGCGGTTCCGCCGCGGCGGGCGAGGAAGTCTTGGGCGTCGTCCAGGCGTTTACTTCGTTTGTCCAGGATGCGCAGGCGCAGGAGCCGTGGGCCGAGATGGTGCCCGACTTCGTACCCGACGCTGTCGCCGACGATGGCCGCAGCGATGACGACCACGATGACGGCAGCGAGTGGAGTATGCCCTCGGCTGGCGGCCACACCGCCAAGGATGGCTGCGGTTTCGCCGGGAACCACGAACCCCACGAACAGGGCGTCCTCGACGAAGACCAAGAGGGCGACCAGGCCAAGGACCGCGGCGGTGGGGGCGTTGAGGATCTGGTCGACGAAGCCGCTCATGGGCGTGACGCTACGTCACGGGGCGTCGCCAGGGCGCGCACCGGGCTCTTGTGTTCGGCGAACAGCGCGCCCAGTCTGGGTCGCCGTCCCAGCCAGTCGTCGCCTACCCAGCCTCTGTCCCGGAGCACCAGATTCGCAG
>DAITND010000200.1:0-4779 GCA_036834825.1 Dermatophilaceae bacterium
TCCAGTACCTGCACGATCTTGGACTGGTCTTCTGCGACTTCAAGCCGGACAACATGATCCAGGTCGGCGATGCCGTCCGGCTGATCGACCTCGGCGGTGTGCGCCGACTCGATGACCAGGCCTCCGCGATCTACGGAACGGTGGGCTACCAGGCGCCGGAGGTCCCCACGCTCGGCGCCTCGGTGGCTTCCGACATCTTCACCATCGGGCGTACCCTCCTGGTCCTGGCCATGGAGTTCCGCGGCTATCAGTCGACGTATCTGGCCTCACTTCCGCCGGTCAGCGACACTCCGCTGTTCCAGCAGCACGACTCTCTCTACCGGTTGCTGGCCAAGGCCTGTGCGCCGGATCCCGCGGACCGTTTCGCCTCGGCCGACGAGCTGCGCGTTCAGCTGCTGGGTGTGCTCCGCGAGGTCGTGTCGGACCGGCCGGGTGCCGGAGCAGCGAGCTACTCGACCTCGTCGCTGCTGTTCGAGGTGCCCGCCGTGGCAGGCCAGACCCTGGGCTGGCAGGAGCTGCCCGGGCTGCGCATCGACGAGAACGACCCGATGATCGGCTGGCTGCACACGGTCAGCATCGAGGACCCGGCGGCCAGACTCGACGCGCTCACCGCAGCGCCGCAGTCGTCCCCCGAGGTGCTTCTGGCGACCGCCCACGCGGCACTGCACAGTGGCCGGCTCGACGTGGTCGACACCGTCGTGACGGACATGCTCACCGTCGACCCGTGGGAGTGGCGAGCCGTCTGGATGTCCGGGCTGGCCGCTCTGGCCCGGGGGGATTTCGCCGCCGCACAGTCTGCGTTCAACGCGGTCTACGGACAGGTGCCCGGTGAGCTGGCCCCGAAACTGGCGCTGGCCCTGGCGTGTGAGGAGAGCAACGAGCTGGACGTAGCCGAGTCGCTCTACACGACCTGCGCCCGCACCGACGCCAACTACATCGCACCGTGCGCCTTCGGCCTGGCCCGGATCCGCTCGGGCCGGGCAGACCTCGACGGAGCAATCTCGGCGCTGGACCTCGTCCCGCCGACCAGCCGCGCCTTCACCGAGGCCCGTCGTGAGCGCGCCGGGCAGCTGGCAGCTTCAGGGCGCGGGCTGCCGGCGTTGGCCGAGGCCATGAGCAGCGTCGAGTCGCTGACCATCGACGCCAAGGACCGTGCCACACTGCTGGTCGGGGTGCTGGATGTCGCTCTCGACGAGGTCCACACCAAGGGCGCAAAGCCGGAAATTCTGATTGCCGGCGTGCCGGCGGCGGAGCCGTCTCTGAGGCAAGGACTCGAGTCCGGGTACCGCGAGCTGGCCGGGTATGCCGAGGTCCGCGAGGACAAGGTGGCACTGGTGGACCAGGCAAACACGGTCCGAAATTGGACGATGCGATGACTTGGACAATTCGATGACCACGTGTCCGGTCTGCCACGTCGGGGCCGAAGAGTCGGAGGAGTACTGCGAGGCCTGCGGGGCCGAGCTCAGTCCCGCGGTGGCAGCAACCGAGCCGCCTCCGACCAGGGAGGCCACTGGTACGCCGCCGATCGACACCGACCTGGCCGGGACCGCGTCCACCTGCCCGGCGTGCGGTGGTGAGGTTGCCGGCGACGGGTATTGCGGCACGTGCGGTGCGCGCGCGCCCAAACACCGGGATCACTTCAGTGAACAACCTGCAGCGTGGGTTGCCGCGGTCTGTGACCGGGGACTGAGGCATACCCGCAACGAGGACGCTGTGGCCCTTGCGGCCGGCGCCGAGCCGGGGTCGCATGCGGTCCTCGTCGTCTGCGACGGGGTGTCGAACTCCATCGACTCCGACCTGGCCAGCCTGGCGGCGGCGCGGGCGGCACGGGACGTCCTCGCGTCCTCGCACTCGCGCGGCCTGGGCACAGGACTATCACTGATCGCCGCAACAGTTTCCCGCCTCGGGGCAGCGGCCGACGCTGCCAGCGAAGCGGTGCTTGGAGTGACCCGGAACGCCAAAGCCCTCCACGCCAGTGACGTTGCAGCCGCTGATGTCTCGCGAGCTCCAAGTCCGGCTTCCTGCACGTTTGTCGCAGCGGTGCTGGAGCAGGACCTACTCGTGGTCGGGTCAGTGGGCGACAGCCGGGCCTACTGGCTCCCGGACGTCGGCGCCGCCACGGCGCTGACCCTGGATGACTCGTTTGCCCAGGTTCAGATTACTGCCGGCCTCCCCCGCCGGGAGGCCGAGTCGGGCCCACAATCGCACGCCATCACGAGGTGGCTCGGAGCGGATGCGCCGGACCACAAGCCCACGACAGCCACCATGACACTCGCCGAGCCGGGCTGGCTGCTGGTGTGTTCAGATGGACTGTGGAACTACTGCTCGGAGGCGCAGGACCTGGCCGACCTGGTTCGCCAGACCAGCACCACCTCACCCACAGCCGCCGAACCGCTGACACTGGCGGAGGCACTCGTCAGCTGGGCCAAGGCCCAAGGTGGCCAGGACAACATCAGCGCAGCCCTGGCCAGGATCCAACCCGGCTGACCGGTACTCCAGCCGCCTTTCCGCTCCGTTCCCACGTCGTTCTCCGTTCCCACCCGAGAGGAAGCCACGAGATGGCTGATTTCAGCGCCGAGGTCTATCAGAACGAGTTCCTGCCTGACGGTGGCACGGACGTGCACGCCGTGGTCACGGTGACGTGTACCGGCGCGGGTGCGGCGGGGCAGGTCGGCGAGGGCGATGCCGCCGAGATCGTCATCGTCGACACCTCCGGCTCGATGGGCGACGTCAACATCCGCATGGCCCAGCAAGCAGCAGCCGCCGCCATTGACCAGATCATCGACGGCACCTGGTTCGCCGTTATCGCCGGCACCCACGAGGCGCGGATGGCGTTCCCTGCCGGCCGAGCCGAACTGGGCATGGTCCAGATGGACAGCACCAGCCGAGAGGCCGCAAAGCGCGCGGTGTCGTCGTTCCGTGCGGATGGCGGCACGGCCATGGGTACCTGGCTGACCATGGCAGCGCGGGTCTTCGCCACGGTTCCGTCCCTGGCGCAGAAGCACGCCATCCTCTTGACCGACGGCGAGAACCAGCACGAGACGCCGGAGCAGCTGACGGCGGCGATCGGAGCGGCGCAGGGCCAGTTCCAGTGCGACTGCCGCGGTGTCGGATCCGCCTGGCAGGTGGCCGAGGTCCGCCGGATAGCTCAGGCGCTGATGGGCACGGTCGACATCATCCCGACCGGCGCACAGATGGCGGCGACGTTCGAGACGCTGATGCGCCAGTCCATGGGTCGGGGGGTCGCATCGGCATCGCTGCGGGTCTGGACACCGCAGGGCGCCCAGGTGTTGTTCGTACGCCAGGTCTCCCCGACGGTCGAGGAGCTGACCCCTCGCCGGCAGGTGGTCAACGCGCTGACCGGAGCTTTCCCGACCGGGTCGTGGGGTGATGAGTCACGCGACTACCACGTGGCGATCCGGTTGGCAGCAAAGGGAATCGGCCAGGAGCAACTCGCCGCACGGGTGCAGCTGGCCGTCGGTGAGAAGGTGGTCGCTCAGGGGTTGGTCAAGGCGATGTGGTCCAACGACGACACCCTGACAACCCGGATCAACCCCGAGGTAGCGCACTACACCGGACAGACCGAGCTGGCCGATGCCATCCAAGAAGGGCTGGCGGCCAAGGCGATGGGTGACGACGCCACTGCCACCGCCAAGCTGGGCCGGGCCGTGCAGCTGGCAGCGGAGACGGGCAACGACGAGGCAACAGCCAAGCTGAAGAAAGTCGTAGACATCGACGACCCGAACGCCGGAACCGTGCGTCTGCGCCGCAGTGTCGACAAACTAGACGAGATGGCATTGGATACCGCGTCGACCAAGACGACACGCGTGAAGAAATGAGAGCGACACAGATGAGCACCCGACGATGAGCACCAGCACCTGTCCGAACGGCCACCCCTCCGCGTCATCGGACTACTGCGACACGTGCGGTGCACCGATCGGCGAGTCTGAGACGCCAGATACGAACAGCCCATCGGCACCCAGCCCGGCTCTCCGGACGACGTCAAGCACCGGCGCGCCGTGCCCGAACTGCGCGCTCGTGAACACCGCGGATGCGCTGTTCTGTGAGGGATGTGGCTATGACTTCACGACCGGGACCATGCCCCGCGAGGCAACGGCAACGAACCCTCTCGATCTGGGCGCGACCCCGGCGCAACCAGCGGTTCCAGACCCCGTGGCGCCATCGGTCAAGGTCGAGTGGGTGGCCGAGGTATGGGTGGACCCGGACTGGTACACCGAGCAGGCCAGTGACGAGCCGTGCCCGTCCCCGGGACTGCCCGTGGTCGTGCCGTTGCAAGCCCGGAGCCTGCTGATCGGACGCAGCTCGCGGAGCCGCAACATCCATCCCGAGATCGAGTGCTCTTCGGACATCGGCGTGAGCAGGCGCCAGGCTCAGCTGAGCACGGACGGACAGCGCTGGTGGGTCGAGGATCTGCAGAGCGCCAACGGTACGTACGTCGGGGCTGCGAGCGCGGCACTTCCTACCGACGCACTGACCCCTGGTCAACGTCGCGAGCTGGCCAAGGATGACCACATCTACATCGGCGCCTGGACGTGCATCGTCGTCCGCCGGGCCACCCCCGAGGAGCAATCCGGGCAGGCCTGAGGACGCGACCCGGGGCTTGCGCAGCACACCCTGGCCGGTGGCGGCGTGGTGATCGCTACGGTCGGGCCATGGGGCTCGAGATTGACAACGTCGCGCACTCTTTCGGTGACGGGCTGGCTCTTGACGGGGTGAGTCTGGAGGTTGCGCCGGGGGTGCTCACGGGGCTGCTGGGGC
>DAITND010000201.1:0-4776 GCA_036834825.1 Dermatophilaceae bacterium
GCAAAAAGGTCCGCGTAGTTGGCTTCGTTGCCTCATATAAGAAGGTCCGCCTAGGGCGGTGTGTCTGCGCTTCTGGGTTGGGGGGTGCGAGGTCACTTTGGCTGATGGAGCTGACGATGGCGACTCGCAAGACGATCACGAAGGCGCAGGCCGTGAGGTACCGCAACGGGTCCAGGGCGGTGAAGTCGGAGATTCTGGATGTGGTGTGTGCGGTCACGGGGTATCACCGGGACTATGCCCGTCGGGCTCTGCGGCTGGCGCTGACGCCCCGGGTGGTCAAGGCGCGGGCCCGGCGGTCACCGAAGTATGACTCGGAAGTCGTTGCGGCCCTTGAGAAGTGCTGGGCGGTGGCTAACGCGCCGGCTGGCAAACGACTGGCGCCGCTGCTCGCGGAGCTGGTGCCGGTGCTGCGCCGCTACGGGGAGCTGGGCATCGACGAGGACACCGCTGCCCTGCTGGTGGCGATGAGCGCCGCCACGATCGACCGCCGGCTCGCCCTGGCAAGGTCCAAACTCATCCTCAAGGGCCGGTCTCATACCAAGCCTGGGTCGCTGCTGAAGTCCCGGATCCCGATGCGGACGTGGGCTGATCATGACGAGAACACCCCGGGCTTTGTGGAGATCGACTTGGTGGGACACGAGGGAGGCAACCCCCGTGGGGAGTTCTGCTTCACGTTGACGGTGACCGATATCGCCACTGGGTGGACTGAGAACCAGAGCGTGCGCAACAAGGCGCAGGTGCACGTCTTCGCCGCGATACGGCGCGTGGTGGAGAACCTGCCGTTCCCGATACGCGGGATTGACAGCGATAACGGCTCGGAATTTATCAACGCCCAGCTGTTCCGGTACTGCCAAGACCATGACCTGAAGTTCACCAGGTCACGCTCGGGGAACAAGAACGACGGTGCGCATGTGGAGCAGAAGAACTGGACTGCCGTGCGGCAGCTGGTGGGCTACCTGCGATACGACACGGAAGCAGAGCTGTTGCTACTCAACAAGATCTGGGCGCTACAGGGCCTGATTGGCAACCACTTCTACCCTCAGCAGAAGCTGACCTCCAAGGTCCGCGATGGTGCCAAGATCACCAAGAAGTACGACGCGGCGACGACCCCCTACGGCCGCACCATCGCCCACACAGACGTCAAGGCACTGCCGAAACGACGACTACGCGCACAGCACGCCTCGTTCAACCCTGCCGCCGTCCAACGGCAGATCCAGGCACTGGCCGATGAGCTGTTGACTCTGGCCACCGCCAAGGGCCAACCCACCTCCAAACCTGCGGTCACCGCTGCCGGTACGCGGACCTTTTCAGGTGAAGCAACGAAGCAACGCTCCCGGACCTCTTGACATGAGGCAACGGGGGATCGCGTGACCCAACGGAGCGGCATCCCGTCAACAGCGCGCCGCCCCACCGCTCTTCGGAGCGGGACCATTGGGCGCCGGCAATTCGGCATCAGACGGAAGGGAAGTCGGGGCCGCGCTCTGTCGGACCAGACTCAGGCCCCCGACGACTACGTTCGGAGGATCTCGGCGAGGACGGCGTCGAGTTCGTCGGCAAGCGTCGGGCGCCGCCGAGCCTCGACGACGGTCCAAACCGCGATCCCCGCGAATGCAAGGGCGTAGCCGACGAGCGTCACCAGCGAGCCCACAACAAGGGTGGTCACGACGACGCCGAGCACCTCGAACACGCCTTCATCGTGTTCCCAGCGGCGACCGGCAGGAACCGGACGACCACGCGCATGCACCCCCAGATCCCACTGGTTTGTCCGTGGAACTACGCGGGCTCCAGCGGCTCACGCTGGCTTTAGCCCCGGCCGAAGGGCAAACTTGGCGGCATGGTCGAGCGCGCGGTGGTGAAGCGGGCTGAGCTGACACCCCAGGAGGCCACGCCCGCCGAAGGAGAGCATATTCCGGCACCGATCCGGCTGGTCATCGTGGACGACCATGGACTCGTGCGGGAGGGTACGGCCCAGCTTCTCAAGCAGTCCGCCGACTTCGACGTTGTCGGCCAGGCCGGCTCGGGAGAGGACGGGCTAGCGGTTCTCGAGCGGCTCCAGCCAGACGTTGCGTTGATCGATGTCCATCTCCCACAAATGAGCGGGCTTGAACTCGCCCGGGCTGCCGCGAGTTCCTGCCCGAGTGTGAAAGTGCTGATCCTGAGTGCTTACGACGACTACGCCTACGTCTCCGAGGCCCTCGAGATCGGGGTCGGCGGCTACCTGTTGAAGACCGCCACGACCAAGGAACTGGTGGATGCCGTTCGGGCGGTGGCCGATGGGATTCTGGTGCTCGATCGCAGGGTCGCCGACCGGCTCACCCGGCGGGGGCGAAGCGCGTCTCTGCCGGGGGCCGGCTTGACGCCGCGGGAGGCCGACATTCTCCCGCTGTTGGCCCGCGGCCGGTCGAACAAGCAGATCGCCACCGAGCTCCGGCTAGGCTTGCGCACCGTCGAGGGTCACGTCTCGAGCGTGCTCGCGAAGCTGGGCGTTGCGTCCAGGGCCGAGGCAGTGGCATACGCGCTGAGCCACAGACTCGTGGTCCCCGAGAATCCCGGCGATTCGCCCGATGTCGGCTGATTTCGCTTCGGTCGCCCAACGGGCGGCGCACCCGCCGATCCGCGAGGTTCGCTTCTGGGTAATCCAACTGATGGTGCTGACCCTCGCCGCCCTCCACTTGCTCGTGGACGTGCAGTTCGTGGTAGGCACGAGCGCTTTCCCCGCCGGGATCCCCGTGACGCTCCTGATCGTCCCCATCGGCTACGCGGCCCTGCGCTACGGACTGGCTGGCTCCGTCGCGACCGGGATCTGGGCGATCTTTCTGTGGTTGCCCGACCTGCTGTTGCCACCGAGGGAGGGCCACATCGGCGGGGACCTGGTAGATCTGACAGTGGTCCTCGTCGTGGCATTGTTCTTCGGCCAGCGGATCGATGCCGAGCGCCTGGCCTCTGCCCGGGTCGAGCGCGCGACCGCCGAAGCCCTGGCCGTGGAGGCCCGGTATCACCGACTTTTCGAGACCAACCGGGCACCGATCCTGGTCATCGACTCGCAGGGTGCGGTCGCCGTTGCCAATCCGGCAGCCAGGCTGCTTTTCGGCGAGGACGTCGTGGGTAAGCCCGGCGCCTCGATCTCGATCGCGAAGATCGATCTCTCCCAGCCGGCCGGCCAAGTGCTGGCTCTACCGGACGGTCGCGATTACCGGATCGACCTGGTGGCCGTACCTTCCGCGACCGGAGACCCGTCGACCCAGATGATCTTCGAGGACGTCACCGAGGAACGCAGTGAAGGCCGGCGCGCGACCCGCTACGCGGCGTTGGTGGTCCAGGCCGAGGAGGACCAGCGCCGCCATCTGGCACGGGAGTTGCACGACGAGCCGCTCCAGCTGTTCCTGCACCTGGCTCGGCGAATCGAGAGCCTGGGAGGGGCTCCCGGGGTGCCAGCTGATGTGGCAGCCGGGCTAGTGGAGGTGCACCACCAGGTACTGGATGCCGCGGAAGGCTTACGCAGCCTGGCCCGGGACCTGCGCCCTCCGACCCTCGATCGCCTCGGGCTCGTCGCCGCCCTAACCAGCCTGATCGCCGACCTAGAGGATGAAGCCGGGCTCCACGTCCGGTTCCAGATGACCGGAGCCGAAGCCCGAGTGGCACCCGAACTGGAGCTGGGCGCCTTTCGCCTGATTCAAGAGGCACTGCGCAACATCATTAAACACGCCGAAACAGACATGTGCACCGTTGCCGTCGAATTCCACCCCGACGAACTGCGCCTGCGCGTCATCGACGCCGGGTTGGGTTTCGACCCTGAGAACCAGGACCAACCCGGCGCCGGACACTTGGGGCTGCTCGGCATGCGGGAGCGGACCAGGCTCCTCGGCGGTGCCCTGCAGATCCAGTCGAGTCCCGGGCAGGGCACGGTCGTAGAAGCGACCCTCCCGCTGGTTCGACCGCCAAGCGGCACCGAGACCAACTTCGTCAACAGCGTGCGGCATGCAATGTCGTACCCTCTTGCCCCCGCGTCGGTTCGCGAGGGTCGGACCGACCCCGGTCCCTGAGGCTGATCGTTCGGTCGGAGTCGCCAATCGGACAGACTGCTCTCGCCCGACTCAATGGTGGGCAGCGATAGCGCTCAGACTGTCTCGGTGCGCGGACCATTCGAGTGATCCCGGTTAGCCGTCTTCTACCTGCGGCACGGGGACCCGGCCCGGAACCCGGTCCCTGCTCTGCTTCGTCGCCGACCAGGACGCCCTCGATCCCGCACCCGCCGAAGACGACCCGACCTGAGCTGAACGGCTGTCGTCTCACAACGGGAACCGCCCGCGGTTCGGCAGTGGACGCGCGCACGAGACAGAGCCTCGCCAGCGAGAGCTGACCCGTTTGCCTCGCCCGCAGCGCTCACCGGGAAACGGGCCTCATACGAAACAGACCAGCACTACCGACAGCGCCCCTCGCGCCGGGCAAGTGGCTGGTCGTCACCACACACACTTTTCGCCACATCTTTTGACCACAGCTAGCCACAATCAGCCACAACCTCCCAATGGTGAGAATCGCCGTCTTTCGTTGTGACGCAATGGTTTCCACAACTAGCGACAACAGTCGACAACTGAGTAGTCCGAATCAGCGGGTTCGGGGTTCAAGTCCCTGACGGCGCACCATAAGTGCAGGTCATAGGCCTGCAGGGTGGCGGTCCTCCTTCACGGAGGGCCGCCAAACCCATCTAAAACCCACAAACCCACTTAGCCTCGATCCTCGGGACGGTGGCCGGTAGGTCATCGGTAGGTCGAGTTC
>DAITND010000202.1:0-4773 GCA_036834825.1 Dermatophilaceae bacterium
CAAGAATCGGACGCACACCAACACAACACCCTCCGGCGTCACATCGGGGCAACCATACGATGTTACGTGTAATACGCTTACTTGCCTAACGATCCCGCACCAAAATCGGGCCCCGATCCGTAGATCAGCGCCCCGTGCGGAGCCGTGGCGGGTATCCACTGTAACAGGCCGAAGCCCATCCCATAATCCCCTTGCGGGGATCTGGCGACACCGGAATCCCGGTGTCCTTTTCTGTGGCTGACACATGTCACAGGGGTGGTTCCACACCTCTGACATGTGTGCTGTCATCCCGTGGGACCGGCCACTTCGCGCGGTGCCTACGCACCTGAAGCAGTGGTGTCCGTTCCTCCCTGTCGGGCTGACCTGGTGAACTTTAGAACCTCTCACCCGCCAAACACAAGTCCGCTGGTCACAGGCCTGCGCAGGCACTTGGCCGGGTCCTGCCTCAACGCATCGATCACGGTGGAGGCGTGGATCCGGACGGCCTGCGGGCGGCGGCCAAGGACTTACGTCCCCGGCGCACCAATGCCACCTGACCATGGAGGAAGTCGGCTTCGGTCAGAACCGCCTCAGGATCGGTGACCTTGACGTTGTTGACGGATGCGCCGGCATCCCCGATGACCCGGCGAGCGGCGTTACGGCTGTCCACCAGTCCGGTGGCGACCAGGGCATCCACCACCGAGTCCCCGGGTGCAACCTCTCCCCCAGGCAGCTCAGCGGTCGCGTCACGCAACGTAGAGGCGTCCAGGGCAGCTGGGTCACCCTTGCCGAACAGCGCTTCGCTGGCAGCCTGCACAGCGGACGTGGCGGGTGCACCGTGGACCAACGTCGTCACATCGGCAGCGAGGGCCCGTTGTGACTCGCGCTTGAAGGGTGTCTGGGCCAGCGACGCCTCTAGCACCTCGATCTCCTCGCGGGTGCGGTCGGTGAAGATCTTGAGGTAACCGATCACCGAAGCGTCCTCGGCGTTGATCCAGAACTGGTAGAAGGCATACGGCGACATCATCTCCGGGTCGAGCCAGACCGTGCCACTCTCGGTCTTGCCGAACTTGGCGCCGTCTGCCTTGGTGACCAGCGGCGTGGTCATCAGGTGCACCGACCTGTGCTCCGTGCGGTGGATCAGATCGGAGCCGGCAGTCAGGTTGCCCCACTGGTCGTTTCCTCCGGTCTGCAGAGTGCAGCCATAGGTGCGGTAGAGGTGGAGGTAGTCCATTCCCTGCAGGAGCTGGTAACTGAACTCGGTATATGAGATCCCGTCCTGGCTGGCCAGACGGGTGGCGATCGCGTCCTTCTTGATCATCGCGTTAACCCTGAAGTGCTTGCCCACGTCGCGCAGAAAGTCCAGCGCCGACATCGGCGCTGTCCAGTCGAGGTTGTTGACCATGATCGCCGGGTTGTCGCCCCCGAAGTCCAGGAACGGCTGCACCTGAGCCTGGATCCGGACCAGCCATTCGGCAACGGTCTCCGGCGAGCTCAAAGTCCGCTCGGCCGTTGGCTTGGGATCGCCAATCAGGCCGGTGGAACCACCGACGAGGCAGAGGGCACGGTGACCTGCTCGTTGCAGGTGACGCATGAGGATCAGCTGGACGAGGTTGCCCATGTGCAGGCTCGGTGCGGTCGGGTCGAAGCCGCAGTAGAAGGTGAGCGGGCCGCCGGCGAGTGCCGCACGCAGCGCCTGGTCGTCAGTGGTCTGGGCCACCAGTCCACGCCACTGCAGTTCCTCGAAGATGTCGCTCACCGCGGTTCGTTCCCTTCGCTGGCCCATCTGGTCACCCCACAGCCTGCCCTAAAAGTCACCGGAGGCGGCGGTCGGTTTGGATGGACGGACCTTGCCGGGCCGGTACGGCGAGACCGTCGCCTCACCCTCGAGCCAGAACCGCCAGGGGTAGGCCGCGCCGTCACCTCCGGGGCCACTGACCCCGACACGGGGCCCCGAGCGCACCGGGTCACCGCGCGAGCCACAGGAAAACCCAGGCGAACGCCCAGCAGGGGCGGCCCGCAACACCACCGGGCTGTCGCTGGCGGCTGTGTCGATGCCGTTCTGCTCGCTCGTCAACGCCAACGCCATCGTCAGGCGGGCAGGACCGCGCGCCAGATCCCGATCGCTGACGCCCACCCGGCGCGCACGGCCCACCTCCAGCCCGCCAACGACCTCACCGGCGCGCAGCAGCACGGCGCTGGCGGCGCCCGCCGGACCGCAGACCAGGTTGGCGCACCAGTGCATCCCGTAGGTGAAGTAGACGTACAGTCCGCCCGGCTCGCCGAACATCACCCGCGTGCGCGGCGTCTGGCCTGCGAAAGCGTGCGAGCCGGGGTCGTTGGCTCCGTCATACGCCTCGACCTCGGTCAGACGGACCGCCACGCCCGCGTGCGAGACTAGGCACCCGAGCAGCTGCGGTGCCACCTCGAGAACGGGGCGGGCAAAGAAGGCGCGAGTCAGTCGGCGCGGCATCGGATCTCGTCGCCTACGGTGAATGACCTTGCCTCGGTGACGCGTTGACGCACCAGCTCAAGCTGCTCACGAACGCGTACCGGCGCCGTACCGCCCTTGGCGTCACGGGACTCCAGTGATCCGCGGACGCTTAGCACGGCCCGTACGCCCGGGGTGAGGTGAGTCGAGATGGCGGCCAGATCCTCGTCGGACAGGTCCCAGAGCTCGATCCCACGACCCTCACACTCACGGACACAGGCGCCCGAGATCTCGTGGGCGACGCGGAACGACACGCCCTGGCGAACGAGCCATTCAGCGACGTCAGTGGCGAGCGAAAAACCCTGCGGTGCCAGCGACTCGAGCCGGTCGGTGTTGAACCTCATGGTGGCAATCATTCCGGCAAAAGCGGGCAGCAGAACCTCCAGGGTGTCGACGCCGTCGAATACCGGCTCCTTGTCCTCCTGCAGATCACGGTTGTAGGCCAGGGGTAGCCCCTTGAGCGTGGTGAGCAGCCCCGCAAGGTCCCCCACCAACCTCCCGGCCTTGCCTCGGGCCAGCTCGGCCACATCGGGGTTCTTCTTCTGCGGCATGATGCTCGACCCCGTGGAGTAGGCATCGTCCAACACGATGAAGGAGAACTCCTTGGTGGCCCAGAGGACCACCTCTTCGGCGAGCCGGGAGATGTCCACCGCAGCCATGGCGCTGACGAAGGCGAACTCCGCCACGAAGTCGCGACTGGACGTCCCGTCAATGGAGTTCTCGACGGCACCGGCGAAGCCAAGGTCGCCAGCAACCGCCTCGGGGTCCAGTCCGAGCGAGCTGCCGGCCAGAGCGCCCGAGCCGTACGGCGACAGGGCCGTGCGGCGATCCCAGTCCTGCCAACGCTCCACATCGCGCAGCAAGGCCCACGCATGGGCCAAGAGGTGGTGGGCCAGCAACACGGGCTGAGCATGCTGCAGGTGGGTGCGGCCAGGCATCGCCACGTCGATGTGCTCATGCGACTGGGCCACCAGAGCGTCCACGACGTCCAGGACCCGCGCGCTCACGCTTCGGGCGTGGTCGCGCAGGTACATCCGGAACAGCGTCGCGACCTGGTCGTTTCGCGAGCGCCCGGCTCGCAGCCGACCGCCGATGTCAGCGCCCACGCGCTCGATCAGGCCACGTTCCAGCGCCGTGTGCACGTCCTCGTCGTCCGCGCCGGGTCCGAACGCTCCCGAGGCGACGTCGGCCTGGAGCTGCCCGAGGCCGGCCAGCATCGTCTCGAGGCTGGCCTGGTCCAGCAGGCCGGCGCGATGCAGTACGCGGGCGTGAGCCCGGGACCCAGCGATGTCGTACGGAGCCAGCCTCCAGTCGAAGTGGGTCGACTTCGAGAGGGCGGCGAGTGCGTCGGACGCCTCCCCGACGAACCGTCCACCCCACAGGCTGACCTTGCCGACCTGGCCGGCGCCCGGTTCGCCGCTGGGGCTGTCCTGGCTCACGTACCCAGCCGCTGGTCGCGACCAGAGGCGATCTTGCTGGACAGACCGTGCAGGTGGATGAAGCCCTTGGCCTGGCTCTGGTCGAAGGTGTCCAGGGCGTCGTAGGTGGCCAGACCGAAGTCGTACAGGCTGGTCTCGGAGCGACGACCGGTGACGACCGCGCGGCCGCCGTGCAGCGTCATCCGGATGTCACCGGAGACGTGTTCCTGGGTGGATGCCATGAACGCGTCCAGCGAGCGCTTCAGCGGGCTGAACCACAGACCGTCATAGGTGAGCTCGCCCCACTTCTGCTCGACGCCCCTCTTGTAGCGGCCAAGCTCGCGCTCCACCGTGACGTTCTCGAGCTCCTGGTGGGCGGTGATGAGGGCAAGCGCGCCGGGCGCCTCGTAGATCTCGCGGCTCTTGATGCCGACCAGCCGGTCCTCGACCAGGTCGAGCCGGCCGACTCCCGCGTTACCAGCGCGCTGGTTGAGCTGGGAGATGGCCTGCAAGACGCTGCACTTGGTGCCGTCGATGGCTACGGGGACACCAGCCTCGAAGGTGATGACGACCTCATCGGCCTCGTGCGGGCGGGCAGGGTCCTGGGTGTACGTGTAGAGGTCCTCGATGGGAGCGTTCCAGATGTCCTCCAGGAAGCCGGTCTCGACGGCGCGGCCGAAGACGTTCTGATCGATCGAGTAGGGGTTCTTCTTGGTGGTCTCGATGGGCAGGCTGTGTGCCTCGGCGTACTCGATCGCCTTATCGCGGGTCAGTGCAAGGTCGCGGACAGGGGCGATGCAGGTGAGCTCGGGGGCCAGCGAGGTGATGCCGACCTCGAAGCGGACCTGGTCGTTGCCCTTGCCGGTGCAGCCATGGCCGACGACG
>DAITND010000203.1:0-4770 GCA_036834825.1 Dermatophilaceae bacterium
CCACGGTCACCTCGACGCTCATTCATCGGCAGCACCGCCTGTCGTCACATCAACCCGGTTGCGCGTTGTTGGGATCAACCCCATTGCCGCGGTGCAGGGACTGACGACGGAGGAGCCACCGGCCAAGCCCTTGAGGCTAACGCCTTACCCTGGTGCGAGGTCGGGGCATCGATGAAGTAGGTGCCTCGGTCGTCTACGCGTCGTGGTCGCGGACCTGACCTCGGCCGGACTTGGTTGAGCCGCGCTGCTTCTTGGTTTCAAGCCGGCGCCGTTGTGAGCCTCGAGTGGGTCGGGTGGCCCGGCGGGGCGGCGGAGGTGGCAGAAGTGCCTGCCTCAGCGTCTCGGCCAGTCGGTTGCGTGCGGCGACGCGGTTCTGTCGCTGGGACCGGTGCTCCGAGGCGACGATGATGAGCTCGCCGGACACCAGACGGTCCTGCAAGGCCGACTCCACTCGCAGACGTTGAGCCTCCGAGACTCTGGCGAGGGCCGGCGACTCGAGGACCCGCCAGCGCAACTCAACTCGGCTGTCGGTGGTGTTGACGCCCTGACCGCCCGGGCCCGACGAGCGTGAGAACCGCTCGAGCAGCTCTGAGGCCGGGACAACGAACCCGGAACGAAACCCC
Source organism: Dermatophilaceae bacterium (assembly GCA_036834825.1). Classification (GTDB taxonomy): domain Bacteria; phylum Actinomycetota; class Actinomycetes; order Actinomycetales; family Dermatophilaceae; genus UBA4719. The sequence goes on from DAITND010000203.1 coordinate 624, forward strand.
GGGCCGGGCGCGAGGACGAGGTCGCCGCCTGGCTCGTAGCTCTTCGTTGCCATTCGTCAACTTTATGGTGCGGCCGATGAGATTCGAACTCACACTGTCAGGTACCTAAAACCTGTGCCTCCTGCCAATTGGGCTACGGCCGCGCAACCGCAATCATAGGGTTGTTTCGTGTCAACCTCAGTCGAGCCCGAGGGCCTTGCTCAGCGAGGCGACGTGACCGGTCGCCTTGACGTTGTACTTCGGCAGGACGACGGTGCCATCCGGGCCGATAACGATGGTCGAACGGATCACGCCGATGACCTTCTTGCCATAGAGGGTCTTTTCGCCGTATGCCCCGTAGGCATCCATGACAGCCCGGTTGGTGTCTGAGAGCAGCGGAAAGGTTAAGGACTCTTTCTCTACGAACTTGGCCAGCTTTTCCGGCCTGTCGGGGCTGATGCCGACCACGTCATATCCGGCATGCTGCAGCCGGACCAGCGAGTCACGGAAGTCGCAGGCCTCCTTGGTGCATCCCGGGGTCATCGCAGCCGGGTAGAAGAAGATGATCAGGTTGCGGTTGGTGAAGTCGCTCAACGACACCGATCCGCCGGTGTGGTCGGTCAGGGTGAATCCTGGAGCGATCTGTCCGGTTTCGAGGCGGGACATGAAGGGCCTTCCGGTGGGGGACGGGCTTGCTCGCCCAGATGTGTGATGCCAGTCTGCGTTATGGTCCATGTAGAGACCTCAGAGCACAAGGAGCCACCGCAATGGCCGAGCAGACCAGCACCTCAGCTGAGCAGACCAACCTCTCACCGGACGCAATCGAGGCCGAGATCGCCGAGACACGTGCCCACCTGGCTAGCACCATCGATGAGCTGACGATCCGGACCCGGCCACGCGAGATCGTTCGGAGACAGAAAGAGTCAGCCAAAGCCAAGTTTGTCGATGCCACCCACACCCCAAAAGGTGACCTGCGGGTGGAGCGCGTCGGTGCGATGGCGGCCGCAGGCTCGGCCGTGCTGCTGGTCCTGGTCATCCTGCACCGTCGCCATCGCCGTGGCTGAGCGCACAACCCCGGGCCAGGAGCGGCTGCCCATCCAGATGTTGCACGACCGTGTGCTGGCCTCGACCGAGGATGAGGTCGGAGAACGTCAGACCGGTGGGGGCCTGGTGATCCCGGCGACAGCCAGCATCGGCAAGCGTCTGTCCTGGGCCGCGGTGGTGGCGATCGGTCGGAACGTGCGGCAGGTGGAGATCGGCGATCGCGTTCTCTACGACCCGGAGGACCGGGCGGAGGTCGAACTGCAGAGCAAGGCCTACGTCTTGCTTCGAGAGCGCGACATCCACGCGGTGGCGGCCCCGCGGGTCAAGGTCGAGCGGACCGGACTCTACCTCTGAGAACGATGGCGCCATGGGGGCGGCCGGCTATCCCACGGTTGTCCGGGCCTTGACGAAGGCGTCTACACAACGGTGCACGTCGTCGACGCTATGGGCCGCGGAGAGTTGCACGCGGATGCGCGCTTTGCCCTGTGGCACAACGGGATACGTGAAAGCTATGACATAGATTCCGTCGTCCAGCATGGCGTTGGCAACAGCGGTCGCCGTGCGCGCGCCGTCCTGGCCGGGGAACATCACGGCAGTGATCGGGTGGGTGCCTGGTAGCAGGTCGAAGCCGGCCTCGGTCATCAACGCGCGGAACAGCGTCGTATTCCGGGTCAACGCCTCGCGTCCGTCGCCCGACTTCGCAGCCAGGTCGAGTGCAGCCATGGACCCGGCAACCACACTCGGCGCCACCGCATTGGAGAACAGGTAGGGACGAGAGCGTTGGCGCAGCAGGTCGACGATCTCCTGGTGCGCGGCGACGTAACCGCCCGATGCGCCACCCAGGGCCTTGCCCAACGTGCCCGTGAGGATGTCGACACGGTCGATGACGTTGAAGAGTTCAGGGGTCCCGCGGCCGCCGTCGCCGACAAATCCCACGGCGTGGGAGTCATCCACCATGACCAGCGCGTCATACTCCTCGGCGAGATCGCAGATCTTGTCCAGCGGTGCGAAGGACCCATCCATGGAGAACACTCCGTCGGTGACGATCACCCGCCTGCGCGCACCAGCCGCCGAGATCAGCTGGGACTTGAGATCGGCCATATCCGCGTTCTTGTAGCGAAGCCGCCGGGACTTGGACAGGCGGATCCCGTCAATGAGCGAGGCGTGGTTGAGCTCGTCGGAGATGATCGCGTCCTGCTCGCCGAACAGTGTCTCGAAGACGCCACCGTTGGCGTCAAAACATGAGGAGTACAAGATCGTCGCCTCGGTGCCCAGGAAAGCTGAGAGCTTGGCCTCGAGCTCGGCATGAAGGGTCTGCGTGCCGCAGATGAAGCGGACACTGGCCATGCCAAAGCCCCACTCCTGCAATGCTTTTGAGGCCGCAGCAACAACGGTCGGGTGGTTGGCCAGGCCCAGGTAGTTGTTGGCACAGAAGTTCACCGCTGCGACCTTGGCGGTCGTGATGTGGGCCGACTGCGGGGACGTGAGCTGGCGCTCGCTCTTGTACAAGCCCGCCGACTTGATCTCCTGCAGCGTGGCGGTCAGCTGTTCCTTGAACGCTCCGTACATCAGGTGTCTCTCTTCGTGAGTCGGTCCTTGTGGGTGGTGCCTTGTGGGTGATGAGCCGTGAGCAGTGGTGAGCTTCGAACCTGCCGCTGGTTCAGCTCCAGTCAAGGACAACCTTGCCGCACTGGCCGGATCGGGCGGCAGAGAAGGCTTCCTGCCACTGTTCGGCAGGGAATCGATGGGTGATTACCGAGCGCACGGCTGCGCGCAGCACTGGCGAGGTCGCAAGCATCGCGCTCATGGCGTACCAGGTGTCGTACATCTCACGGCCATAGATGCCCTTGATGGTGATCATGTGGGTGATCACCTTGCCCCAGTCGATGGCGAACCGGTCTTTGGGCAGCCCAAGCATCGCCACCCGGGCGCCATGGTTGAGGTTGTTGATCATCTCCTCCATGGCTGCCGGACTGCCAGACATCTCCAGCCCGATATCGAAACCCTCACGCATGCCGAGCTCACGCTGGGCTTCCGCTAACGTCGTGCCCGATACGTTGACGGTCAGGTCCGCGCCTGCAGCCTTGGCCAGCTCGAGCCGGTAGTCCGAGACGTCGGTGACCACGACATACCGTGCTCCGACGTGCCGCGCGATGGCAGCCGCCATGATTCCGATGGGGCCAGCCCCTGTGACTACCACGTCCTCACCTGCCAGGGGGAAGGACAAGGTCGTATGGACCGCATTGCCCAAGGGGTCGAACACTGCGCCCAGATCGGGGTCCATGTCGTCGGGTTGAACCCACACGTTGCCAGCCGGGATGACCACGTAGTCGGCGAACGCACCGTCGCGGTTGACTCCCAGGCTCGACGTCCGGATGCACACATGACGGCGCCCGGCCCGGCAGTTGCGGCAGGTCCCACAGACGACATGTCCCTCACCCGAGGCCTTCTGGCCGATCTGCACAGAGCTTACGCCCTCGCCTACCGCGACGACCTCGCCAAAGAACTCATGCCCGATCACCAGGGGCGGCTTGACCACGGATGCGGCCCAGTCGTCCCACTGCTCGAGGTGCAGGTCGGTGCCACACAGTCCGGCCCGCTGGACACGGATCTTTACGTCATCGGGGCCGACTACGGGTTCGGGCCGCTCCATCAGCTCGAGCCCGGGGCCGGCGGTGGGCTTCACCAGTGCTCTCATGGCCCGATCATTCCAGAGGCCTGAGATGAGGGTGCTACCGCTCCGGCCATCGCACCAGTTCGATCCTCGGCGGTGAGGCGCTCGAGCTGAGCCGTCAAGGCACCGATGATGTCGGTTGAGCTTTGCTTTGGCCAGGTTCCCGATCTCACGTTCCTGGAGGGAAGCATGAGGGTGCTCGCCACCCAATACTTGTCGCTGGATGGGGTTTTCGAAGAGCCCGGGAAATGGAGGTTGTCCCGGGTCTCGTGGAATTTGAGTGGCGGTCCCCCGCCTGAAGCCTGCCGTGGGGTAGGTGTTGGGCGTCGCCAAGACACCAACCAAGAAGGGGACCACCGTGACCAACAAGTACCAGAAAAACATGCCCAAGACGAGTACCGGGCAAGGGCTCGCCGTACCGGATGAAGTGACGATCGCGATGGGCGAGAT
>DAITND010000204.1:0-4746 GCA_036834825.1 Dermatophilaceae bacterium
TCGACGTCGGCCTCCCACAGTGGTACCTCGGGCTCAATCGACCCGGCGCTGTTGACCAGCAGGTGGATCCGGCCCCAGGACGAGTGAACCGCCTCGACTGCCTCGCCCACGGCCACCTCATCGGTCACATCGACCGATCTGGCCATCGCCGGGGCGCCGAGCGAGCCGATCTCGTCGGCGACCCTGGCGGCGGCCGATCCGTCGCGCGCCATCAGGCACACGGCGTAGCCATCGGCGGCCAGGGCTCGGGCGATGATGGCACCGATGCCCTGAGAGGCACCGGTGACAACCGCGACCCGGTCCGGCATGGACACCTCAGGCTCCTCGCTGCACCGCGCCCACGGCGGTCGCAGCAGTGGTGATCGCCCGGTCCCGGAAGCCATTGACCTCCTTGGTGGTCAAGGTGCGTTCAGGAGCCCGGAAGAGAAGGCGGTAGGCCAGGGACTTGCGCCCGGGCCCGACCTGGTCCCCGCGGTAGATGTCCATGAGCCAGACCGACTCGAGCATTTCGCCAGCCCCCTGCCACAGCGCCGACTCAAGGGCAGCCGCACTGACCTGCTCATCGACCACGAGAGCCACGTCGCTCTGCGCCACCGGATAGGTGGAAAGCTCGCGGGCCTGCACCGTGACATCGCTGGCGAGCGTAAGCACATCGACATCCAGCTCGCCGGCACAGGTCCGAGGCGGAAGGCCCAGAGCAGCAACCACCTTGGGGTGCAGCTCTCCGACATGACCGACCAGTGTCCCCTCGGCCAGCTCCAGGCGAGCGCATCGGCCGGGGTGCCACGGCGCGTGTTCGTCGGCCGTGACCACGAGATCTACTGCCAGGGCGGACGCGACGGCCCTGGCAGCGCCGACGGCATCCGTCCAGTCAGCAGGACGGCCGGCCCCCCACCACCCGGCAGGATCAGCATCACCGGTCAGGGCGAATGCGACTCTGCGCGGCTGTGGAGGAACTGCCGCCATGATCTGGGCCAGAGTCACGTCATCCGGACGTGCCTGGGTGCCCGGCACCGGAGCGGCCGGTGGCTCCCACAACGGCCGCGTGACCAGACCCATCTCGAAGAGGGAGCTGTCACGGGCTCCCCGACTGACGTTGCGGCGCAGCGCCTCGACCATCGTCGAGAGCACGGAGGTCCGCATCAAGGGCGCCTCATCCGAGAGGGGGTTGGCGATCCGCACGGTCGTCCGACGTGGGTCGTGATCTTCCAGCCCCAGGTCGTCATGGCTCTTTGCGGACACGAACGGATAGGTCAGTACCTCGACGAAGCCTTGGCCGGCCAGGGTATTGGCCACGACCCGCCGGACGCGCTGGCCGTGGGTCAGTCCGCGCCCGCTGCCCGCCCGCGGAAGCACCGAAGGGATCTGCTCGTAGCCCCCCAGTCGGACGACCTCCTCGGCGAAGTCAGGTCCGTTGCCCAGATCCGGACGCCACGAAGGCGGCAGCACCGAAAGCGATGCAGACTCCCCGGACTCCGGCCCGGTCCCAGTCGGCTCAAGAACATCGCACCCGATCTCGCGCAGGGTTCCGATGACATCCTGGCGGCTGTACGGCAGACCGATCAGCCGGGCCGGCAGGCTGGGGTCGAGGTCGATGCGGGGACGCGGCCGGCGATGATCGACGTCGGTGACGCCGCTATCGGCGGTTCCCCCACCGAACTCCATGAGCAAGCTGACAGCCATCTGCGCAGCACGGTCGGTGACGTCCGGGTCCACCCCACGCTCGAAGCGCTTTGAGGCCTCCGTGGTCAGCTTGTGCCGACGCGAGGATCGCGCCACGGAGGTCGGGTCGAAGTGCGCCGCCTCCACCAACACATCCGTGGTGGACGGGCCAACCTCGGAGGTGGCACCGCCCATCACTCCGGCGATGGCCAGCACAGCCGTGCCGCTGTCCGTGATCAGCAGATCCTGGGGGTAGAGCGTTCGCTGCACGTCGTCCAGCGTCTTCAACGTCTCACCAGCCTTCGCGCGGCGCACCACGATCGGCCCCCGCAAGGTCGAGACGTCGAAGGCGTGCAGCGGCTGACCCAGGGCGAGCATCACATAGTTGGTGACATCGACGGCCAGCGAGATGGGTCGCATCCCCATCTGGGTGAGCCGCTTCTGCATCCAGAGTGGGGACACTGCCGAAGCATCGACTCCGCGCACCACCCGCGCCACGTAGCGGTCGCAACCCGGGCGACCGTTCAGCGGCGCCTCGTCGGCCAGGGTCACGACATACCCGGTGGTGTTGGCCGCTGCGGACGCGATGGCGGCAGGGTCGCGGAAAGTTCCCCCCGTGGCGTGGGCGTACTCCCGAGCCATGCCACGCATGCTGAGGCAGTACCCACGGTCGGGGGTGACGGTGACCTCGACGACCTCGTCGGCAAGGCCCAGCAGCTCGATCGCGTCGTCCCCGGGGGTCAGCTTGGCTGCGTCCTGCTCACCGAGGAGGGACTGCAACACGACGATGCCGTCAGTGGCCTCGGGGCCGGAACCGATGCCGAGCTCGGCGGCTGAGCAGATCATCCCGTTGCTGATGTGCCCGTAGGTCTTTCGCGCTGCGATGGCGAAGTCACCGGGCAGCACAGCTCCGGGAAGCACGACGACGACGAGGTCATCGTCGGCGAAGTTCGTGGCGCCGCAGACGATTCCCTGAGGCGTTCCCTCGGTGACGCGCTGACCGTTCTGGCCCACGTCGACCTGGCACCAACGGATTGTCTTGCCATTCTTCTGCGGTTCCTCGACGAACTCCAGGACCCGGCCAACGACGAGCGGACCGGTGATGTCGCCACCGTGCAGGCCTTCCTCCTCCAGACCGACTCGGACCAGGCTCGCGGCGACCTCACGGCCGGTCGCGACCTGCGCACCATCGACGTACTCAGCAAGCCACGAAACGGGCGCCCGCATCAGATCTCCATCCCGAACTGCGTACTGAACCGCACGTCTCCCTCGAATATCTCGCGCATGTCCTTGACCCCGTGGCGCAACATCAGCGCCCGCTCGATGCCCATGCCGAACGCGAAACCGGTGTATCGATCCGGATCGATGCCACAAGCCTGAAGAACCGAGCGGTTGACCATCCCGCAACCACCCCACTCGATCCAGCCCGTCCCGCCACAGGTGCGGCAGTGCTCGTCCGATCCGCCGCAGATGAAGCACCGGAAGTCCAGCTCGGCGGAGGGCTCGGTGAAGGGGAAGTAGGACGGCCGCAGACGCGTCTCGAGATCCTGCCCGAAGAGCGCCTCGACGAAGTGGTCGAGCGTGCCGCGCAGGTGCGCCATCGTCAGGCCCTCGGCGACCGCGAGCCCCTCGATCTGGTGGAACACGGCAGAATGCGTCGCATCGAGCTCGTCGGTGCGGAACACCTTGCCGGGACAGACGATGTACAGCGGCAGGTCACGCTCAAGCATGGAGCGGACCTGAACCGGGGAGGTGTGCGTCCGCAGAACCAGGCCGGCATCGGGGGGGTCGACGAAGAACGTGTCCTGCATCTGACGCGCCGGATGGTCCACACCAAGGTTCAAGGCGTCGAAGTTGAACCACTCGGACTCGACCTCGGGCCCTTCTGCGATCTCCCAGCCCATGGCGACGAAGATGTCGCCGACCCGCTCAGACATCAGCTCGAGAGGGTGTCGGGCGCCGAGCCGGCGGCGAGCCACCGGAGCGGTGACGTCAGCCGCCTCCTCGACCAGCAGCCGCGCGTCACGCTCCACCTCGAGCTCGTTCTGTCGTTCGGCCAGAGCCCCAGCGACCCGGCCGCGGGCCATCCCGACCCGCTTGCCTGCCTCAGCTTTGGCGCTCGGAGGCAGGGCGCCGATCTCGCGGTTGGCCAGGGCCAGGGCGGACATGTCGCCCTGGTGAGCCAGACGCGCACTCTTGAGTGACTCGAGAGAGTCCGCAGCGGCAAAGGCCGTCAGTGCCTCGGTGACGGCCGCCTCGAGGGCAGCCGGGTCGAGCGTACTGACCTCGACAGGGTCATAGCTCTTGTTGGGTCCAGACATCGCTTTCAATCGTTTCGGGTATCGGGTCGTTTCGGGTGATGGATCAGGTGAGCCGCGGGCACGCAAGGTCGTGCCACAAGGCGCACGGGTGAGTCTAGAGGCCCACCGGAGTGCTCCGGCGATGCGTCCGAGGAGTCAGATGACGTTTTCGGGGGCGCCCGCCGGCAACGTGAACCGGAACTCAGCCCCGCCTGACGCGGCCTGGCCGACCCCGACCTTGCCTTCGTGGGCCTCCACGAGCCCTCGCACGACGTACAGACCCAGGCCTGTACCGCTGCGGCGGGACCGGTGCCAGAAGCGGGTGAAGATCATGGGGTAGTTCTCGGGGGGAATGCCCTCGCCCTCGTCGCTGATCGTGACGGCGACGGCCTCGCTACCATCTTGTGTGACCGGAGCAACGGTCAGACTGACGGTCCCCTCTCCGTGGCGAACGGCATTCTCCATCAGGTTGGCCAGGATCTGGTCGAGCCGGTCAGGGTCGGCCCAAACCTCGGGCAACGCTGACTCATGGCCACTGAGTACGAACCGCTCACGCTCATAACCACTGGCAACGAATCGTTCGATGTGCCGCTCAATGGCTGCGTAGATATCCACCGGCTGCTTGCGCACCTGCAGTCGCCCGGCATCGATGCGTGAGATGTCCAGGAGCTCGGTGATCAGCCGGGTGACCCGGTCTGCGTCGGCCTCGATGGTCTGCAGCATCAACCTCTTCTGGTCGTCGGTGAAGCGGTCCCAGCGACGAAGAAGAGTCGAAGAAAAACCC
>DAITND010000205.1:0-4734 GCA_036834825.1 Dermatophilaceae bacterium
GCAGCCGCCGCATCTGGGGTTGTCGCTCGCTAATCGACAGTCTTATCCGAACGTCCTCACATAGCCGCGAAGAGTGTGTGTCCTTGTCCGTAGACCGATGGCCCAACGGACGCCGAGGCTTACTCCGATGCGTCCGGTCATCGTTCCGCCTACGGGGTCAAGTAGCAGATGTGCGGGCGTTGGCCTGGGTTGTCAAAGCCGTTCGCCGCCACAGCGTCAAGGTCGACTCTCCGGCGCCACCGGCACGGCTTGTGCCAGCCTCGGATCGTCACCTCCGCAGTCCAGCCGGAACGGGGGGTATTCGTCCGTCATCAGCAGCATGTACGCCAACACCCGGTAGACCCACCGGTTAAGGCCCATCAGCAGGTCGAACAGGCCCCGTGGGTAGTTACCGGAGAAGAGAAGTATCAACGCAGCAACCACCGCAAGGATGGTAATCAGGTCCCAACCGCTCCACGGAGTCGGAAAAGGGCATTGCTTGAACCCGAAGCACCTAGTGGACTCAGCGGTAGTGATGCGTATTCGGGTAGAGCGCGGTCAACAAGAGCCCGAACGAGACTCAGGTCGATCAAGAACTCGTCATCGTGCAGCGGATCAGTCACGGTGGCCATTCCATCGGTAAACGGGAGTGCGTGTCGAGCGAGTAATGAGCAGACAACAGCGCCTAAACGACCTGGAGGTGCTGCCAAATCGGTTGCTCGCCGTAGCGAAGGCTGCCACCATTGCCTGTCGTGACGTCACTCGAGGAACTGTGGCCCCCATTCGACTTATCGATCAGTTGCGGGCCACTCACTCTGCGCGCGATTCGGGATGACGATCTCCCCGAGCTCGTCGACGCAGCGGCAGCCGGGATCCACGGCGACGACCTTCGGCCGTTCCCGCGAGCCTCGGCTGGCCAGCACCCCGTCGCGCTGGGCAGGGATCTGGCCAGCCGCTACTGGAAGTACCGTGCTACGTTCCCGTCCGACGAGTGGGCACTGCCCCTCGTCGTCCGTTACGACGGACGCATCATCGGGGTGCAAGGCGCCGAAGCCGTCCGCTACCCGATCCTGCGCACCCTGGACACCTTCTCCTGGCTCACTCGATCCGTTCAGGGTCAAGGCATCGGCACGCTGATGCGCCAGGCGATGTGCGCTTTCTTCTTCGACGAGCTCGACGCACATGCCATCACCAGCGGTGCATACGCAGACAACCCGGCGTCATCGGCAGTCAGCCGGAAGGTGGGCTACACAGCCAACGGAACCAAGCTCGAACTGCGCGACGAAACCGCTGCCGAGCACCACAAGTTCATCCTCACACCCGACCGCTTCGTCAGGCCGAGCGAGCGCGTCATGATTCAAGGCGGTGCTGCGATGCGGGCTTTCGTCGGCCTCCCCAGACCAAGCGAGACCGACGACCACGCATCAGAGTCCGGCACAAGCGCGTAACACTGACGACGCCAAACGAGCACACTGTCATCGGCATGACAGTGAGTCCCGTAGGCGGAACGGCCTACGGGCACGCGCGGAGGCTGCGCCGACCTGGAACAAACCTGATTCTCGTCGTTCCGTAGCGGGATCGCCTTGCGGAACAGGTGACCTGCCAAATAGCCCTGTTACAACCTGCGTTTACCGCGGCGAGTCACACCGTTGAGCGACTTCCACAGCACCCAGGTCGCCGCCACCCTCACCTATGCCGGCCCCGGATGCGTCCCGAATCTCCTGCGTGGTGCCGTTAGGGCGGTCAGCTTTGCCAAGCGCTCTCAGCGGCTGCCCACCGCTTCCCTGCCGCGGATTGATTCAGAGCAGGGCCGAGAAATGTGGAGACGAACTCCGTGGCGGCTGTGAAGGTTGTCAGGCCGTCGCATGCGCGCACGGCCTTGGCGATAGGTGGGTACCGCCGACTCCAACTTTCCGGGGGAGCGAACAGAGGTTCACCAGGCAGGGACCGGTGCGTCCACTCCGCACGGATGGCGACGATGAGGCAGTCGCCATCCACGTCCTGTGTTCGGGCGAAGACGACCAGGTCCACGAGGTCACGAACGCGGCTCGATGGGAGGTTTCCTGCGGCGCCGTATGTTGCCTGGGTCGCGCACAGCTTGTCGGCGATGTGGTCGACGACGGGGTACAGGCGCAGTGTCGGTGACGTCAGCCCCCGTAGTTCCAGGACGGCAGGGGGAGTGTTGATCTCCGGTGCGGTCGTCATGAGCGACCCGGTGACAAGGTCCACGCCGAGCGTCTGCTTCTTGATGGCCCCGCAGTACGCGTCGACGTGCACGCGGTACCCGCCAACTTGCGGTTGCCCAGCACCGCCCACGCTCGCGTCGTAGCCCGTGATGACAAACCGGAAGTGGTCACCCAGGTCGACGGCCACTGACGCACGGAGCCATTCGAGGGCGATGTCCAGATTGTCGAGCTCGACGAGCAGGTCCACGTCCTTCGTGGTCCTGGCGTTGTTCACACGCGCAAGGACAGCGGTGCCGCCCTTGAGGACCCACGGGGCGTCGAGATCGTGAAAGACGCGGGCGAGGAATCGGTCGTAGACGAAGCGGCGCACCAGCGCACCGTGGTCGGCGCGTGTGGCGTTCGCGGTCTGTTTCGCACGTGACGTCATGGCAGCCCACAGAGCGGCGCCGTCGCGGTAGCCGCCAGTGCCGCTCACCCGGCATCCTTGGCGATTTGCGCACTCGGGGCTGCTGCTGCAAGACGGATCGCTTGCATGCTCGACGACGCCGCCGCCTCTGCGAGCGCCGTCTTCCCAGGGGATGTGGCCAGTTGCCGGCTGATCTCCTGCATCCTCTGCGAGAACGCTGGTGTGGTCAGCGACATGTTCGCGATCAGCGCGTGCAGGTTCGTGAGCTTGTCGAAATCGAGCTTGTCGAGCCCGGACATCTTGGTCGTGTCGATCTTTGGTTGCATGGACGCGATCAGTTCGCTCAGAGCGCTGAGCTTGCCGACGTCGGGCGCGGCGAACGCCTCGAGCCCGCCCATCTTGCCGGTGTCGATCTTCGTGAGCATCGACGCGATGATCTCCCCGAGTGCACCAAGGCGACCTGCTTCGACAAGGTCTTGGCCGGCGGGGCTTGCCGCGAGCTCGCGGGTCAGAGCCGCCCGACTCAGGCCGACGACGTCCAGCAGGTACTCCACCAGAGAATGTCCGTCTCGTTGCCCGTGACGGGACGCGAGGGGGTCCAGGTGGGACGCGAGGTCGCCAAGGTCCACGACCCCGCGGCGTACGCCTTGCCCGATCATTTGCGCGACATGTTCCAGGTCGGTCCCGGCAGCCAGGAGGTCTGCGATCGTACGCACCTCTGTCGTGACGGGGAGCCCTTCAACGATGGTGACGTCGTGGGTTGGGAGGTCGCCCCGGTGGGTGAGGATCCCCGAGCGTGTCGTCTGCTTGCGGCGTGCGCTCGTGAACTCGTGCTGGTCATCAAGGAGGTCACCGAGGCGATGGAGGCCCGCAGCGGACGCATGGGAGACCACACTGGTGGTTGTCGGGTCGCTCAGGCGTTCCTCGGCAGTGCGGGTCGGGTCTAGGGCGAGCCATGCGGCACGCAGGGGCAGGTGCTCGTCCCCAGTCGTGGAAGTGGTGACGTACACGCCTCGGCCGAGGCGCTCGAGGACTCCAGCGTCCGCAAGGCGGGAGAGCTGGACGCGCGTGATCCCTGCGCGCTCCGCCTGGGCGGTGGTGAACAGCCCCCATTGCCCAGCGGCAATGTGGGACGCCCGCGACACTACGTCCGTCATCATGTGATGATTGTATCAGTTTTCGCGCGAGCGTGTGAGGTTCGTAGCACCGAAGCGCTACGAACCTCACGCCCGGCGCATTGAAGGGACGTACCTGGCGCTCATTCTTGGCAACACAGACGCCAAAGCTCACGGCGAACTACGACAAGATCGCACCTGGTCTGGCTGATTACTACCGCGACAACATGGGTGTCTACGCCGACACCCGACTCAGCTAGATCGCCTTACACGCCGTGGGCTGCAGACCCCGGACACGCGGACGCAAGACGTGCACCTCTTCTTCTCAACAAGGAGTGCCGGGGCAACGCCGTCTGTAAGGCATCGAACGTCTCGCCCGGACGCTGACTGTCGACAATCACGGTGGGCTGGCTGGCGCAGTGGCGCCATCACCGCTGAACGATCCTGCTACGGGACGTCTCGTCAGTCCCGCAGGTGCGGGGCGATCGGTACGCTTGGGTAGTTGTCGGCGGGGCACGGCATCATCGTGGTGTGACGACTCGTAGCTTCACAATCACCCCCGTGGGTGAGTTCTCGTTGGCCGAATCGGCGCTGTTCGGCTTCGGTCAGCGAATGCGCCCAGCCGGAGTCGGCGCGCGCGAGCTGCAGTTCGACGGCGTCATGCGGCTGGCGTTCTGCCTGGACGGCTACCACGACCAAGTCGGCGTCGAGCTGCGCCAGGACGAACGGGTCGTACACGCGGTGATGCATGGCCCAGGCGAGCTCGACGCGATCCAGCGCCAGGTCGCCCGCGTGCTCTCCCTCGATCATGACGCACGTGGATTCGTTGAGGTGGATCTAGGGTCGGCTGACTCCATGGTTCTTGTCCAACGGCATGGCCGCTTTTCGCGATCCGAACGCTTGGCTAGCCGACACGTGGCCGACTGCCTGGGCTGGTCCCGTAGGTGGCTGCCCTAATTCGCCCAGCGAATCCAGCGTCTGCGGGCTACAGTCTTCGCACTGGAGATCTGCCCGTCAGGGTTGGGCCGTAGCCAGAACTAAATGTCTT
>DAITND010000206.1:0-4732 GCA_036834825.1 Dermatophilaceae bacterium
GTCTTTGGAACTGTACGAGGACACCTACCTGGGCAGCGCGGACTCAGCTGTCCAGCTGGTCCAGGATATTGGTCTGAGCAACGTAGGTCTGAACCCCGACATCGGCAACCTGATCCGCCTCCACCGGCCCGTCGAGTCCTGGCAGGAGCTGGTCCAAAAGACTCTCCCATATGCCAACTACTGGCATGTGAAGAACTACTCCCGGGACGAGAACGCGGCTCGTGGCTCCTATATGGCCGTTCCGGCCCCGATGGAGAGCGGGCTGATTAACTACCGCGAGGCCTTCCGGACTGCGATCTCGGTGGGCTTCCAGGGCATCATCTGCACCGAGCACTACGGCGGAGACGGCCTGAGCGTGTCCGCCACCAACCAGGACTACTTGCGCAGCCGCGTGCTGCCCAAGACGGAGGATTACGTCCTGGGCAACAGCATGGTCGCGCAGCGCCGTCAGACTCCGAAGGCAGCTTCCACCCTGGCTGGCGTCTAATCATCGATTCGCGATCCAGAATCGATGAGGGACCATGACCTCCATATTTGATGATCCATCGGCCTTCGCGGATGAAGCTCTGGACGGTTTCGTCGCGGCGAACAGGCAGTATGTCGCAAGGGTCGACGGCGGCGTGGTCCGTTCCACCGAGATGACCCCTGGCCAGGTGGCCCTTGTCGTCGGCGGAGGTTCCGGGCACTACCCGGCGTTCGCCGGCCTGGTGGGCGCTGGTCTGGCTGCTGCGTCGGCCTGCGGGAACATGTTCGCCTCTCCTGCGGCTGGCCAGGTCTATCGGGTGGCCAAGTCTGTCCAGACGGGCGGGGGCGTGCTCCTGTGCTACGGCAACTATGGCGGCGACGTACTGCATTTCGGCCAGGCCCAGCAGCGCCTGAACGCCGAGGGCATTGAAACCCGCACCGTCGTGGTCACTGATGACATTGCCAGCGCGCCGACTGACCAGCAGGACAAGCGCCGTGGCATCGCTGGGGACCTGACCGTCTTCAAGATCTCCGGGGCCGGCGCCGAAGCGGGGTTGACCCTGGACGACGTCGAACGCCTGGCCATCAAGGCCAACTCTCGCACTCGCTCGCTGGGCGTAGCCTTTGACGGCTGCACGCTGCCCGGGGCCGCCGAGCCGCTCTTCACCGTGCCGAAGGGGCGGATGTCACTGGGTCTGGGGATTCACGGCGAACCGGGCATCTCTGAACACGAGATGCCGACCGCGTCCGAGCTGGCTGAGTTGCTGGTCAGCCGGCTGCTGGCCGACAAGCCCGAGGAAGCGGGCACCCGGGTCGTGCCCATCGTCAACGGCCTGGGGACGGTCAAGTACGAAGAGCTGTTTCTGCTCTTCGGCAGGATCGAGAAGCTGCTGATTGCTGCCGGCCTGGAGATTGTTGAACCCGAATGCGGCGAACTGGTGACCAGCCTGGACATGTCCGGACTGTCGCTGACGCTGCTCTGGCTCGACGATGAGCTTGAGGCCTACTGGTCTGCCCCGGCCGATACCCCCGCCTACCGCAAAGGCAACCTGACCCGGCGCGCCGACCGCAATCCCAAACAGCTCACCGAAGTCGTCGCTGGAACCGAACAGGGAACCGCGGCGGCGATCCGGCTTGGACAGCTTGCAACTGCAGCGCTGGAGACGGTGCGCGCTGTCATCATCGAACATGAGGATTCTCTGGGCAAGCTGGATGCTATTGCCGGTGATGGTGATCACGGCATCGGCATGCGCCGCGGAGCCGACGCTGCCGCGGACGCAGGTGAAGCTGCCGCCGGCACCGGCGTTCGCAACATCCTGACCCGTGCCGGCGACACGTGGAGCGAAAGGGCCGGCGGAACCTCGGGTGCCCTGTGGGGGACGGCGCTGATCGCCACCGGTAACGCACTGGGCAACAAAGAGATCTACGACGAGAGCGACGCAGCGGCCGCGGTTTCAGCCTTCGTGGCGGCAATCACCGAACTGGGCAAAGCCGAGCCGGGGGACAAGACCATGGTGGATGCCCTGGTTCCGTTCGCGGATGTCTTCACGGCGGAGATCGGCCGCGGCGCACCCGTGGAACGCGCACTCACGGTGGCCGCGTCTGTAGCCATGATCGCTGCGGACCACACAGCCGAGCTCAACCCGAAGAAGGGCCGCGCCAGGCCGCTGGCCTAGAAGAGCCTCGGGCACCCAGACCCCGGTGCAGTGTCCTTCGGGCTGATCGTCCAAGGTCTGGCAGACACTTTCGCACCGCTCGCCGCTGAAGAAGGAGAATGAGCATGACCAAAGGATGGCGCATCGTCATAGGCAACGACGAAGCCGGTGTCGAGTATAAGAATGCCCTGAAAGCTTTGCTAGCCGCCGACCAGAGGGTGGCCTCCGTCGAGGATATCGGCGTTGCAGCCCATGACTCGACGGCGTATCCACACGTTGCTGTTGCCGCGGCCCGCAAGGTGGCAGCCGGAGAAGCGGACCGTGCGCTGCTGATCTGCGGCACCGGACTGGGCGTGGCCATATCGGCCAACAAGGTGCCGGGAATCCGCGCGGTCACGGCCCATGACAGCTACTCCGTGGAGCGGTCCGTCCTCAGCAACAACGCCCAGGTGTTAGCAATGGGACAGCGGGTGATCGGGCTGGAACTGGCCAAGAGGCTGGTCACCGAATGGCTGGGCTACCGCTTTGACACGAACTCTTCGTCTGCCCGGAAAGTTGATGCAATTGGCTCCTATGAGCCAATACCCGTCGCCGAGCCGGTATTGATTCCCAAACCGAAAGCGAGCTAGGACCATGACCAGGAACATCGCAGTAGTTGGCTCAGGCTACATGGGCGGCGGCATCGCGCAGGTGCTCGCCCTCGCGGGTGCCCGAGTTGCCCTCGCTGACACCACCGCGGAAATCGCACAGAAGAGCTACCAGCGCCTGATCGCGGAGTCTCGGGATTTCGTATCGGACGGACTCTTCCCTGAAGGCGCCACCGAAATCCTCGTGAAGAACCTTTGGGCAGCCCCCAGCTTGGCCGAAGCCGTCGCGAACGCAGACTTCATCGAAGAGGCCGTTCCCGAAGTCCTGGCCATCAAGCACGACATATTGGGCCAGATCAGCGCCATCGCTCGTCCAGATGCCATCATCGCCTCCAACACCTCAACCATCTCCATCGGCGCAATAGCCACAGCTGTCGTGAATCCGGGGCGCTTCCTGGGCGTCCACTTCAGCAACCCGTCACCGTTCGTTCCCGGCGTCGAAATCATTCCTCACGCCGGCACCGATGAGGCCACCGTCCAAGCGGCCAGGTTGATTGTGCACGAGGCAGGCAAGTCCACGGCTGTGGTGAAGGACGTCACCGGCTTTGTCCTCAATCGCCTGCAGTACGCCCTCTTCCATGAGGCCACCCAACTGGTCGAGGACGGAACTGCCACTGCCGAGGACATCGACACACTGGTGCGCACCACCTTTGGGTTCCGGTTGCCGTTCTTCGGCCCGTTCGCCATCGCAGATATGGCTGGCCTGGACGTCTACGACTTCTGCTACAAATCGCTGCAGACCGGATTCCCGGAACGCTTCGCGACCCCAAAGATCCTCACCGACCTGGTCTCTGCGGGAAAACTCGGCACCAAGACCGGATCGGGTTTCTTGGATGTCCCCGCCGAGCGGATTCCGGAGCTGATCGCGTACCGGAACAAGGCCTATGTGCTCATGCAGAAGCTCATCGAAGATCTTGGCCCGGCCCCGATCAAATAGCACCGCTGACATCAAAACGTCAACCCGATCGCTGCACCAAAGATCCAGAGGATCGAACATGGATGAGTTTCCCGCAGAACGCACCGTAATTGTCACCGGAGCAGTCTCTCCCCGAGGCATCGGCCGTGCGACCGTTGACTACTTGGCCGAACGCGGGTGGAACATCGGTGTCATCGATCTCGATGACGCTGCCAGCAAACGTGTAGCACAGGAAGTGATCCAAGAACATGGTGTCAAGGCCGCCGGGGCCGGCGCGAACGTGGCCAACGAGGCGTCTGTTCGGGCCGCCATCGACGAGCTAGAGGCTGCGTTGCCGCAGATCGTGGCTCTGGCCAATGTGGCCGGTGTCAGCTCCCCGGTTCCGTACATGGAACTGGACGCTGCCGAATGGGACCGGGTGATGAACATCAACCTCAACGGTGTTCACTACGCCACCCGGCGCGTGGCCGAGACTCTGGTGAGGAACCGCATCGGCCGGATCGTCAACATCTCCTCTGTGTCAGCCCAGCGCGGAGGTGGCACCTTCAGCAAGACTCCGTACTCCGTGGCCAAGGCAGGCGTTATCGGCCTGACCCGCTCAGTGGCCCGCGAACTTGGCCCGTTCAACATCACGGTCAATGCCATCTCACCCGGCCCCATCGACACTGACATCATGGGCGGCACGCTGAGCCAGGAACGCAAAGACGAGATGGTCAAAGACCTCGTCGTGAACAGGGTGGGGACACCCCGCGACATCGCGGCAGCCATCTCCTTCCTCATCAGCGAGGAGACTGGTTACATCTCGGGCCAGACTCTGAACGTTGACGGCGGTCTCTACATGCACTAAAGGCTCAATGATGAGATTCCGAAACTCAACGGAATGGAACCGAGAGCGTCTTGTATATTTCGCCGTCGGTGTCTTCGTCTGCGGCGTTGGCGTGATCATGATGATTAAGTCCCGATAGACACGGGATCTCGCTGGACACGTATTGTTCGCTCACCTATCAGTGAAACCACTCAATGAGGAGTGCCAATGGCTATTGCTACCA
>DAITND010000207.1:0-4704 GCA_036834825.1 Dermatophilaceae bacterium
GGAGTCCCGGGTGATGGTGACGGCTCGCAAGATGCATGAGCTCGGCCTGGCCCAGGAGTCACTGCCCGAGACCGGGCCGATTGAGAACGCTCCCCGGCCGCTGACCGCCACAGAGCTGATCGCCGCTCTGGACTCGGACGTCGCCCGGCCGGAGCTGGATCTCAGCCAGGTGGGTGAGCTGGGAGCAGGGGACTCCGAGCGGCATACCGCCTAGTACAGAGGTGCTAGTGCAGGGACGTCAGTGCAGGGACCCCGCGTCATGGCGCAGTGTGGTGGCGTCGACCCCGGACTTGGCCTTGAGATCGCGGCGCAGCTCATGCGGCAGTGAGAACAACACGCTCTCTTCGGCGGCCGTCACCGACTGCACATCCTCGTAGCCGTGCTCGGCCAGGAATGCCAGGACGCCGCGGACCAGCACCTCGGGCACGCTGGCGCCACTGGTGACTCCAACCGTTCCAACCCCCTCGAGCCAGGAAGGGTCGATCTCATCGGCAAAGTCGACCAGGTGGCCCGCCACCGCGCCGTGTTCCAGCGCCACCTCGACCAAGCGCACGGAGTTCGAGGAGTTACGGGAACCGACGACGATCATCAGGTCGGTATCTGGCGCCATCTGCTTGACAGCCATCTGACGGTTCTGGGTGGCATAGCAGATGTCGTCGCTGGGCGGGTCCTGCAGAAGCGGGAACTTCTCGCGCAGCCTGCTCACCGTCTCCATGGTCTCGTCCACCGACAATGTGGTCTGTGACAGCCAGATCACCTTGGACGGGTCGCGGACCACGACGTTGGCTGCGTCGTCAGGGCCCTCCACTACCGTCACGTTGTCCGGGGCCTCCCCCGCAGTGCCGACGACCTCTTCGTGCCCCTCGTGACCGATCAGCAGGATGTCGTAGTCCTCGTTGGCGAAACGCACGGCCTCGTGGTGGACCTTGGTCACCAGGGGGCAGGTTGCGTCGATCGTCTTGAGCGACAGCGCCCGAGCCTCGTCGTAGACGACCGGCGCGACGCCGTGTGCCGAGAGTATGACCGTCGCACCCTCTGGCACCTCCTGGGTCTCGTCGACGAAGATCGCGCCACGTTTCTGCAACGTGGAGACCACGTGCTTGTTATGCACGATCTCCTTGCGGACATAGACCGGTGGCCCATAGAGCTCCAGGGCCTCCTCGACCGTCACCACAGCCCTGTCAACCCCGGCGCAGTACCCACGCGGGGCAGCCAGCAATACTCGTTTCGCGGTATCAGTCACCCAACCATCGTAGGTGGCCTCATAGAGTGACCCGGTGAGCAGCCCAAAGCCCCTCCCCGAACGCGCCAGCGACACGACCGCGGAGGATCCCTGGCCGGTACGGCTGCTCAGTGTGAAGATCGCGGACTACGTCGACAAGATGTCAGCCCTGTGGGTCGAAGGGCAGGTTGTCCAGGTCAGCCGCCGTCCGGGACAGTCCACCGCCTACCTCACGCTGCGAGACCCAGACGTCGACATGTCACTCAACGTCACGGTGCGCACGAACATCCTGGACGCAATGTCGGCCCCGCTGGCCGAGGGCGCGCGCGTCGTCGTCCAGGCCAAACCCACGTTCTGGACCAAACGGGGCACCCTACAGCTCGCCGCCCGCCAGGTTCGCCCCGTGGGAGTCGGCGAGCTTCTTGCCAGGCTGGAGCACCTCAAGGCCATCTTGGCGTCCGAGGGATTGTTCGACATGGACCGGAAACGCCCGCTGCCGTTCCTGCCCCACAAGGTCGGGCTCATCTGCGGTCGGTCCAGCGCGGCCGAGAAGGATGTCGTCGAGAACGCCCGACGGCGTTGGCCCGCTGTCCAGTTCGAGATCCGAACGGTCTCGGTCCAAGGACCCAATACGGTGCCCGAGGTCAGTGCCGCGCTCAGCGAGCTCGACGCCGATCGCGGTGTGGATGTCATCGTGATCACTCGGGGCGGGGGCTCATTCGAAGACCTACTGCCCTTCAGCAACGAGGCCCTGGTCAGAGCTGTTGCCAGAGCCGTCACCCCGGTGGTCAGTGCCATCGGCCACGACGTCGACACCCCCCTGCTGGACTTCGTCGCCGACCTTCGCGCCTCGACGCCGACCGACGCGGCCAAACGGATCGTCCCTGATGTGAGAGAGCAGCGGGCCGCCATCGAGCAGACCCTCCAGCGTCTGTGCCGCAGCCTGACCTCACGGGTGCACACCGAACGTCGCCTCCTGATCGCCTTGCGGTCCCGGCCGGTCATGGCCGACCCGAGGGCCATGATCACCGCCCGCAGACAGGAGCTGGACGCCCTCACGGACCGGGCCAGGCGGCGCGTCCGCTCCAACGTGCACCGCGCCGGTGACCAGATCAACCATCTGCGCTCGCAGGTGCGGGCCCTGTCGCCGCTGGCCACCCTGGAACGGGGATACGCCGTTGTACAGCACGCCGACGGCCGCATCGTCATGGATCGCTCGGACGTCGAGGCCGATGAGCTCCTGAGGGTGCGGGTGGCTCGGGGTGATTTCGCGGTGCGTCCGGTCAGCGAACGCGGTGGGTGAGCCAACCGGCGCATGGGAGCCAGGGGCCCTAGAGTGTTCGGGTGGCAGCCAAGGACAGCGAGACGCCGACCGCGAAGACGGTCGACTTCCCAGACATCACGAACCTGACGTACGAGCAGGCTCGGGACGAGCTCATCTCGATCGTCGCCCAGCTCGAAGGCGGCCAGATCGGGCTCGAGGACAGCATGGCGCTCTGGCAGCGGGGTGAGGCTCTGGCGACCCACTGCAACACGTGGCTCGATGGAGCCGAGGCCAAGTTGACCACCGGGCCTGAGGCGACGCTGAGCGAACAGGACTGAGCCGGACCGAACCACCGGGTCAGCTCGCAGGCACCGGCTTCAGCACCTCGGCGAACTGCGCGAGCTGGGTGTAAGGCGCCGTCCCGCTCAGGACGGTCGTGAGGCCGCGCGCACCGGGGCCCTTCGACACGAGGCTGCGTTGGAGGATGTCCTGGGAGCTGAGCTCCTGCCACTTCCTTCCGCCTGCGAACATCGTGCCCTCGGCCTGACCGTTGGAGGTCCGGGCGGAGATCCAGTTGTCGCTGGCGCCCCTGCCCTCGGTCTGGTCGATGGAGAGGTACTGACCATCGGGCGAGAGGTAGCCCGCGTGCCAGGTCCTGACCCCGTCGGCGGCGGAGTCGAAACGCGCGTTGGTGGCCTTCCAGCCCGCCGGCAGTTGCGGCTGGGAGATCGCCCACCCGGTCTCCTGACGCACCTGCATGGCCACCGAGGTGACATTCACCGCTGGTTGGCTGACCTCATGGACCCTAGGCACCATCGCCACCCAGGCCAGCACTGCCGCCATGATCACGACCATGGAGATGACCATGCTGCGCAGGTTGCCCAAACCCCGCCGCGCGGCGGGCTGCTGCACGGACGAGGATGCCACGGTGTCGGGGGCGCTGGTCGTACTCACGCTGCCAATACTCGCTGACTGCGGGCGGTATAGCGAGCCGTCCCAACGTCTGAACGGTCACGACGCGCCTGTCCCACCGATAGGGTCGATTGGCGCCCCACCCCTGAGCCGAAGGAAACCGTATGCGCACGCTGGTCATCGGTGAGTCGCTGATCGACATCGTCCAACGCCGTGACGGCACCACCCAGGAGCATGTGGGCGGCAGCCCGGCAAACGTCGCGGTCGGTCTTGCCCGTCTCGGTCACGGCGTCACATTTGCCACCATGATCGGTGACGACGAACGAGGCGCCAGGATCGCCCAGCTCCTTGACGGGGAAGGGGTCACGCTGACCACGGGCAGCATCGGAAGGCAAACGACGTCCGTGGCCACCTCGACTCTGGACGCGGACGGCGCGGCGGCATACAGCTTTGACCTGAGCTGGGAGCTGAACTTGGGCCAACCCATCGAAGGGCTGGGACACGTCCACACCGGCTCCATCGCTGCCACCCTCGAACCCGGCGCGTCCGCCGTCCTGAGCACGCTCCAGGGCGCGCGCCCAAGCGCCACAATCTCCTACGACCCGAACGCGCGTCCTTCCCTCATGGGTGACCCCCATGACGTTCGCGCCAAGATGGAACAGCTCATCGGGCTCAGCGACGTGGTCAAAGCCAGCGACGAGGACATCGCCTGGCTGTACGACGGAGCGCCGCTCCCAGACATCTTGCGGCTGTGGGGGCTGTTGGGTCCCTCCCTGGTGGTGGTAACCCGCGGCGACCAGGGCGCTGTGATGGGGCTCACCGTCACCGGTGAGTTCACCAGCGTCGACGCCCCGACCGTCGAGGTCGTGGACACCGTCGGCGCCGGAGACTCCTTCATGGCCGGCCTGCTGTCCGGCCTCCTGGATGCCGGGCTTCTGGGCGGCGTCCAGGCGCGTGAACGACTGCGATCCGCCTCGCTGGCCGATGTCCGGCCCGCGGTGAACCGCGCCCTGGCCTGCGCGGCGGTCACGGTCTCGCGCGCGGGCGCCAACCCCCCGCGTCGGGCCGAGCTGGCGATGCCCCAAGAGCAACAACCGAAGCCAGCTGATTCACCATGAAGGTTGGGTCGCGGTCCCGCCAAAGGGTGTGACGCGCGCCACCACTGGCCAGGTTCTAGGCTGGAACGGTCCGCAGGCCAGGGCTGACCTTGGCAGGTCGCGGCATTCACGTGCGTTGTCGTCAAAGGAGCCACGGTGCCCGAGTTCGAATACGAAGACCTGCTTCCCCTGGGAGCCGACCACACGAC
>DAITND010000208.1:0-4683 GCA_036834825.1 Dermatophilaceae bacterium
AAGATGTACGTCTACGCCGCCGACGTCGCCAACACCATCACCCACGCGGCCAGGTACGGCATCGACGCCACGCTGGACGGCGTTCGCTGGCCGGACATCCGCGACCGCGTCTTCGGCCGGATCGACCCGATCTCAGCAGGTGGCCAGGACTATCGAACCAACGGCCCGAACACGACGGCGTTCCTGGGACATGCCACCTTTGTCGGTCCCAAGCGTCTGAGGATCGATGTGGGCCACGAGGCCCCCGGCGTCGAGATCACCGCCGAACAGATTGTCATCGCCACTGGCGCTCACCCGACAGTTCCACTCGCGGTCAGGCGGTCGGGGGTGCCGTTCCACACGTCGGAAACCGTGATGCGCCTGGACGAGCTCCCGAAGCGGCTGATTATTCTCGGATCCGGTTTCATCGCAGCCGAGTTCGCCCATGTCTTCTCGGCTTTTGGCAGCAAGGTCACGGTCGTCGCCCGCAGCGGCGCCATGCTTCGCCAGCTGGACACCGAGATCTCGCAACGATTCACCGCGATCGCTCGCCAGCAGTGGGACCTCCGCCTGGACACCACGCTGACCGGCGTGAGCGGAAACGAGAGTG
Source organism: Dermatophilaceae bacterium (assembly GCA_036834825.1). Lineage (GTDB taxonomy): Bacteria > Actinomycetota > Actinomycetes > Actinomycetales > Dermatophilaceae > UBA4719. Next base: position 590 of record DAITND010000208.1, read on the forward strand.
AGGTCCGGCTCGACTTCGCAGATGGCGGCCACGTCAGCGGTGACGTCCTGCTGGTTGCCACCGGCCGGGTGCCCAGCACCGACAGCCTCGGCCTCGAGGTCGCCGGCATCGCCACCCACCAGGACGGTGGGGTCAGCGTCGACGACCACGGGCGCACCAACGTTGATGGCGTCTGGGCCCTAGGGGACGTGTCCAGCGCGCACCAGCTCAAACACGTTGCCAACCACGAGGCCCGGGTCGTCGCCCACAACCTGGCCCACTCCGGCGACCTGCGAAGCTTCGATCACCGCTATGTCCCCTCGGCGGTCTTCACCTCCCCGCAGATCGCCACCGTCGGGCTCACCGAGGAGCAGCTCAAGGCCAGCGGCCGCCGCTATGTCACGAAGTCCCAGGCGTATGGCGACACGGCATACGGCTGGGCGATGGAGGACACCACAGGTGTCTGCAAGGTGATCGCGGACCCGGCCACCGGCGAGCTGCTCGGCGCGCACCTCATGGGCCCACAAGCGTCCAACCTGATCCAGCCACTCATCCAGGGGATGTCGTTCGGGCAGACCGCGGTCGAGGTGGCGCGAGGTCAGTACTGGATTCACCCAGCTCTGGGCGAGGTCGTGGAGAACGCGCTGCTCGGCCTGGATCTGAGCCCGCACTAGGCTGGCGCGCATGTCGGTCGAGGGTGGGACCCGGGCGATCGTGGCGGCTCTGGCTGCCAACATCGGGATCGCGATCACCAAGTTCGCGGCCTTCCTGCTGACCGGGTCGAGCTCGATGCTGGCCGAGTCGGTGCACTCCGTGGCGGACTCCGGCAACCAGGCCCTGTTGCTGATCGGGGGAAAGAAGAGCCGGCGCGCGGCCACCCCGGCGCACCCCTTCGGCTTCGGCCGAGAGCGATATGTCTACGCGTTCGTCGTCTCGATCGTGCTGTTCAGCGTCGGCGGGCTCTTTGCTCTCTACGAGGCATGGCACAAGTTCGGCCACCCGGAGCCGATCACCGGCAGGTGGTGGTGGGTGCCGATCGTCGTCCTGATCGTCGCGATGGCGCTGGAGGGTTCCTCGTTCCACACGGCTCTCACCGAGAGCAACCAGGTCCGTGGCAACCGGTCGTGGATCGCTTACATCCGCTCCGCGAAGGCGCCCGAGCTGCCCGTCATCCTGCTCGAGGACTTTGCCGCACTGATCGGCCTGGTCTTCGCGCTGTTCGGCGTCGGCTTGACCCTGGCCACCGGCAACGGGCTCTGGGACGCTGTCGGCACCGCCCTGATCGGCACCCTCCTGGTATGTGTCGCCATCGTTCTCTCCATCGAGATGAAGTCCCTGCTGGTGGGGGAGGCAGCCACCGTTGACCAGCAGCGAGCCATCAAGGCCGCACTCGAGGGCGGCCCTGAGTCACCTGTTGAGCGCGTCATCCACCTGCGAACGCTGCACCTCGGGCCGGAGGAGCTGCTGGTCTGTGCCAAGCTGGCGGTCGGTCGGGCGGACTTTGCCTACCAGGTCGCGGCGGCCATCGATGCGGCCGAGCAGAGAGCTCGCGAGTCCGTGCCCGGGCTTCAGCTGGTGATCTACCTCGAACCCGACATCGACCGCGGCGCCTCGGACCCGGTCTCCTGGCAGCACGCGATCGACTGATTCAGGCTATGCCCGTGCGGATCCCACCAGCACCGGTATGCCGTTCAGGACAGAGGTGCCCGAGAGCGGGTCCAACCCCATCGGGTCGGTCAGCAGGTTGGTGTTGACGCCGGGTCTGGCAGCCGCCACCGAGCCTCGCGTGCCCGCCAGCGAGTGACCCCAGCCGTGGGGCAGGGAGACAACCCCCGGCTGTATTCCGTCCGTCACCTCGACCGGGACGGTCACCTCCCCGGCACGGCTGGCGACGCGGGCGGCGGCGCCATCGGTCAGACCGATCTCGGCCGCGGTGTCTGGATGAACCTGCAGGGTGCAGGTGTTGCTGCCGGAGTTGAGGACGGTCAGGTTGTGCATCCAGCTGTTGTTCGACCGCAGGTGGCGCCGGCCGATCAGCACCAGGCCTCCGCGGCGGGCGTCGATGCCGGCCCGGAGTCGCGCGAGGTCTTGGCGAATCTCTGCTGGCGCCAGCTCGACTCGACCCGACGGCGTTCTGAGGATCTCCGGGATCCGCGGTTGCAAAGGCCCGAGGTCGATACCGTGCGGCGCCTCGATCAGGGCCTGTAAGCACAAGGCGTCGGGACGAGTCCCGAATCCGTCGCCGTAGGCGCCGAGCCGCAACAGCATGTCCAGCCGCTGCTCGGTCGTGCTCGAGCCAGTCAGTAGTCCGCGCAGCTCGGCTGGGTCACGTTGATGCACCGGCGATTTCGGGTCTTGCACCGCCCTTCCAAGGGTATCGGCGATCATCTGGTCGTCGACCAGCCGGGCCGGAGAGTCCGGCTCACCCAGGGCGATCAGCGTCAGCCGCGCGAGGATCGTCGGCTCATCACAGTCGCCCTCCTCCAACGGCAGGCTTGGGGGGTTGAACCTGGCCGTGTTGTGGATCGCCAGGCCGGAGAACGCGATGTCGTAGTGTGCCGAACGGCTCGGCGGTGGCGGTGGCAGGATCACCTGAGCGCGCCGGGTCGTCTCGTTGAGATACGGGTCGACCGCGACCATGAACTCGAGGTCGGCCAGGGCTGCGTCCAGTGCTGCGCCGTCGGGCGTGGACAGCACAGGGTTGCCGGCGACGGTGATCATGGCGCGAATCTGCCCCTCACCGGGCGTTGACATCTCCTCGGCCATGACCGCAGCCGGCAGTTCGCCCTTGACCTCCGGGAACCCCCGCACGCGGCTGGACCATCGGCCGAGCCGGAACCCGCGTCCGCTGCCGGTCCCTGGACGCTTATGTGGCGCCAGCGGGAACATCGCGCCGCCGGCCCGGTCGAGGTTGCCGGTCAGCACGTTGAGGACGTCGACGAGCCAGGACGCGATGGTGCCGAACTCCGTGGCCGAGGTGCCGATCCGCCCGTACACCGCGGCCGTTGGCGCGGCCGCCAGGTCCCGTGCGAGACCCGTGATCGCCGAGGCAGGGATGCCACAGACCTGCGCGGCGACGTCGGGGGTGAAGTCCGCGAGGATGCCGGCCAGCTCGTCCAGCCCGGATACCCGATCGGCGAGATCCCCCAGGTCCATCAGGCTCGAGCTCACGATCTCCAGGGCGATGGCGGCCAGCAGATACGAGTCGGTACCCGGCCGGATCGCCAGATGAGTGTCGGCCATCGCCGCCGTCCGGGTGTTACGCGGGTCTACCACCACGAGGCGGCCGCCTCGCGCCTTCAGTGCCTTGAGCCGCCCGGGCCAGTCCGGCGCCGTCGCCAGGGAACCGTTTGACTCCAAGGGGTTTGCGCCCAGCATCAGCAGGAAGCCGGTACGGTCCAGGTCCGGCACCGGGATGGCCAGCGGGTCGCCGAACATCAGCCCGCAGGACACGTGCTTGGGCATCTGGTCCACGGTCGAGGCGGAGAAGACGTTCGGCGAGCCCAGCGCGCGGGCCAGCCCCGCGGCATACAGCCCCCCGGCGAGGGTGTGCACGTTCGGGTTCCCCAGATAGATCCCGATCGCCTGCCGTCCATGGGCGGCGACCACTCCGCGGAGCCCGGACGTGACCACGGCGAACGCCTCGTCCCAGCCCACCTCGCGCCACCGCTCGCCCCCGCGGACCATCGGTCGGCGCAACCGGTCGGGGTCGTTGTCGAGGCGGTCGAACGCTGCTCCCTTCGGGCAGATGAACCCTTTGCTGAACACATCGTCGCGGTCGCCTCGCACGCCGCTGATGGCGCCGCCGGAGATGGTGAGCTCAAGGCCACAGGTGGCCTCGCACAGGGGACAGACCCGGTATGCCGGGTGACTGTCCGGCGCCGAATGTGCAGGGGGAAGAGTATTCATCGCTACCTCCGGGTCTTTCGCTCTAGACTAGGGGCACTGCCGGCGTGGGTGATGACCCACGATGTGCCCAGATGGGCTACGCCGGGTCAGCCAACCAATGACTCACAGTCAATGAACAGGGAGTACTTTCCTATGCCTTTCGACTACAAGGTTCGCGACCTGGGCCTCGCCGAGGCCGGCCGTCACCAGCTGCGTCTGGCCGAGCA
>DAITND010000209.1:0-4627 GCA_036834825.1 Dermatophilaceae bacterium
CCGACGGATTATGAGTCCGCTGCTCTAACCAGCTGAGCTACTGCCCCTCGCACGCGCCGAAGCGCCTGCGACTGGTGAGCCTATCGCGGTGTCCCCGGCTCGTTGGTCCCCGGGACACGAGTCCGTCCGCTCCGCCCTGCCCAGGAGGTCTCAGTCGGTTCGGGGAGCCTGCCCAGGATGCGTCGAACGGCGGTCGCATCCATAGGGCCGTTGCGGGCCTGTAGCGCAGCGGCGATCTCGGCGCGGTGCTCCGCGGTCTTGTTGCCGCCGTACTTGAACTTGGCGTTGACGCCGGTGATGGTCAGTCGTAACCCACGGATGCCCCCAATCTGCCTCCGGTCCCTCGGCACGTCTAGGGCCGGTGCGGCTCGCAGCGAACCCGCTGGTTCGAAGTGACTCAGCGCTGTGGCCAGGATCGCCGCTTTGGCCGCCGGGTCCTCGACGGTCTCGACGTCAACCTCAGCCTGAACCGCCGCGTAGTAGCTGGTTGGCACCCCGAACGCTGGATCCTCGCCCGCGCCGGCGTCGGAGTTGACGGCAGCCGGAACGTAGACGTAGTCGGTCACCACCGTTAGCAGGGCTCGGGGACGCTCGGCGAGTGCGCGCCATACCGGGTTGGGTTTGGCCAGATGCAGTTGCACGGTGTGGTCACCATCGAATGTGAAGTGTGTCGGGACGACGACTGGAAGGACCCGATCGGGACCGCCCGGTGCGATGAGCTGTCCGAAGTCGAACTCATGTAGCACGGCACGCCCCTCGTCGTCATGGTTCGATGCGTCCCAAGGGTGTACGAGCATGACTGTGATCCTGTCATCTCGGAAGCCGGAGCCCATTTCTCACCGTCAGATGTGATGAGTATGACCTCCTCTGGTGCTCCTGTGGCGAATGGTGCACAATACTGTCGAAAGCGGCATTCGCAAGCGGCATTGCCGAATACGGTGAGCCGCTGAACAAACGAAGCCGGTCCGTGTGGAGGTCGTTGGGGAAGACGTCCCTCGCACACAGGAGGCCCGGTTGTTTTCAATACAGCGTGACATGACGCGCGGTGTGGTGTTCATTCACTCCACCCCTCATGCGCTGTGCCCCCACATCGCATGGGCCCTGGAGTCGGTGCTAGGTCAGCCAGTCGCCTTGGAGTGGGCCCGCCAGCCTCGGGGGGCCAGGTTGTTGCGTACGGAGATGTCCTGGGCCGGCGAGCCCGGCACTGGTGGCAAGGTGGCCAGCGCGCTGCGCGGCTGGGACAACCTCCGTTACGAAGTGACCGAAGAGCCCAGCCCCGGCAACGACGGCTCGCGCTGGTCGCACACCCCGAGCCTGGGCATCCACCACGCGTGGACCTCGGCCGACGGTGGCGCGGTTATCAACGAAGATCGCCTGCGCGCAGCGATCTCGGTCAGCAAAGGCGACTCGAACGTGCTAGCCCAGGAGCTCGACCGGCTGCTGGGTCGAGCCTGGGACGATGAGCTCGAGCCCTTCCGGCAGGCCGGCGAGGGAGCCGCTGTGCGCTGGCTCCACATGGTGGGCTGAGGACCCCGGACCACAGACGGCGAATGATCAGAGCGGAATGTTTCCGTGGTCACCGCGGCGTTGTGGGCCCGCGACGATAGCTGCTGCCAGGGCCGTCCGGGTGAACGTCGGCTCGATGATCTCGTCGACGACCTCGATCTCGATAGCGCGTCGCAGTCCACCTGAGAGTAGCTCGTGCTCGGCGGCCAGCTCGTTCTCGACCTGGGTACGATCCTCTTCGGCGACCTCGGCGAGGCGGCGACGGTGCAGTATGCGCACGGCTGCGACCGCACCCATCACGGCAACAGTGGCCGTGGGCCAGGCGAACACCCTCGTGGCACCCAGGGACCGGGAGTTCATGGCCAGGTATGCGCCGCCATAGGCCTTACGCGTCACTAGCGTGACGCGGGGGACCGTGGCTTCGGCAAATGCGTGGAGCAGCTTAGCGCCACGTCTTACCACCCCGTCCCACTCCTGGCCCACGCCGGGCAGGTAACCGGGCACGTCGACCAGCACGATGAGCGGGACGCCCAGGGCGTCGCACATACGCACGAAGCGCGCGGACTTCTCGGCCGAGGACGAGTCCAGGCAGCCGCCCAGGCGCATCGGGTTGTTGGCCACGACGCCGACGGTTCGGCCTCCGAAACGGCCCAGTGTGGTCGTGATGTTGGGAGCCCACCTCGGGTGCAGCTCGACATTGTGTTCGGCGTCGTCCAGGACGTTGAAGATCAGGGGGTGCACGTCATAGGCGCGCCGGGCCGACTCCGGGAACGTCTCGGCAAGATCTCGGTCCTGCACCGAGCTGACGTCGAGCGTGCGCTGGTCGCCCAGCAGCGAGCAGAGCAGCTGCCCGCGTTCGTAGGCGTCTTCGGTGCTCTCGGTCACGACATGGACGACGCCGGAGCGACGGCCGTGCGGCTCAGGACCGCCTAGTCGCAGTGCGTCGACGTTCTCGCCCGTGACGGAACGCACGACGTCGGGGCCGGTTACGAAGACGCGTCCTTCGGGGCCCAGGATGACGATGTCGGTCAGGGCAGGACCGTATGCCGCGCCCCCGGCCGCCGGGCCGATGACGATGGAGATCTGCGGGATCTTGCCGGAGGCGCGCGTCATGATGGCGAAGACCTCGCCGACGGCGTGCAGCGAGACGACGCCTTCGGCCAGCCGTGCCCCACCCGAGTGCCAGATACCCACGATCGGCACGTTGTCGACCAGTGCCCTCTCATAGGCCACGAGGATCGCTTTGCAGCCCTGTGTGCCCATTGCGCCCCCCTGAATCGTGGCGTCCGAGGCGAACGTCACCACCGGGGTTCCGCGGACCTGGCCCACGGCGCAGAGCACTCCGCTGGTGTCCTCGGCGGTGATCAGCTCGAGCGTGCCGTCGTCGAAGAATGCCTCGAGCCGTTTGATCGGGTTCCGGGGGTCGTTCTTCCTGTCGACCTTGGGCTTGGTTGCGGCAACGGCCTGTTCGGCTGCGGGGCTGAGCATCCGCGCGGCCATCAGATGCTCCGGATTGTCAATGCAAGGTTGTGACCACCAAACCCGAAGGAGTTGTTCAGGGCTGCGATGTCGCCCTCGGGCAGCTTGCGGTGTTCACCGTGAACGACGTCCAGCTTGATCGCCGGGTCGAAGTCATCGAGGTTGATCGTGGCAGGGGCCAGCCGGTGGTGGATCGCCAGGATGGTGAAGATCGCCTCGAGCGCTCCGGCGGCACCGAGCAGGTGGCCGGTCATCGACTTGGTCGCGCTCACTGGCATGTGGTCCACATCATCGCCGAAGGCGAGACGGATGGCGTTGGATTCGGCGATGTCGCCGACCGGGGTTGAGGTGGCGTGGGCATTGATGTGGATGATGTCCTTGGGCGACAGCCCGGCGCTCTCGACGGCATCGCGCATGGCACGGGCCGCCCCGGTGCCCTCCGGGTCCGGTGCCGCGACGTGGTAGGCGTCCGAGGTCATCCCCACCCCGGCGACCACGGCGTAGATCCTCGCGCCGCGGGCTCTGGCGTGTTCTTCGGACTCCAGCACGAGGACGGCGGCGCCCTCACCCAGGACGAAGCCGTCGCGGCCGGTGTCATAGGGGCGAGAGGCTGCCTCAGGATCCTCGTTTCGGGTCGACAGGGCCTGCATCGCGGCAAAGCCGGCGATCGGCATGGGATGCATGGCGGCCTCGGTTCCACCGGCGACCACGACGTCGGCGCGGCCGCTGCGGATCATCCCCATGGCGTAGCCGATGGCCTCCGCTCCTGAGGAGCAGGCGCTCACCGGTGTGTGTGCCCCGGCGCGCGCGCCGAGGTCGAGAGACACCGCGGCGGCCGGGCCGTTGGGCATCAGCATGGGTACGGCGAGCGGGAAGACGCGACGAAAGCCCTTTTCCTTGAGGGTGTCCCACTGGTCTAGCAGGGTGTTGACACCGCCGATGCCGGAACCCATGACGACGCCCAGACGCTCTGGCTCGACTTCGGGCGTGCCTGCGTCGGCCCAAGCCTCCCGGGCAGCGATCAGGCCGTACTGTCCGGCGGGGTCGAGACGGCGAACCTCGACCCTGGCCAGGACCTCCAGGGGGGGCTGCTTGATCGTCGCCGCGATCTTCACCGGAAGCTGATAGGTCTCGACCCACTCGAACGGCATCAGGCTCACGCCTGACTGGCCTGCCAGGACCGCTTCCCAGGTCTCGGTGACGGTGCCCCCGACGGGGGTGGTCGCACCCAGACCGGTCACGACGATGCGCTGCTCGGGGTTCGAGGTCATTGGTGGTTCCGCTCCTTGTGTTCAGTGGCCCGTATGGGGAGATACGGGGTCCGGCCTGTACGCCATTACGGCAGTGGGGGTGTCGCGTTTCTCAGTCGGAGACGCGCGGTGCTTGCTGTGGTGCGTCGTCGCCGGTCAGCGGAGACGCACCACAGCTGCCACGGTGGGTCAGCTCTGTGCGGCCGCGATGAAGTTCACGGCGTCGTGGACCGTCTTGAGGTTCTTGACCTCGTCGTCGGGGATGCGCACGCCGAACTTCTCCTCGGCGTTGACGACGATGGTCATCATCGACAGCGAGTCGATGTCGAGGTCGTCGGTGAAGGACTTGTCGAGCTCGACGGAGGCGGTGTCCAGACCGGTCTCTTCGTTGA
>DAITND010000210.1:0-4624 GCA_036834825.1 Dermatophilaceae bacterium
CTAACCGCCATCCCGGAGTTGAGGACGACGTGCTCCGCGGCGACCTTATTGGCTCCATACCCCTGCCGAGAGTTGTAGTCGACGTCAGAGGGCGTCATCGTCGCCTGCTCCTCGGTGACGGGCCCGGAGAACACAGGCGGCTCGACGGAGTTCGAGTGGCGCCCCTGCTCGTCAACGTAGACAGCCTTACTGGAGATGAAGACGAGTGATCCGATGTGGCCGCGGAAAGGAAGAAGCATGCGCGCATGATCGGCGGTGTACGCCACGCAGTCGACCACGACGTCCGCGCCCTCGTACAGCAGGTTGCGCAGGTCCGGGACGTCATACCGATCAGACCTGATGAACCGGACCCCTGCCTCCCGCAGGTCGGCTGGAAACCGAGCCTCCGCCATGCCGCTGCAGGTGACATCCCAGCCAGAGGCGAGCAATGTGCGCGCTGCCGCACTCCCCACCTGCCCGTTCCCACCCAGGACCATGGCCTTCGACATGGAGTCACCGTATGGCACAACCGAGGCAAGACCTGGTGACCTGTACGTCATAGCGGTGAAAGCCCACTGACGCGGCACACCCGGGTCACTGCAGTCTTCACAGCTCGACAAGAGTGGGCAGAGATCCGTACCGCAGGTCTTTCGACAAGTACGTAGCAACGAACTCACATCGGCTACTTGAGCGGTCATGTTCTATCGACCGTCCCGTCACCGGGAACGGTTATCGACACTGTCAATTCCTGTGGTGTTGTGACGACCGCTAGAACCCAAGGAGCATCAGTTGCCAGTTCCCTTGCGATCCCAACCTCACCGGAACACGGCGACCAAGACGCCGGACACGGCCCCGATCGAGATCAGGTTCAGACGCCACCTTGATCGCCAACAGCACGCTGCAAAGCTGACCACCATCAGGACCAGCACGGCGACGCCGCCCACGGCGACCACCGGCCAATGATGGTGTCCTGAAAGGTGAGTTGGCTGGCGGTCGTTCCAGCCACGTAGACGGCGGCGCCGCTGGGCTGCTGCGCGATCGGCTACCTGCGATCGGCTGCGGGATGCGAGTCCGGTTGTAGCCTGCTGTAATGGCGCAAGGAACGAGCGTCGTCGAGCGGGTTGTCGGCTGCTGTGGTGAGTTGGTGCTGGCGCGAAGCGGCGGGCACTACGAGATCGTGGCGAACGGTGTCTTCCTCATGGACACTCGGGGCAGCGACTCTGAACGGCTGCACGTGACCGCGGCGGCTGACCGCATGCCGCCGCCAGGTCGGATGCTGATCGGCGGACTCGGCATGGGGTTCTCGCTGGCTGCTGCACTCACCCATCCCGGCGTCGCGAAGGTACACGTCCTCGAGCGGGAGCCGGCGGTCCTGCGGTGGAACCGGGGCCTGTTGGCGCCACTGAACGGGTACGCGTTGCGTGACCCACGCGTCCGCACCCACCAGGCCGACGTGGTCCGCTGGCTGGCTACCGCACCCGCGTGCTCGCTCGATGCGATCTGTCTCGACGTCGACAACGGTCCCGAGTGGCTGGTCTCACCCGGTAACGCCTGGCTGTACGCCAATGACGGGCTGCGTACCGCCGCGCGCGTGCTGTCACCGGACGGCGTCCTGACGATCTGGAGCGCCGCACCCACGCCCGCCGTTGTCGCGCGAATGAATCGACACTTCGCCGAAGTGGAGGTAATCGAGGTGCCCGTTGCGCGGGGCGAGCCGGACGTTATCGTGTTAGGTCGTGCGCCAGCCGAATCTGGAGTAGCGCAACCGCGTTCCACCACTGCCGGGTTCCCTCGCATCGACCACTCACGGCACCAGTAGCCAACAACACGTCACCACCGCCAGGCTACGGGCGCCAAACCCCGGCCAGCGGCGCGATCATGCAGAGCGGGCAGATAGGCGAGGTTCGCATATCTAGGTAGGCGAGATTCGCTATCAGCCGAACGTGCTCAACGTCGACACCAAACCGGACAGTCGCCGATGGGCTGATCCCAACCTTGGCGAAGCACCAGCCCGTCGCCTCCGGTAGGTCAGGGGGCCGTACCTGGGTCACTGCGAAGGTTAAGCGTGGTCGTAGGCGCCGCCGAAGATGCGACTCGCCACCGTCAAGGGTCTCGCCCGGGTACGCCGTCGCGGCTCCACTGCTGCCTAGCCTTCTAGCTGCTACCGGTAGATCCCGTCACGCGCCAACGCTGCGGGATGCCCAGACCACGAGGGGGCACACCCTCAGCATGTCGGGGCGACTCGGCAGCGACAGAAGCTATGCCACCCTCGAGGTGCTCGCCCACTGTTGTCCACCCGCCCGTCGGTTATGCGGTCAAGTCCCTGAGCGCCGCGTGGAAGCCAGCTTCGCTTTGGGCCATGTCGATGGGGACCCGAGGCCCATCCAGGTCTACGTCCCAGCGGTCATAGGGGCTGGCCTGCACTTCGTCCCAGGTCGGCACGTACTGCCCTGGCATGTCTGGCTGTCGGCTGCTGACACGTCGACGATGCTCGGTCTCGTCATTGATGAAGGTCTCGAAAACTGTGAGCTTCACGCCGGTCATGCTTGCGAGTCCGTACCAACCTGCTCGTACCCCATGGACCGGGTTGACCGCGTCAACGACAACCGATGTGCCCAAGGCAAGGTTGCTGGCCGCGACCTCGTGGGCAACGACATAACCGACGGGTCCGACGGGGTAGCTGGCCAGACCACTGCGGACGACGGCGGTCTCGATGTGACATCAATGCGCAAATAGGCCGCGCCCAACTCGGTCGTCAACCTCCGAGACAGGGTCGTCTTGCCCGTGCCAGGGCGCCCGGCTATGACGATGAGCTGAGTTGTAGCCATGTCGGTCAGGCTATGTCGCCCAGTGACCAACGTCAGGCTCTACCGCTGAGCGGGACAAATCACCTCACCCGGTGCCGGTTCTGCTGCCATCCGGGCGATCTTCGGCAGGCAGCCGGAAGCGGCCGGTGCTTGCGGCTCCCAGCTGCCCTGCGCGCCGCAAGCACCAACGCGCTCGAACGACCGTTGTGATCGACTCGGCCGGGCAGTGACTTGACCCTGTCCGCCACACCTGGGACCAAGAAGGTTCCGATGGCCCGTCACATGTTCATCGCGCGCAACGCCAGCGACGGGGCCAACGGCTTACCCAGATCCGGCGGAACGGCGCGGCGCACCGGGATCGAGACCATGGCCCTCCCGCTTGGCGGCCGGACGAAGTCGTAGGACTTTGCCGTCGGCCAAGACGACGTTTGCACCATCGCCGAACTCCACCGGTCTCACCAGCATGCCCGCTGTCGTGCTCATGACCCCCGAGGATATCGACGCCGCCGCCGAACAGACGGTGAACCACACCCGCCGGGCGACCGACAGCTCGTGCCAGCAACGCCTCGGGCCAAGGCTTTGACATAACACCCGGCTCGCCCCTGCGCCGCTGCCGTGAATCCACCGTGAACACTCGTATTGCGGCGGCGTGACGCTGAGATTTGCGTCCGTGTGGGCGACCTGACTGGACGCCTACTGACAACAGAAACACCGGCCACGCCTGAGAAGACGAAGCCGGGGTTCTGTCATACGCAGCCCTGTGCCGTCCTTCGGGTCAGTCGTCCCACTCGATCAGGACCTGGCCACTCTGGACGGCGTCGCCGACGGCCACCTCAACCGACTCGACCTTGCCATCTTTGGGCGCAGTCACCTCGGTCTCCATCTTCATGGCCTCCACCACCAACAAGGTGTCGCCGGACTTCACCTCGGCGCCAGCCTCGACGAGCACCGTGACAACGGTGCCGGCGACCGGGGACGTCAGCGCACTGGCGGAGGTCGCCGGAGCCTTGGTTGCGGTAGGCGTCAGGTTGAAGGCAGACGTGCTGCCCACCAGGACGGTCCCCAGCGTAGGAAGGGGCTCTTCCTCAACCTCGACGTCGACGTCGTAGACCGACCCGTTCACGGTCACTTGCAGTTTCATGTCGTCCCCCGTCGTGAGTTCAGTGTCGGTGCGGCCTGCCGGTCACCGTATCCGTGCAGGTCGGCGTGCGACTGCTGGGCGGCTGCCCGTCCCTGAGAGGCCCACGTGTCCCCACGACGCAGATGAGCCTGCTTGATGGTGGCCCTCTTTCCCAGATAGGCCGCACACGCGGCGGAGATGGCCAGCAGGATCTCCTCGCTGACCTCGGGATGCCGCTGCGCCGCCTGCTCCTCCAGCGTTTGCACGCGGGCTGCCAGCTCGGCCACCTGGGCCTTCAACTCGGCAACGGTGTCGTTGGTCTCGCTCATGGTGCCTCCTTTCTTCGGCGTGAAGTCGATCAGAGCGGGATCAGGCCGTGCTTCTTCGGCGGACGCGGTTCGCGCTTGGCGGAGAGATTCTCCAACGCACGAGCGAGCTTGCGCCGGGTGTCAGATGGCTCGACGATGTCGTCGACCAGACCACGGGCGGCCGAGACGTACGGCGTTGAGAAGGTGTCGCGGTACAGCTGCACGAGCTCTGCCTTCTTGGTGACAGGGTCGTCGGCGCCGGCGATCTCCTTGCGGAAGACCACTCCTGCCGCGCCCTGGGCGCCCATCACGGCGATCTCGGCCGTCGGCCAGGCAAACACCCGGTCGGCGCCCAGGTCCTTGCCGCACATGGCCAGGTACGCGCCGCCGTAGGCCTTGCGCAACACCAC
>DAITND010000211.1:0-4615 GCA_036834825.1 Dermatophilaceae bacterium
GAAACCCCTGCTCACCAGGGGTTTCACGCGTCACACGACACGTAACTTCGGGCTAGGTGGTCCTTGACAATGCTCGCGCCTGCACGACAAGCAGCTCAACGAACGCCGGGTTCACCCCCAGGGGGTCGGCCACCGACAGGTCGGGACAGGCAGCGACCACTGAGTCGGTGAGCCTTCCGGGTGCCACGAAGAGAGAGGCGACCGCCGCTCTCCGGATCCCTCGCTTGGACAACGCCTCCAGCGCCTGCGTCGGCGAGCGGGTGCCCGCGGACGCGAAGGCAGGCTCCACCGGTATGCCGTGGGCACGCTCAAGGTCCCGGGCAAGACTCTCGACGCACAGACGTGCCTTCTGCGAGCTCGATCCTGCCGACGCCAGGACCAGCGCGTCGACGCGCCCGTCGGCCCCGGCCTGGCGCAGGCGCTCGGCCAGTGCCCTGAGTAGCAGCTCGCGCTGGCGACGCCCGCCGGCCAGCAGCGGCGGCGCCACGCTGATGTCCACCTGCTCGGTGACACCACTGGCCGCGACCGCCATCGGGACGTCGTGGGTCAGGTGGTAGCCCGGCGCGAACAACAGCGGCACGACGCGCACGGAAGTGAAGCCATCAGCGGCCAACTGTCGCAGCGCGACCCTCGGATGGGGCGCAGCGAAGTCCAAGTAGGCCGCACGCACCGTCATACGTGTGCCCGCGGCAACAGCCAGGACCAGCTCGCCGACCACGTACGCGGCTCGCGGGTCTCGACTGCCGTGGCTGAGCAGGACGACTGCCGTCGACTCGGTCGTGGTCACAGCGCGCCTAAATGTCCCATTCGTCAGCGTGCTCGCCCTCGCCGGCCAGCGGGTCTCCCACCATTCCGGCGGCAAGGGTCTGCCCGCTCTGCGCGTCGATCAGCAGGAACGCGCCGGTGCGACGGTGCCGGGCGTACGGCTCGGCTGCGATCGGCTCGGCGGTACGGATCCGCAGGCGCCCGATATCGTTGAGCCCCAGATCGTGCGCCGCCACGATCTGAACGGCATCCAGATCCAGAACCCCGTCGACGGCACTGACGATGGCCCGGGTGGTGCGGGTGGTGTGCTTGAGCAGCACCCGGTTGTGCTTGCTCAACGGCTCGACCGAGAGCCAGCAGACGGTGGCGACCAGGTCCCGGGTCGGCTCGGGAGCCGAGGATGCGGCCGCGATGAGGTCTCCGCGCGCTACGTCGATGTCATCGGCAAGGCGCAGGGCCACCGAGCGTGGGGCGAAGGCCTCGGCCAACTCGCCATCGGCGGTGTCGATGCCGGCAATGGTGGTTCGACGACCACCGGGCAGGACCACTACCGGGTCACCCACGCGAACCACTCCTGAGGCGATCTGACCTGCATATCCGCGATATTCACGGTGGGCAGCGTCGCGTGCGGCCTCCTGCGGTCGCAGGGTGAGCTGGACCGGAAAGCGAAACTCCTCGTGGCTCGGGTCATCGGCAACCGGCAGGGCTTCGAGGATCTCGAGTAGGCTCGGCCCCGTGTACCAGTCGGTGCGCGACGAGCGGTCCACAACATTGTCGCCCTCAAGGGCCGACACCGGGACGCTGATCAGGTCTGGAAGTCCGAGATCGATCGCCACCTCTGCCAGGTCCGCTGCGACCCGCGTGTAGACCTCCTGGTCGAAGCCGACCAGATCGATCTTGTTGACGGCGACGATGACGTGAGGGACGCGAAGCAGAGCCGCCACAGCCAGGTGCCGCCGGGTCTGCTCCAGGACGCCCTTGCGTGCGTCCACGAGCAGCACCACCGCGTCGGCCGTCGAGGCTCCGGTGACGGTGTTGCGCGTGTACTGAACGTGTCCCGGACAGTCCGCGAGGATGAACGAACGGTCGGCAGTGGCGAAGTAGCGGTAGGCCACGTCGATAGTGATGCCCTGCTCGCGTTCGGCGCGCAGCCCGTCGGTCAGCAGGGCGAGGTCGGTGTGGGCCAGACCGCGGTCCCTGGAGACACGCTCGACCGCATCGAGCTGGTCTGCCAGGACCGACTTGGAGTCGTGCAGCAGGCGCCCAACGAGCGTGGACTTGCCGTCATCGACCGAACCGGCCGTCGCGAGACGGAGAAGAGTGGGATGCGCGTGGTTGCTCAACACAGTGGTCGGCATCTAGAAGTACCCCTCCTTCTTGCGGTCTTCCATCGCCGCCTCGGAGATCCGGTCATCGGCGCGGGTCGCGCCCCGCTCGGTCAGGCGGGTGGCAGCCACCTCGATGACGACGTCTTGGACGGTGACGGCGTCGGACTCGACGGCGCCGGTGCAGGACATATCGCCAACGGTCCGATAGCGAACCTGCCTGGCGGAAACGGTTTCGGACTCCCGCGGCAGGGAGACCGGGCCGGCCGCGAGCAACATGCCCTCACGTTCAAAGACCTCACGCTGGTGCGCGTAGTACAGGTCCGGTAGGTCGATGTCCTCCCTGGCGACATAACGCCAGACGTCGAGCTCGGTCCAGTTGGACAGCGGGAACACCCGGACGTGCTCACCCGGGCGGTGCTTGCCGTTGTAGAGGTTCCACAGCTCGGGACGCTGGTTGCGCGGATCCCAGGCACCGAACTCGTCGCGCAGACTGAAAATGCGCTCCTTGGCTCGAGCCTTCTCCTCGTCACGACGTCCGCCCCCGAAGACCGCATCGAACCTGTGGCCGGCGATGGCGTCGAGCAACGGCTGCGTCTGCAGCGGGTTGCGGGTACCGTCCCTGCGCTCTGCCAAGCGACCATCGTCGATGTAGTCCTGCACTGCGGCGACCTCGAGGCGCACGCCTTTCTCGACGACGACGCGATCGCGATACGCGAGCACCTCGGGAAAGTTGTGGCCGGTGTCCACGTGCAGCAACGAGAACGGGACCGGACCGGGCCAGAATGCCTTGGCCGCGAGGTGCAGCATGACCACGGAGTCCTTGCCGCCGGAGAAGAGAAGTACCGGCCGTTCGAACTCTGCGACAACCTCACGAAAGATGTGGATCGACTCGGACTCGAGAGTGTCCAGGTGGTCGAGGGTCAGTCGACCCTTGACCGGCTCGAGCGTCTCAGGGATCGTGCTCATTGGTGGATCCCGCATTCGGTCTTGTCGTTGCCGGACCAGCGCCCGGCACGGGGGTCTTCACCAGCGGCGACCTTGCGGGTACAGGGGGCGCACCCGATCGACGGATAGCCCTGGGCGACCAATGGGTTGCGCGCCAGATCGTGGTCGATCTGGTAGGCCTCGACATCTGCGTCCGACCAGGCCGCCAGGGGGTTGATCTTGACCAGATCGTGCTTGTCGTCCCAGGAGACGATCGGCGTGTTGGCCCGGGTGGGTCCCTCGATCCGGCGCACACCGGTGACCCAGGCGGCCCGGCCCTGCAGGGAGCGCGCGAGCGGGTCGACTTTGCGCAGGAAGCAGCAGAGGTTCGGATCGCGGTCATGCAGCTTCTCGCCATATTCGGCGTCCTGCTCGGCCACGCTCTGGCGAGGCAGCGCTTCGATCACGGTGATCGCCAGGTCTCCGATGGCCACATCGAGAGTCTGCATCGTCTCGTCGAAGTGATAGCCCGTCTCCAGAAAGAGAACCTCGACGTCGGGGATCACCCGAGAGAAGAGATGGGGCAGTATCAGGTCCTGCATCGAGGCGGCGACGATGACGTCCACGCCGAACGCGCTGGCGGTCCAGGCTGCTATCTCCTCGGCAGGCCTGCCCTCGAGCGCCACCGAGACTGCGGCAAGGAGCCGATCCCGCTCTGCCGCAGGGAGATCACCAAGGGTCGTGACGTCAACGGTGACGTTGACAGGGGAAGTCGTCATACCAGCAGGTCCTCGTCTGCGCGCAGGGCCCACGTTGCGAAACGCTCGCCCGGCTCACGTTCAGCCGCGAAATTGCGCGCCACCCGCTCCACGTACACCGGCAGCTCCTCCGCAGTGGTTCTGAGGCCGCGAACCTTGCGGCCGAAGCCGGCTTCCAGACCCAAGGTGCCGCCGAGGTGGACCTGGAAGCCGCTGACCTGGTTGCCGGCGTCGTCGGTGACCAGCTGGCCCTTGAGCCCGATGTCGCCGACCTGGATGCGGGCGCAGGAGTTGGGGCAACCGTTGACATTGATCGTCAGTGGGACGTCGATCGTCTCGATGATGTCGGCAAGCCGATCCTCCAGGGTGGCGACAGTCTTGGCTGCCAGGCCCTTGGTCTCGACGATCGCGAGCTTGCAGAACTCGATGCCGGTGCACGCCATGGTGTGACGTCGGAAGAGGGATGGCCGGGCCTCGAGGCCGATACTGTGCAGGGCCCCGACCAGGGGTTCCACCTGCGGCCCCTCCACGTCCAGCACCAGCAGCTTCTGGTGTGGTGTGAGCCGGACCCTTGAGGAACCATGCGATTCCACCAGATCAGCCAGTGCGAGCAACGTGGTGCCCGACACGCGCCCGACCATCGGAGCTGCCCCAATGTAGAACCTGCCGTCTTTCTGCTCGTGGACCCCGACATGGTCGCCCAGCTCGGCCGAGGGCGCCGGAACCGGACCGTCAGGAAGGCCACGATGGAGATACTCCTGCTCCAGGACCTGCCTGAACTTTTCGACACCCCAGTCGGCCAGCAGGAACTTCATCCGGGCCTTGTGCCGCATCCGCCGG
>DAITND010000212.1:0-4585 GCA_036834825.1 Dermatophilaceae bacterium
GGAGTCCCCGGCCTCGTGCAGGTCGCGATTGTGGTCCCACTTGAGGTAGCTGATGTCATGGTCGCGCAGCAGTGCATCCAGCTGGGTGAGGATGTGCTCATACGCCTCCGGAATCGCCAGGTTGAGGGTCTGCTGGCCGCGGCAGGTCACCGGCGCGCGGCGGGGATCGGCAGTCATCACCCACTCGGGATGGGCGCGGGCCAGATCAGAGTCGGGGTTGACCATCTCGGGCTCCACCCAGATGCCGAACTCCATGCCCAGGCCGGTCACGTGACTGATCAACGGCTCGAGGCCGTGCGGCCAGGCTTGGGTGGAGACGACCCAGTCACCCAGACCTGCCTTGTCGTTGCGCCGGCCCCCGAACCAGCCGTCGTCCAGGACGAACCTCTCGACCCCGACTGCGGCCCCGGCCTCTGCCAGAGCGGACAGCCGGCCAAGATCGTGATCGAAGTAGACAGCCTCCCAGGTGTTGAGCGTCACGGGGCGCGGCGAGATGGGGTGCATGGCCCGGGCCCGAAGGTAGGCGTGGAACCGCCCGCTGACCTCATTGATACCACGGCCCCAGGAGCCGTAGAGCCAGGGGCTGGAATACGACTCGCCACGGCCCAACCTCGCTTCGCCTGGCATCAGCAGCTCACCGCCACCGAGCCAGCTGACGCCGGTGTTGTCGCGCTCGGCCACGAGCCGGTGGTTGCCGCTCCAGGCCAGATGAGTCGCCCATACGTCGCCGGACTCGAAGCCGAAGCCAGAGGTTCCGGCGAAGAAGAGCAGGCTGGCGTCGAGCCCGGTGCGGCCCCGCCGGTTCTCCCGGGTATGGCTTCCAAGGGTGAAGGGGCTGCGTTGCGGCGAACGCTCTCGCAGGTGACGTCCGGTCAGGTCCAGAAGCTCCGTCGCCTGTGGCGGCACGGGAAAGGTGGGCAGCAGACAGCCCAGCTGGAAGTCGTCGGCCCCGGTGTTGGTGATCGTCGCGCGCTGCCGGACTAGTCCCGACTGCGTCATCTCCAGCTCCCAGAGGCAGTCAAGGCCAAGCGCTGGGTCCTCGGCCGTCACCCTGAGCCGGTGCGCAGGGGGCGGTTCGGCTGCTGCTGAAGGCTGGCTGAGGTCCCGGCTCCGGATGACAAAGCGCGGGGACCAGGGCCCGGTGTCGCGATGACCCGACAGACCCGGCGTGCCCATCCATCCGCGGGACTGCTCGGGCAGGACGCTGACCTCGACCCGGGCGTCGGTCTGGTTGGACCCCTGATGCGGCAGACTTGCCAGGGTCACCGACGCCAGGTCATGGTCCTGCAGAGGCCCGAGGTCGGCCCCCCAGTACAGAATCCGCGGCAGGCCATCGCCCTGGCAGTCGATGAGGACGCTGACACCGCAGCCGCGCCAATGGATTAGTGCGGGCTCGACATCAGGCATGGGAGAGCACTCCTGTTCTGCGACTGGACGCACTCAACCCTTGCTCGAGCCGAGCGTGAGTCCGGCGACGAACTGTTTCTGTAGCACCAGATAGATCACGAGTGTGGGGACGGCGGTCATGATGGCCCCGGCCGCGATGAGGTTGTAGTTCTGGGCGAAGACACCGTTCAGGTTGTTGATGCCGGTCGTGATGGGGAGCCGGTCGCCACTCTGGATGAACAGCAGTGCCCAGAAGAAGTCGTTGTAGATCCAGATGAACTCCAACGTGGCCAGGGCCGCGAGAGCAGGTCTGGTCAGCGGCATGATGATCTGCCAGTACTGGCGGAAGACACCAGCGCCGTCCACCCGCGCTGCCTCGCCCAGCTCGGCCGGCAGGGCTTTCATGTAGTTCGACAGCACGAACGTGCAGAAGCCCACCTGGAACGCCACGTTGGCGATGATGACGCCGTAGTAGGTGTTGAGCAGTGACCCGGAGTCACTGATCGACAGTGGCAGCGGGAAGTGCTTGTACATCTGGAACAGCGGTGCGGCCAGGATCTGGGCCGGCAGCAGGTTGCCGGCAGTGAACAGGATGAGCAGCGTGATATTGAACTTCCAGGTGAAGCGGGACACCGAGAAGGCGACCATCGAGGCCAGGAACAAGGTGATGATGACCGCCGGGATGGTGATGATCGCCGAGTTGACGAAGTAGTGGGCGAACAGGCCCTGGGTCCAGGCCTGACTGAAGTTGGCGAAGTTGAACGCCCCGCCCGTGCTCAGATAGCCGTACTTGTTGGTGTCCGCCTCTGGCCGCAGGGACGTGTAGAGGGTCCACACCAGGGGGATGATCCACAGGACTGCGGTGATCGACAGGAAAACATAGCTGAACACCTTTGTCCGCGAGCTGATGATGCGGCTGGCGTTGGGGCTGGCCTTGCTGGCCTTCCGGGTCTTCGTGGCGACAGCGTTGCTCATCGTGTCTCCTTGCGGAAGGTCCGGCCGAGGTAGATCGTGATGGGCACCAGCGAGACGATCAGAAGCACCGTCGCCAGGGCCGCGCCGACGCCGATGTCGGTCCCTTCGCCGACCAGGTTCTGAACAACCAGGGCTGACACCAGCTCGAGGCCGTTGGTGCCCCGGTTGATAATGTAAACAATATCGAACGCCCGTAAGGCCTCGATCACCGTGATGACGACAACGATGATGTTGATCGGACGCATGGCGGGGAACACGACCCTGAAGAAGGTCTGCGCCGCGCTGGCGCCGTCGATGGCCGCGGCCTCCTTCAGGGTGGGGTCCACCCCCTTCAGGCCGGCCAGGTACAGGATCATGATGTAGCCGACGTGCCTCCACGAGGTGGCGACGAGCGCCGCCCAGAGATTGATCTGCGAGTTGCCGAACCAGTCGACGGCGCCAGGTTTGCCCGCAGTGCCGAGCACCGAGTTGATCAGGCCACTGTCGCTGCTGTACATGAGCTGCCAGATGATCCCGACCAGTGCCAGAGACAGCATGACGGGGATGAAGAAGGCGCTCTGGTATATCCACGAGCCGCGAAGGTTGAAGTCCAGCAGCACGGCGATCAGCAGCCCGAGCGGCGTGGCGATGAAGGTGAGGAACAGCAGCCAGATCACGTTGTGCTCGATGGCCGGCACGAACGGCGGGTAGCTCTGGGCGATGAACTGGTAGTTGGAGGTTCCGACAAAATGCACCCCCCCAGGCTGGGAGATGTCGAGCCGGGCGTTGGTGAAGGACAGACCCACCGACAGCAAAGCCGGCAACCAGACAAGGACGAGTTCAAACAGCGCGGGGATCCCCACCATCAGGGACAGGGTGATCTTGTCGCCTTTGCTGAATGTCCGAAGTCGACGACCCTTACGCACTGCGGTAGCAGGGCTGGGACCTATTGCCGGTGTGCTGTCGGTGGTGAGCGCCATCAGCTCGTGTATGCCTGCTTGGCCTGCGCTTCGAGGGCCTTGCAGGTCCCGTCGATGTCGCCGGTCTTGATGAAGTTCTGGAAACCAGGCAGGGCCGCGTTGTTGGCGAACGCCGGCTCGGCGTCGCGGTCCAGGAACTGGGAGATGTTCTTGGCCCCGCTGATCATCGTGGCTGCCTTCTTCTGCAACCGCGTGTACTTGCTCGTGGTCGCGTCCTTGGCTGCGGCGACGTCGTTGGAGTCCGTGGCCAGGTAGACGTCCTCGGCCTTGCCCGTTCCGATGAACTTCAGCAGATCCTTGGCGGCCGGGTTCTGGGCGCCCTTCTTGCTGAGCATGAACCCGTCGATCGGGGCCTCGATGGCGTCCTGCCCGTACGTCGGGTTGACAGTCGGGAAGGGGAAGAAGTCGATGTCGGTGTCTCCGGCAGGCCACTGCTGACCCACGAAGGATCCCACGAGATACATCCCGGACGTCTTCTTGATGACAGTCTGGGCCGCCTCCTGCCAGGTCCGCCCCAGTGCGCCCGCTGCGTGGTAGGGCAACAGACTCTTCCAGGTGTCGAACGCCGCCTTCGTCTTCGGGTCCTCCCAGCTCACCTTGTGCGCCATCAAGTCCATGTGGTACTGGTAACCGTTCTGACGCATGTTCAGGTAGTCGAAGGTCCCGAACGCCGGCCAGCCGTCCTTGTCCCCGAACGCGATCGGCGTGAGCTGGTCCTTCTGCATCTGCTTGCTCAGCGCGACAAACTGATCCAGCGTGGTCGGCGTCGCATACCCATACTTCTTGAAGACGCTGGGGCGGTAGAAGACTGCCCAGGGGTAGTTGTAGATCGGTACGAAGTACTTCTTGCCGTCGTCGCCGGTCGACGCCTTCGCGAACGAGTCCGGGAAGTTGCTTCCGATGGTCTGCCACACATCATCGATCGGCTCCACGAGGCCCTGCTTGGCATAGGCCTTCATCCGGAACCCGGCGAACCAGGTGAACACGTCGTCCGGGCTGCCCTTGAGGTAGTTGTTGATGTTGTTCTGGAAGTCGTTGTGCGGGACGGTGTTGGTCTTGACGTCAGTACCGACCGCAGTCTTGGCAGCCGCCATCAGGGCAGCCATCGCAGCCTTCGGTACCGCGTCGGAGGCATTGGAGCCGAAAGTCACCGTCTTGGTAGCTGCCGTGCCCCCGGAGGATGCCGTGGTCTTTGTCTGCCCCGTGCAGGCGGCGAGCAGCGGTATGGTCACGGCCCCCGCCGCAACGGCCTGAAGGATGGTCCG
>DAITND010000213.1:0-4580 GCA_036834825.1 Dermatophilaceae bacterium
GTCACCCCGCCGAACTGTGCAAGGACGCCGCACACTGAGGTGACCAGCCGCCGCACGAGGCCGCCTTCGCGGGCGGTCGACACGGCATACGCCAGGAGCGCCCCGAAGACGGCACCCATAACCGCCGTGACCGCCGAAAGGACGACCGAGTGGACGAAGGCCGACACGATCTGCGGTTGAGCCAGCGCCGACAGGTTTCCCAGGGTTGGACGGCTCTTGCCATCCAGAAATGCGCCGACCACGACGATCAGGGTCGGTGTCACCAAGAAGATCGCCGTGTACGCGAAGAAGGGCAGGACGCCGAGCAGGGCGCCCATCGGCTTGCGGCCGATGGACGCCCTTATGCTCGCTCGCTCAGCCAATGGCCTTGGCCCAGTTGGCAGTCAGATAGGCGTTGGCCTTGTCGTTCTGCTCTTTGGTCAGGAACACCGGTGTGCCGACGACCTTGGGCAGTGCGGCGTAGGCGGCCTTGTCGATCGTCCCCGCCGCAACCATCGCCGCTTCGCGCACCGGTCGTGCGGCGCCCTTGAGCCACAGGTTCTGGCCCTCGTCGGAGTAGAGGTACTCCTCCCAAAGACGGGCAGCGGCCGGGTGAGGAGCGGCCTTGTTGATCGCCTGCACGTAGTAGCCGCCGACAATCGCCCCGGCTGGGACCACAGTCTTCCAGCTCATCTTGCCCGTGAGCTTCTTGCCCTGCGCGACGTTCAGATAGTCCCAGTCGAAGACGACCGGCGTCTGGCCCGACGCGATCGTGGCAGGTGTGGGGTCAACCGGCAGGAAGTTGCCGGCAGTCTTGAGTGCCTTGAAGAAGTCGACGCCCTTGCTGATGTCGGCAGTTCCGCCTTGGCTCAGCGCCGCCATGACGACACCGCTGAACGCGGAGCCTGCCTTGGTCGGGTCACCGTTGAGGGCGACCTTGCCCTTGTAGGCCGGTTTCAGCAGGTCCGCGACCGTCTTCGGCGCCGGAACCTTGCCTGCGTCGTAGCCGATGCTCATGTAGCCGCCGTAGTCACTGACACTGAGGCCGTTCGGGTCCTTGAGCAGTGCGGGAACGTCGTTGAACGTGGCCACCTTGTAGGGAGCGAACATGGTCGTGTTGGCGTTGGCCACCGTAGCGCCGAGGTCGAACACGTCAGGTGCCTTGGACTGACCCTTGAGATTCTTGGCCGCGGTGATCTCGTCGGCGCTGGAGGCGTCCGGTTGCGCGCTGTCGACCTGGAGACCGTACTTGGCCTGGAAGCCCTTGATGACTGCGCCGTAGTTGGCCCAGTCCGGAGGAAGCGCAATGACGTTGAGCGTTCCTTCCTTCTTGGCTGCGTCGACCAGCGCGGCCATCCCGCCGAGGTCCGTGGCCGACGTCGCGGAGGCGGCCTTGACGCCTCCGGTGCTGGCGCTGCCGGAGGTCTTGGTGGGCGGGGAACAGGCGGTGATACCGATCAGGGTGGCTGCAGCAATCGCCGCGACACCACTTCGTCGAACCGTTCGTTTCTTCACTTCAGACCTCCGGGTTGGGGTAGGGCGCGCCCGCGCAGGCTAATGCTGAGATGCTAGCGCTGAGGGGCCCCTATGCGGGAATCACACAATGTCGCGCGTCGATGAACGGCAGGTGGCGGCGAGGTAACCGTTCGTCGCGCGACCAATCGCCCGGCGGCACGTCGGCGACTGGGTGGTTGGATGGGTCTCGTGAGAGAACGCAAAACGTCAGTCGTCATCCTCGGCGGTGGCCCCGGTGGATATGAGGCTGCCCTGGTCGCCGCGCATCTCGGAGCGTCTGTCACGGTTGTCGACCGCGACGGCCTTGGTGGCGCCGCTGTCCTCACGGACTGTGTCCCTAGCAAGACCCTGATCTCGACCTCGAACTCGCTGTCACGCATCGAGGTCGCCGGTGGGCTGGGAGTTCGCTTCGACGGCGAGGAGACTGGCCACGAGGCCGCGGCGGATCTGGTCGCTGTCAACGAGCGCATCCTCGAGCTCGCCGCCGCCCAGAGCCGCGACATCGAGGAGCGACTCCTGATGGTCGGCGTGCGAGTGTGTAAGGGGGTCGGGCGGCTGGTTTCACCCGCGAGGGTGTCGATGGACCTCGTGGCCGGGACCACCGAGGATCTGAACGCGGACGTCGTGCTGGTGGCGACCGGGGCAACCCCTCGAGTCATGGACTCAGCCTTGCCCGACGGGGATCGGATCCTGACGTGGCAGCAGCTCTACGCGCTCTCCGAGGTCCCGAAGCGCCTCATTGTGGTTGGTTCGGGAGTGACCGGCGCAGAGTTTGCGGACGCCTATCTCGGTCTGGGAAGCGAAGTCGTCCTGGTCTCTTCGCGTGATCGGGTGCTCCCTGGTGAGGACGCCGACGCTGCCACCGTCATCGAGAACGTCTTCCGACGGCGAGGCATGCAGGTGATGGACCGCTCGCGTGCGGCGGGCGCCAAGCGCGTCGGCGATGGCGTGGTCGTCACGCTGGAGGATGGTCGTGAGATAGCCGGCTCACATGTCCTGCTTGCAGTGGGCTCGATCCCGCAGACCCGGGACATGGGACTGGCACAGGCGGGCGTCGCACTCACGGACTCCGGGCATATCCGCGTCGACCGGGTCTCGCGCACGTCGGTCAGAAGCGTGTATGCGGCTGGAGACTGCACCGGTGTGCTCCCACTCGCGTCCGTGGCCGCCATGCAGGGTCGTATCGCGATGTCGCACGCATTGGGGGACACTGTGGCTCCCCTTCACCTTCGAGGCGTTAGCGCCAACATCTTCACCGACCCCGAGATTGCGACTGTCGGGTACTCCCAGAAGGACATCGATGAGGGTCGTATCGCCGCGCGAGCGGTCATGCTGCCGCTCTCGACCAACCCCCGGGCCAAGATGCAGAACGCGCAGGACGGGTTCGTCAAGCTCTTCGCTGCCACCGGCAGCCACTCGATCGTCGGCGGTGTCGTGGTTGCGCCGCACGCCTCCGAGCTGATCTTCCCGATCGCCCTGGCGGTTCAGAATCGGCTCACGGTGGATCAGATGGCCAACACGATCACCGTCTATCCGTCACTGTCAGGCTCGATCGCCGAGGCGGCCCGGCGCCTGCACTCCAGCGACTGAGGCCGCGGGAGACAGTAGCGGGCAGTCACGTTCGTGACTGCGGGCAGACAGTCCCTGACAAAAACCTTCATCTCCCCGACTCGGCCTGGACCAACCCGCCACTACCAGTTCAATCAGCCGCTTCACTCCCACTGGATCAACGAATACCCGTTGCTCGATCATCGGGTCGAGGATCCGGATCGTCGAGTCGTCTTCGTCGCCCTCCAGGGTAGTCGCGTCCGTACCCAGGCGGGGCGGCTAATCATCGAGTCGGCGGATGATGCCGAGGCGCTGGACGTGCCCACGGGGCAGGTCTCGAGGATTGTGTGCTTTGGCTCGGTCGGGGTCAGTGCCGGGGTGCGCGCATGGGCTATGTCAAACAACGTCGACGTTGTCTTTGCGCCTCGACGCGGCTCTTATCTTGGGCAGCTCGTGGGCGGCTCCCGACCCGAGTGGACAGGCTCCGGACCCAACTCGCCGTCGCGGCAACTCCTCAGCGCGTGCGATCTCCGCGGCGATCGTCGACGCGAAGGTGCGTTGGCCGCCGCGCTGCGAAATGGCAACGACAACATGGCGCCGGGCGGCCAGGGGTGGTGGCAGAGCTACCGGAGCCGGCTGGAGCACGTGGCGTGGGAGGTCGACCAGAACTGAGTCATCCCGCTGCCGCCTCAGCAGACGACGTTCATCCGTTCAACCCCTGCGGAGCAAGCGTTGGCCCTCACCAGGTCTCGTACTGCCGGCAGGTGGAGTAGGTGACAATGCCTGGGTGATTAGCGCGGCCTCGGCTATCTGCGCGAGCCTGTTGGCGCGCGCAGACTCGGCTGGGGTGAACGGCTCGTCGGGGCGGGAGAAGACGAACAGGCCGGTCCACGGCGATGGGATCCTCAGGGTTGTCCCGTCGTCGACTTCCAGGTCGGAGCAACGGTGGGTTAGCCGCAGATGATCGGGGACGACCCGGGCGTTCAGCATCTCGGCGACCGCCAGAGGCAACTCCTCAGGGTTGACGGCGACCCGGGCTGCGAGGGTGAGCGCTTTGGTCTGGCCGTCAACCAGGGCCAGCACTGTCGTCTGCCATACGTGGATGTCCACGCCACCACCGCGCTGGATGGCGCGAAACAGGTCCTCCTCGCGGAGGTGCTCAGCCGCCCCCACCACGATCGCGTCCCGGGCGCCATCCACCGGCGGGTAAACCTGAAGATCCAAGATGGTGGCGCGCAGCGCGGCCATCTCGTGGGTGATCGCCTCCAGGGACCCAGGCTCGTCGTCGAGCGTGACACGAATCCGCCAAAGTGACTCGGCCTCGTGGAGCCGTTCTCGGGCGTGCACGGCGGGCGCGTGCAGCCACCGCGTCAGCAGGCGCATCGCGGACGGCTCGACAACCCAGATCACCAGGACGGTCGTGGTGATAGCCAGGATGGTCACGGTCAGCGCATAGGACGTGTGGAAGTAGATGACCAGGGCATGCAGGAACAGCTCGACCGGAAAGACAGCGGTCAGCTTGGCAAGGGTCAGACGCA
>DAITND010000214.1:0-4574 GCA_036834825.1 Dermatophilaceae bacterium
GTGGCCATCCCCGAACCCGTCCGCGCCGGACTCGTCGACGCCACCGACGCCCTCGTCCAGAGGGCCAGTAACGCCATGTCAGCCGCCGCCTGCCTCGACCGAGCCACCCAAGACAGGCCCTCGGTATCAGGGCAGGAGCCGGCCGCGCCTCGCAGCCGCCGACCCGAGGGCCCCACGCCCATGGCTCAGGAGGTATCCCGTGTTGCCCGGCCGTAGCGCTACCTCAGACCGCAATGACCGCCGACAAGCCCTCCAGCTCCTTAGGGGTGGCAAAGGGACGAGCGGTCCAAGGTGCTCGGCCGAAGAGACGGAAGGTGAAATGGCGATGATCAGCCCCGAAACGCAGACCAGTCGACTATTGAGGAAGACGGCCAGCCTGCTCAACTCCGTCGCCGAGGCTGCGTGGGCTGTGGACGCCACATCACCCACAAAGTGGGATCTACACCGCATCGGAACCGAGGCCTATCTCGCCCAGCGCGACATCCTCGACCTGCTGGGTTTGCCCGGAGTAATGGCGGGGCCACAAGCCGACTTCGACATCGCGGTTGCGCTTGACGAGGCAGCTCAAGTAATGGCCAGGATTCCCGAAGAGTTTGAAACCTTGGTCACCCAACAGCTGCTGGGGCGAGTGAGCCTACTTGCGGAACGCGTTCGAAGGTCCAGATGCTGCTGGCCGAAGGTCGACACCAGCCGCTACCTGGGGAAAGCGCCGGCGGGGACGGATACCACAGCACTCCCGAGCCGGGCCGTATGCATCACCTGCCGTCAACCCCTCACCTGCAACGACGGCACCCACACCCACCCCGAATGCGAGGCCACCGCATGAGTCGACATCCTGCATGGTCCAGCCCCCAGCAGACCAACGCCCGAGTGTCCGGCGACTTGTCGGACGAGATCTACCTGAACAGTCGCCGCTCCGATCCCGAAGGAGATGACATGCTCCCTACCCGAGTGACATACACGGTCACCGAAGTCGCCACCCTGCTCGGCATCTCACGCGCCAACACCTACGTACTGCTGAAGTCCGGCGAGATTCCGGCCCGGCGGCTCGGCTCGCGGTGGATCATCCCCCGCCACCGCTTCCACGAATGGCTCGACACCCAAGGC
Organism: Dermatophilaceae bacterium; assembly: GCA_036834825.1. Lineage (GTDB taxonomy): Bacteria > Actinomycetota > Actinomycetes > Actinomycetales > Dermatophilaceae > UBA4719. The sequence goes on from DAITND010000214.1 coordinate 1,108, forward strand.
CTCGACAGCCCGGTCGACCACTTGACGGTCGGGGGCTACAGATGAGGGGTTCGGTCCGCAAGCGCTGCCAGTGCCGTGACGACCGCGGCGGGGAGGTCAAAGGCTGCCGGAAGGCGCACGGCTCCTGGGCCTACGTCATCGACGCGGGGATCAACCCCGACACAAAGCGACGCCTGCAAGTCAAGCGATCCGGCTTCCGCACCCGCGAGGAGGCGCAGGACGCGATGACCGAAGCCATGAACGCGGTCAACACCGGCACCTGGACCGGCGACAAAGGCATCACCGTAGGGGAATGGCTGGACCAGTGGTTGACCGAACAAGCCGAGCGCGGACGTTCCCCCAAGACTCTGGCGAACTACCGCGGGCACGTGCGGGACGTGTGGAAACCGCGCCTGGGACGCCTGAGACTGAGGGACTTACGACGTGCACATATCGAGGGCGTGCTCTCGGAACTAGGCCGTCCGATCCCTGACGGCAGCCACGGCTCAGGCAACGTCGGTCGCCGGATCAAGCAGCGCAGCCCGGGCACCATCGACGGCTACCGCCGCACACTTCGGTCAGCTCTGGCGGCAGCCCAGAGGCGTGGGCTAATCACGATCAACCCGGCGCAAGGACAGATGGACTCCATTCCAGACCGGGGCTATGGCGACGATCTGGTGATCTGGCAACCAGAGGAGACGGCGCGGTTCCTGCGGCATGTCGAGGCCGACCCCCTCGTGGCGCTCTACGAGCTTGCCGCCTATGCGGGTCTACGCCGGGCAGAGCTGTGCGGGCTCCGCTGGAGCGACCTGGACACCGAGGCCGCCGGGGGAGTCAATATCCGGCAGACGCTGGTCGAGGTGTCCCGGCAGTACCTCACCACAGAGCAGCGCATGTGCCCCACCTGCGGCGGCGAACATGTGGGCCTGATCTTCAAGGGCCCGAAGTCCCGCCGGGGCAGACGGTGGGTACCGATGTCCCAGCCCGCCAAGGACGCCCTTGAGGCCCACCGAGCACGCCAGCAGCAGGCGCGCACCACCTTCGGTCCCGACTACCTAGACCACGATCTGGTGTTCGCCCGACCAGATGGCACACCGCTCCGCCCGGGCACTGTCACCCGCGCATTCGAGAACCATGTCACTGCGTGTGGTTTGCCGGTGGTGCGTCTGCACGACACCCGACACGGCGCCTGCTCGCTGATGCTGGCCGGCGGTGTGCCCATCGAGCTGGTGCAGATGATCCTCGGCCACTCCTCACCCGTGGTCACGCGGCAGGTCTACGCCCACGTCATGCGCCAGACCACGGCAGACCAGGTGAACACTGCCACCGACCTCCTCACCCGACACCGGCGAGACCAGCCAGCGACCAAACCAGCCTCATTGGGCGCTCAAGGTTCGTCAGGCCGAACGGCCCTGCCGCCTAAGCCGATGGCCTAGAGACAGCCTCTGTTCGCTCGGCTTTTTGATGGCCTGTTGGGAAACCTGATGGCCGGCAGGAAATGACGCGAGGCTCGGACAATAGACGGGGCTCGCTGCTTTTGGTCGCGTTGCTCATTGGTGGGCACGCAACGCGCCAGTACGACCTCTCCGCGGCGGCGTCTCAGTGATCGGGCCTCTCCTGTAGTGATTCCCATTGGTCGTTCGCCAAGACCAATAGGTTGATAGCCCACACGGGGTTGTTGCCGAAGGGGCCAGCCACGTCGCAACTCAAGCCGAAGTGCGAGGGGAACCCTCCTTCGCGGTCGGTGTAGCCATCATTTAGAAATCGACAAGCCAGGGTCACATCGCGACCGCCATACGTGGCTTGGATCTCCCAATCTTCGGATGGGCGCCCGCTCAGTTCCACAGTTAGTTCGGCACCGAGGACCTTGAGTTCTAGGCGCCTCTCGCCATCCCGAGCCTCTAGCCACTCGAGGTCTGATAACCCGGGCAGGGTCGTCATTGCGTCGAGAACTTCATTGAAGGCATCGTCTGGGGACAAAAACTCTGTGGTTGGCCGACGCGTTGTGCCCTCGTCAGTGTCAATGGTGACGCTCTGCGGCTCACCGTCTTCGAGATCAAAGGTGCAGGTCACGGTTACTTGTGCCGCGACAATTTCCGCCCACTCCTGAACGGTAGAGTCTCCCCATGTGTCCTGCGTCACGCCCTCCGCTGTGACATTTGCGAGGGCAAACATGGTACCGGTGACGAACCCGTTCGTACGGTCAACCTCGACCGCGTTGAGCCCGACAGGATGACGAGGGATGTCTGCATACGCGCCCACATTAGCGAATTCTCCCTCGTATTGGCCGTCGTACAGGTCTTCCTCAACATCACCTTTCAGTGAGCCAAGCGAGACATCGTCGATCTGTGTGGCTAGGAATGCCAGACACTTGGCCTGTACAGCGTCGTCAGTGGGCACCATCTCGAACACGGTTCGGATGGCGTCGTGAACGCTGGAGAAAATGCGGGGGGCTGCTATGTCCCAAGACTTGAAAGCTCTCGTGGCGTCATTGTCTTGCGAGACGACGACGTACAGGCCGCTGTCATCGTCCCCCTCAGCACAGAACGCGCGAAGGTGCGCACTATCGGCCGCTCCCGTCTTCACGAGACTGCCATCCTTTGCGTGTCTCGTCTTGGCGGGTCCCTGAAGCATGATCTGGTCCCGCAGTGCCGCGCGCGCAACGTCGTCCACGGGCAGAACCTTCAGTGGCGGACCAACCTTGTCCAGGGATGCCCGAAGGTCTTCAAGCACTTTGTCGACCGTTTTGGAAGCTAGCGTCGACGTCGTGAGCCCGGCTCTGCGCAGTCGCTCTAGCGCGACCACGGCGGTCTTGTGCTCGGCAGCGGCATGCTCGGCCCACTCCCAAAGTACCGACTCCGGAATCCAGACCTCGAGAGATCCGTGTTTCTTGGCGCGTCGCACCAGGTCGCTTAGCCGTTCCAAACTCAGGTGTTTGGAGCCGAACGCGTTCGTGTCGAGTCCGATGGCGCGGACGCGACCTAGGGCAATCGTGCTTGACGTCGGACCAGCTCCGGGTTGTATCACCCTCGAATAGTGCCGGAATGTCAGCCCAGGTGCGAGTCGCGAGGGGGCGGTATGTTGAGGGCATCAGGTAGCCGGGTCAGGAGTAACGGGACCGGTTGAACTTCGTTGGTGGTTGTCCTGTCGTGGATCTGGCTGTATGTGGTTCGGCTCTGGGCGTGCCCGCGCGCGGGCGGGCGGACACGATCCAACTGAACGCCGAGATGCTCACGCAAAACCGCCGTGACCAGTCGGTGACCAACCCAGCCCCATCGGACGCTGAAGGTTCGACCGCCCCACCCGCCCCGACCGTCAAAGCCGATGGCCCAAAACTCGTTCGGCTGGCCTTCGCTGGGTCGCTGACCTGCGGAAACGCAGGGGGGCCCGAGCAATAGCCCGGGTCCCGTGCTGTTCGCGGTTCGTCTGCTCTTGGTGGCCAGGGGCGGGGTCGAACCGCCGACCTTCCGATTTTCAGTCGGACGCTC
>DAITND010000215.1:0-4571 GCA_036834825.1 Dermatophilaceae bacterium
CACTTCTGGATGCTGTTCATCGGCTTCCAGATGACGTTCCTGATCCAGCACCTGCTCGGCATCAGGGGCATGCCGCGACGTTACGCGGACTACCTGCCCGAGGACGGCTTCACCTGGATGAACCAGCTTTCCAGTGTCGGCGCCTTCCTGCTGGGCGCCTCGACGATTCCCTTCCTCTACAACGTGTGGAAGACGTACCGGACCGCGCCGATGGTCGAGACCGACGACCCCTGGGGCTACGGCGCGTCGCTGGAGTGGGCAACGTCGTGCCCGCCGCCGCGGCACAACTTCGTGTCCATCCCGCGGATCCGCTCCGAGCGCCCGGCGTTCGACCTGCATCACCCCGAAGTTGGTCAGTACGACGCCCCGGCGGCTGACAAGAACGTACTGGACACCCTGTTGGGCGGGGCTGATCATGGCCAAGCCGGGCCAGGCGGACAAGGGACCGGGTCGAGCGGCAGCACCGTTGACGACAACGAGAAGGGCGATGACCCGCGATGAAGGTCGAGTTCAGGCTGTTCGTCGCGATCGCCACGTTCTTCACCCTCGTGGGGCTCATCTACGGCACGGTTACCCACTGGAACGAACCGGTTGGGCCGTTCGGGCTGTTGCTGTGTGCCGGAGTGGCGGCCCTGATCGGTTTCTACCTCTGGGAGACCGGCCGCAAGCTGGACCCCCGGCCTGAGGATGACCCATCGGCGCTCATCTCGGCCGCCGAGGGGGAGTACGGGTTCTTCAGCCCCCACAGCTGGTGGCCACTGGCGCTGGCAGCCTCCGGTGCGGTCATCTTCCTTGGTCTGGCCGTCGGCTGGTGGCTGGTCATCATCGGCATGTTCCTGTCTGCCTTCGGGGTCATCGGCTGGACGTTCGAGTACTTCCGTGGAGAGCACTCCGTCTGACACCCTGCGTCTTCAGCGCTTTGATGACCACGAGGTATTGTGGGTAGACGGTTGGTAGGACCGGGGTTCAAAGGGCTGAGGTTGCTCACTGGTGCGCACCTGTGCTGGCTTGGGGCGTGTTCTGGCCGGCCTCAGGGGGGCGCGGCAACGATCTGCCGAGAGGCCGTGTTCGGGGAGTCGGTTTGAGGTGGCGACAACATCAGTGAGGCCCCGCCGGAGCCGTCTTTTTGCCACCATGCTGCTGGCGGTCAGCTTCCTGCTGCTTGCCTTCCTGGGCAGCGCCTCGGCGGGCCCGACCGTCAACAGTTCGCCGAAGGCCACTTCGGCTGAGCCGAACTCGCAGCAAGGCCCACCCACCGCCATTTCCACCCACCGGACCACTGCGGCGGTGCTCGAAGTCTCTCCGGCCGATCTGGCCGTCGATGTCCGGCCCGACGCACCCGTCACAGTCAGGGTGTCGTCAGGCACGTTGCGCCGCGTGACACTGGTGGATGCCCATGGCGAGACGGTCAAAGGGCAGACAGGTCCGGATGGCACCTGGGGGACCAGCGAGCTGCTGCATCCTTCCACGGCGTATAGCTTCACCATCGCGGCGATCGGACCTGACGGCCTGGCGACAGCCATCTCCTCGACCTTCAGGACCCTGACGCCCAAGGTCACCGCGACCTACTCGCTGGCACCCAACGGTGGCACTGTCGGTGTCGGTATGCCGGTGATCGTCCAGTTCGACTCGGCCGTGACGACCAAGGCCCGGCGGGCCGAGGTCGAGAAGCACCTCAAAGTCGCCACCGTTCCGGTCCAGCCGGGAGCGTGGGGGTGGCTCGACGACCGACAGCTGATGTGGCGGCCGGAGCAGTACTGGATCCCGGGCACCAAGGTTGCCGTGTCCACACGGTTGCACGGAGTGCAGACCGGGGACGGGAAGTGGGCCACCGACGATGCCGAGACGCGCTTCACGGTGGGCCCGTCCATGGTGAGCACCGTGGACATGCATGCCCACACCCTGGCGGTTCGTCGCGATGGCGCGGTGATCCGCACGTTCCCGGTGAGCACCGGAAGGCCCGGGCCGCTGACCGAGACCCGCAGTGGCATCAAGGTCATCATCGAGCGGGACAGCTCGATTGTCATGGACTCCGCGACGGTGGGTATCCCCAAGGGTGATCCCAACTACTACAAGATCACCACCAAGTGGAACCTGAGACTGACCTGGACGGGCGAGTTCATCCATTCCGCGCCGTGGTCGGTGAATTCACAGGGCACCGTGAACGTGTCGCACGGGTGCACCAACATGGCCCCGGACGCTGCCGAATGGATGTTCAACAACTCCAGGGTGGGTGACGTGGTCGTGTTCACCGGCTCGACCCGAGTTTTCGAACCGACCGAGGGCTTGGGCGTCTGGGTCTACGACTACGCCGATTGGAGCGCCCGGAGCGCGCTCGTTTGATTCTGGAAGGCGCTGCCTCGGTGGCGGACCCAGCCTGTATGAGCGAGCCTGCGCGTTCTGGGGACGTGCAGTGCCGTGTGGGTGCTCAGTCCCATCCGAGCTCGTGCAGCCTGTGGTCGCTGATACCGAAGTGGTGTGCGATCTCATGCACCACCGTGACGGCCACTTCGTCCAGAACCTCCTCGCGTGTCTGGCACATGCGCAGTGTCGGCCCTCGGAAGATCGTGATCCGGTCTGGTAGTGATCCGGCAGCCCAGCCTTCATACCGCTGGGTCAGCGGCGTTCCCTCGTAGACGCCGAGCATGTCCGGATCATCGGACGGTGGTTCGTTCTCAACAAGGAAGACGACGTTGTTCATGAGGTCAAGCAGATCGGCCGGGACCTCGTCCAGCGCGTCGGCGACGGCCTCGTCGAACTCCTGGTTGGTCAGCTCCAGCACATCTGCCACCCTGTCACGGTGAGAGGCTTGGTGATCCCGGCACGACACCATGACCTGATGACAGAGGATCTGATGAGAGGGAGCGTGACCCGATGAGAGTCAGCGTGCGCGTCAAGCCCGGGGCCTCCCGGACGAAGGTTGGCGGACAGTATGGCGCACCGTCTGGTGGCCAGGGCGCGGTCCTCATCGTCTTCGTGGCGCAGCGGGCCGTGGATGGCGCGGCAACCGAGGGTGTCATGAAGGCCGTAGCCAAGGCGTTCGGCCTGCGCCGCGCCGATGTGGGACTGGTCACGGGCTTGACGACGAGGACAAAGGTGCTGGAGCTACGCGGTGACGAACCAGCCCTGGCGGCTCGCCTGGTCGAGCTGCTTGGCAGCTGAGGCGATTCAATCGGGCCAGCCAGCTCAGGGTGCTGAGCCCGGGCCCCGATCCGCCCCGTCCTCGTGGCTGGCGTAGGCATCCCTCTCAGGGCGCTCTTCGGCGCCTCCGTGCAGCTGCCCAACCCAGTGCTGACCGCCGGAGTCTTGATCCTGCGAGTCCTGCCCGGTCTCGATGGCTTCGTGTGCCGAGCCGTCGTGGTGGGCCGCGACCAGATCGGCCGGTGTCACCGGGTGGACGCCGTCGGCGAAGTAGAAGCTCGAGACCTTGGCGCGCAGATACTCGCCGCGGTTCCTCTTGCGTTGTACGCCGCTGGCGTCGACCTTCGCCGTCAGCGGCAGCGGCGTGAGGGTCTCGTGCTGCACGAGGGCCCAACGCTCGTGTTCGGGCAGCGGCTCGTGAACCTCGAAGAACCTGCCCTCAGCGGTACGCACGACGCGTCCGCTCTCGCGGCCATGCAGTACCAGATCGTGATCGCGACGCTGCAGGCTCATGCAGATCCGTTTGGTGACCCAGTAGGAAAGTGGCGGGACCACGATCAGCAGCACGCGCAGACTCTGGGTGATGTCGTTGATGGACAACCCCAGCTTGATCGCTATCAGGTCATTGCCGGCTGCGAGGAAGAGGATGAGGTAGAAGCTGATCGCCATGACGCCCAGCCCGGTGCGGGTCGGGGCGTTGCGCGGGCGATCGAGCAGGTGGTGCTCGCGCTTGTCGCCGGTGACCCAGGACTCGATGAACGGGTAGGCGCCGGCAATGCTGTACAGCAACGGCATCACGATCAGGGAGGGAATGAAGACGTTCAGGCTGAGAGTGAACCCGAAGATGTTGAACTCGGTGAAACCGGGAAACAGGCGCAACGCCCCGTCGGCGAAACCCATGTACCAGTCCGGTTGTGAGCCTGCGGTCACCGGTGACGGGTCATAGGGGCCGTACAACCAGATCGGGTTGATGGTGACCAGGGCGGCCATCAGGGTCGTGATGCCGAAGACGATGAAGAAGAAGCCACCGGCCTTGGCCATGTAGACCGGCATCATCGGGTAGCCGACCACGTTGTCGTTCGTCTTGCCCGGACCGGGGTACTGGGTGTGTTTGTGCACGGCCACCAGCACGATGTGGGCGGTGAACAGTCCGATGATGACGGCGGGCAGCAAGAGCACGTGAACGGTGAAGAGGCGGGGGATGATCGCCTCTCCGGGGAATGCGCCGCCGAAGATGAAGTAGGCGAGGTAGGAGCCCACGACGGGGACGGACTGCATGAAGCCCTCAGCCGCCCGGATCCCGGTGCCCGAGAGCAGGTCGTCGGGAAGGGAGTACCCGGTGAAGCCCTCGTTGATGGCCAACAGGGACAAGATGGTGCCGATGACCCAGTTGATCTCGCGCGGCTTGCGGAACGCGCCGGTGAAGAAGA
>DAITND010000216.1:0-4524 GCA_036834825.1 Dermatophilaceae bacterium
CGAAGCCATGCAGAAGGAGGTCCTCGCTGGCGGACGGATCGAGGCGCAGGGCGAGTTCAACGCCGTCATACGTTTCGGCAAGCCCGTGAACCATATACTGCACCTGCTCTTGACGATAGTCACCGGACTCTGGGCGCTGGTATGCATCCTCATGGCTATCGAGAACCACAACACTAACTACGCCGTGACGTTGATCGTCAACGAGTACGGGGACATATCACGCCAGTCCTCCAGGTTTATGGACAGGGAAGTCGGCAGTTGGCTGGATGCCTGAAGGATCTTGAAAGGGACTTACCCGGTTGTTTCCATCCACTCAGACCGACAAGGCACACAACGCCGATGTTGCTCTCCTGACAGAGATCCGTGACCTGCTCGCCAGTCGTCGTGGCCAGGTCTGATCGCTGAACCGGCCCAGCGATCGCCGGATCGCCGGCTTCGATGCGATTCCTGCAGGCCTTCGGCTACCCGCGCCAAAGCAAGAAGCCCGCGGCAACCGACCCAATGAAAATGAACGCAGGAGATACACGGATTTGGCGCAACGGCAGGTCTCAGAAGGGTGGGACAACTATCAGCCGAGGATCTTTCGTAGAGCCGGGATCACTGCTTCAAGCTCGCTGGTGGTCCGAACGATGACCAGCGAGGTCTGCCCTTCAGTAGGACCGTTCGCGTTGGCGGCAGTGAACAGCTCGATCACCTCTGCCATCGCCGCGTCGAACTCTGCCTCCGGCTGCTCGGTGAGACCAATGAGCCAGCGCCGCAGGACGTAGTTGTGCGCTCTCACCACCGACGTCGCCATGAGCTCGGCCTTCAGCCCGGATTCCGAGCCACCACCCATCCAGCCATGGATGAACTCACGGAAGACGCGCTGGTACTGCTCCATACTGGCGACCTCGCGGTGCCGTAGCGCGGGGACGCTAGCCGTCAGCCGGTACCTGCTTCGGGCGACGTCCCCCTCTTGGAGGTAGTACAGGAGCGCCAGTCGTGCCGCCTCTGAGACGGCGACAAGTGCGGTCTCGTGCGTGGACGTCGCAAGCCGTGCCCTAATCGCGTCCAGGACGACCCGATGGTCGGGCAGGATCACGTCCTCCTTCGAGGGGAAGGCCCGGAAGAACGTCGTACGCCCCACCCCTGCCCGCTCCACGATGTCATCAACCGTCGAGTGCTCGTACCCACGCTCGTCGAACAACGCAAACGCAGCAGTGGTCAGCCGTTCCTTGACCGACGGTGTGGCCATTATCACTCCCATTCGCATGCTCGATCATCTATCGAGACTCGGTGGTACTGAGTACCGTACCAACTGCATCCAGTACCAACTACTCCTCGGCCGAAGGATACCCCCATGAGCATGGTCTCGAACACCGCGTTGACCCCGTTGTCGTTCCTGGAGAGATCGGCCAGGGTGTTCCCGGCCAAGACGGCCGTGGTCTACGGCGGGCGCCGGCTGACCTACCGCGAGCTCGCGGAAGAGGCCACTCGGGTGGCACACGCGTTGCGTGCCAGTGGCATCCAGCCCGGCGACCGGGTCGCATACCTGATGCCGAACCTGCCCGAGATGCTCGTCGCGCAGTTCGCCGTCCCGCTCGCGGGCGCGGTGCTGGTGTCGGTGAACACCCGGCTGTCGGATGAGGAGATCGCGTACATCCTGAACCACTGCGGCGCCAAGGTGCTGGTAACCGACTCCGCCTTTCTTCCCGCGGTGGCATCCGCCGTCCAGAACGTGCCCACGATCACCGAGGTCGTCGTATTCGAGGATTCCGAAGCCGCAGGGGCCTCGGACCCGCGGGCCGTCACGTTGGTCGGCGCGCGGCTGGTCCGCTACCCGGTGTTCACCCTGCGCGGGTCCAGCGACCCCCTGGAATGGGAGGTCGAAGACGAGCTGGCCCCGATCTCGATCAACTACACGTCGGGCACGACGGGCAAGCCCAAGGGCGTGGTGTATACCCACCGGGGTGCTTACCTGAACTGCTTCGGGGAGATCGTTCACTCCTCTTTCGACCAGGACAGCGTGTATCTGTGGACACTGCCCATGTTCCACTGCAACGGCTGGTGCACGCAGTGGGCGCTGACCGGCATCGGTGGCACGCACGTCTGCCTGCGCGAGGTTCGCGGGGACGCGATCTGGGACCTGATCCGCGAGAACCGGGTCACCCACCTCAACGGTGCGCCGACCGTGATCACGACAATCATGAACGCCTCCCACGCCGCCAAGCTCGACTACTCGTTGTTGATCACCACCGCCGGGGCCCCGCCAAGCCCGACGACGATCCTGCAGATGGAACAGATGGGCTTCCGGATCGTGCACGTCTACGGACTCACCGAGAGCTACGGTCCCTATTCGGTGTGCCAGTCCCAGCCAGAATGGTCCTCGTTGGAACCGCAGGCACGGGCCGTGCTCCAGGCGCGTCAGGGAGTCAGCATGGTGCAGGCGGAGCGGCTACGCGTGGTCGACGAGACCATGAAGGACGTACCGGACGACGGCCTGACCATGGGCGAGATCGTGCTGCGCGGCAACAACGTGATGGCCGGTTACTACCGCGACCCCGAAGGCACCGAGGAGGCGTTCAACGGTGGCTGGTTCCACACCGGCGACCTTGGTGTCATGCACCCGGACGGGTACGTCGAGCTGCGCGACCGTGCCAAGGACGTAGTGATCTCAGGCGGGGAGAACATCTCCACGGTCGAGGTCGAACAGGCCTTGATGAGCCACCCGTCGGTCCTCGAGGTGGCAGTGATCGGGGTGCCGGACGAGAAGTGGGGCGAGCGGCCGAAGGCGTTCGTGGTGCTCAAGGACGGCCACGTTGTCGCCGAGAGCGAGCTGATCAACCACGTTCGCATCAAGATCGCCCACTACAAGGCGCCGCGCAACGTCGACTTCCTCGTCGAGCTGCCCAAGACATCGACCGGCAAGATCCGAAAGTACGCCCTGCGTGACCAGGAGTGGGCCGGCAAGACCCGCCGCGTCCAGGGCTGAGAGGCAGGCGTGATCGGCCTGGAAACAGTCAAGGCGGTGGCCGAGTCGCCGAATCACGAGCTCAAGGAACCGCTCCACGCTTCACCGCCGCTGCCCGCCCGGATGGTCGAGGCCGGCCTGCTCGGCCGCAAGAGCAGCCGCGGCTTCCACACCCACGTCTAAGAAAGGCAACAGCATGAGCACCAACAAGAACTTTGACCTCTTCCGGCTCAGCGAGGACCACGACGAGCTGCGGGAGGCCGTCCGCAACGTTGCGGAGAACAAGATCTCTCCGTATGCGGCCGAGGTTGACCAGAGCGCGACGTTCCCCCAGGCGGCGTATGACGCCTTGGTGGCCTCGGACTTCCACGCCCCGCACGTCCCGCAGGAGTATGGCGGTGTGGGTGCCGACGCGCTCGCCACCTGCATCGTCATCGAGGAGGTCGCCCGGGTCTGCGCGTCCTCCTCGCTGATCCCTGCGGTCAACAAGCTCGGCAGCCTGCCGCTGATCCTCGCCGCATCCGATGAGCTGAAGGCGAAGTACCTCCCGGCGCTCGCCAGGGGCGACGCGGGGTTCTCCTACGGACTCTCCGAGCGGGAGGCCGGCAGCGACACGGCGTCGATGAGGTGTCGCGCCAAGGCCGACGGGGACGACTGGGTCCTGTCCGGGCAGAAGTCCTGGATCACGAACGCAGGCTTCTCGGAGTACTACACGGTCCTGGCGGTGACCGATCCCGACGCCAAACGCGGCTCGAATGTGAGCGCGTTCGTCGTCGAGAAATCCGACGAGGGCTTCTCGTTCGGCGCCAAGGAGCGCAAGCTCGGGATCAAGGGCTCCCCCACTCGTGACCTGGTTTTCGACAACGTGCGCATTCCTGGTGACCGGATGGTCGGCGGGCAGGGCGAAGGCCTGAAGATCGCGCTGCGTACCCTCGACCACACCCGCGTCACCATCGGCGCCCAGGCGGTGGGCATCGCCCAGGGCGCGCTGGATTTCGCCATCGGCTATGTCAAGGAACGCAAGCAGTTCGGCAAGCGGATCGCGGACTTCCAGGGCCTGCAGTTCATGCTCGCCGACATGGCGATGAACCTCGAGGCGGCCCGGCAGATGGTCTACGTCGCAGCGGCCAAGTCCGAGCGCAACGACCCCGACCTCCCGTTCTTCGGCGCGGCCGCCAAGTGCTTCGCCTCCGACGTGGCCATGAAGGTCACCACGGATGCGGTACAGCTACTCGGCGGCTACGGCTACACCCAGGACTTCCCTGTCGAGCGGATGATGCGCGACGCCAAGATCACCCAGATCTACGAGGGCACCAACCAGATCCAGCGCATCGTGATGGCGCGGCAGCTGCTCAAAGACTGAAGCGGAGCCGATCCGTTCAACACGAGCGATGCTCACCAAGAGCCAAAAGCGATCCGTTCTAGCGTTCGCTCAGTTTCCTCACATCTGTCCAGGGGCCCCTGACCCTGGGCTGGTGGCAGGACAACATCCGCAGGGACAACAACACCCAACCGAGGAAGTGATGACCATGACGATGACCATGACCGACGAGATCGGATCTGCAGGCACCGAA
>DAITND010000217.1:0-4506 GCA_036834825.1 Dermatophilaceae bacterium
CCGTCTGGACCACGACCGGCACATTCATGCTGATGTTCCTGGCCGCGTTGCAGGACCTGCCCGTCGAGGTTGACGAGGCCGCCATGATGGACGGCGTCTCCCCCTGGCAGAAGCTGCGACTGGTCACCGTTCCGATGCTCAAGCCCGCACTCTTCCTCGTCATCACCCTTGGCGTGATCGGCACCTGGCAGGTCTTCGACCAGATCTACGTGATGGGTAAGGGCGCCCCTGCCGGCACGACGATGACGCCGGCGTTTCTGTCGTACAACACCAGCTTCAAGTCCAACGGCTGGGGCTCCGGTGCCGCGATGGCCTTCATCGTCTTCCTGATCATCGTGCTGCTCACCAGATGGCAACGCCGGTTGATGCGCGACGACAAGCCCCCCGGTCGGCTGCGAAAGACGCTGCGAGCAGTGGACCTGATGCACAGCAACCACGGGACGGGACCAACCCCATGACCACCACCACCGTCCCCACCCAGGACCTCGAGCCCAGAACCACAACCGGCGGGACCGATGGCACCCGCCCCCCGGCCGGCGGCCGGCGCGATCGCCATGTCAGCCCCAAGAAGGTCGCCGGCTACGCGATCCTCATCATCTTCGCGATCATCTACCTGTACCCGTTCCTCATCCAGATCGCCACATCATTCAAGTCAGACCCCGAGTCCGTTGCCCATCCCCTGTCGCTGATCCCGAACCCCTTCGACCTGGGCGCCTGGAAACGGATGTTCGGGCTGACCTCGGACACGCCCGTGCCGATCATGACCTGGCTGGGCAACTCGGTTCTGGTCACGGTAATCATCACGGCATCGCGCGTGTTCCTGGACAGCCTGGCGGGCTACGCGTTGTCCCGCCTGCACTTTCGGGGCCGACGGTTCATGTTCACGGCTCTTCTGGCCGTCATGAGTGTGCCCGGCGTTGTCCTGCTCGTCCCGAAGTTCCTCATCGTCACCTACCTGGGCATCTTCGACACCTACACCGCGATGATCCTGCCACTGATGGTCGACGCCGCCGGCATCTTCATCATGAAGCAGTTCTTCGACTCTGTGTCGGTCTCGATCGAGGAAGCGGCCCGGATGGACGGGGCGTCGGTCTTTCGCACCTTCTGGTCTGTCGTGCTACCCATGGCACGACCCTCGCTGATCACCTTGACCATCTTGTCGTTTCAGGGGTCCTGGAACGAGTTCAGCCACTTCCTGGTCGTCACCCAAAGGCCCGAGCTCAAGACCATGGTCACCGGCCTGGCCAGTCTGACCAGTGGCGAGCTCGGGTCGGGCACCCAGTTCCCGCTCAAGATGGGTGCGGCGCTGCTGACCACCATCCCGGTGGCCGTGCTCTTCTTCGCCTTCCAACGTCACTTTGTCCGCGGCGCGAACGAGGGTGCAGAGAAGGGCTGAGCCGTCCCTGTTGGGCGCCTCGGGTACGGCGCGCTCAACGAGGGGCGCGCACGGTTCTGGCCACCAACCAGACGCCGAGGATCGCCACGATCGGCCCGATGATGGCCCACAGCGTCGCGCCGGTCATCACGCTGCCTTTCAGATAACCCAGCCCCTGCAGGGTCCAGATCAGCCCCACCAGAACCAGCAGGACCCCAAGACCAACGCGCAGGTTCTTGTTCATGTGGCGACGCTACCTTGCGCAGATGGGCCGACTGCGTTGGGGGCGCTCACAACCTGGGCACGTAGCGCTTTCCCTGCAGCGCCTCATACACAAGCCGGGCACCACGGGCCGAAGCCCGAAGCCGTAGGCCCTCGGCCTGCAGGTCGGACTGGATCTGGGCGAGGGCCTCGGTACTGACCAGATCGCCGAGGTCGACCCGGACCTCGCGATAGGCCTGGCGCATCGCCTCGAGCTGGGCGTCTATGTGCCGTACCGCGACCCACGCCAGGGCGACCGGGTTCTTCCGCCATCCGGCATACCCGCGGTAGTCAGAGGGGCAGTGGTCCAGCAGCCAGGACACGGCAGGCACCTGCCAGCCGGGAGATTCCGGAGGAGGCACGGAGGGCGGCCAACCCGGTGGCGCATGCGGTGAGCTCACGGCCCCAGTCTGCCAACCATCCAGGACATGCGCCGTCGTTGGCAGTGCCTTAGGTGGCAGTTACTACGAAAAACAGTGCCTTCGATGCGATGACTGCGCGGTCCCAGTGCTCCAGTGGACCGGGACCGCGCAGCTGTCGCGGACAAGCAGGTCAGCTGCTGACCAGCGAGCGCAGCACGTACTGCAGGATGCCGTCGTTGCGGTAGTAGTCCGCCTCGCCGGGAGTGTCGATCCGCAGCACGGCGTCGAAGTCGACGACAGATCCGTCAACCTTGGTCGCGGTGACGTGCAGGGTCCGGGGAGTGGTCCCGTCGTTGAGAATGGTCACCCCGGAGATGTTGAACGTCTCGGTGCCGTCCAGTCCGAGCGAGTCGGTGCTCTGACCTGCTGGGTACTGCAGCGGCAGCACACCCATGCCGATCAGGTTGGAGCGGTGGATCCGCTCGTAGGACTGCGCGATGACGGCCTTGACGCCCAGCAGTCGGGTGCCCTTGGCCGCCCAGTCGCGCGACGAGCCGGAACCGTACTCCTTGCCGGCCAGCACGACCAGTGGCACACCGGTTGACGCGTAATTCTGTGCGGCGTCGTAGATGCTCGACTGCGCGCCATCGGCGGTGAAGTCCCGGGTGTAGCCGCCCTGGACGTCATCGAGCAGCTGGTTGCGCAACCTGATGTTGGCAAACGTGCCGCGGATCATGACCTCGTGGTTCCCGCGGCGCGAGCCGTAGGAGTTGAAGTCCTTGCGGTCCACACCGTGGGCTGCGAGGTAGACACCTGCGGGGCTGTCCGGGGTGAACTGGCCGGCCGGGCTGATGTGGTCAGTGGTGACCGAGTCGCCCAACTTGGCCAGGACCCGCGCGCCGACGATGTCGGCCACTGGGCTGGGCTCGCGCGCCATGCCTTCGAAGTAGGGGGGCTTGCGCACGTACGTCGACGCCGGCGCCCAGTCGAAGGTCTTGCCCTCGGGCGTCGCCAGGGAGCGCCAGCGGTCATCACCGGCGAAGACGTCGGCATAGTCGCTGCTGAACATCTCCTTGGTGATCGAGGAGTCGACCACCTTGGCGACGTCATCCGCGTTCGGCCAGATGTCGCGCAGGAAGACGTCGGCGCCCTGCGGGTCGGTGCCGAGCGGCTCCGACTCCGGGTCCCAGTCCATGGTGCCGGCCAGCGCATAGGCCACGACCAGCGGAGGCGAGGCGAGGTAGTTCATCTTGATGTCGGGGTTGATCCGCCCCTCGAAGTTGCGGTTGCCCGACAGCACCGAGACGACACTGAGGTCATGCTTCTGGACGACCGCCGAGACCTCCTCGGCCAGCGGGCCGGAGTTGCCGATACAGGTCGTGCAGCCGTAACCGACCAGGTGGAATCCGAGCTTCTCCAGATATGGCCAGAGGCCGGCCTTCTCGTAGTAGTCGGTGACGACCTTGGAGCCCGGCGCCATGGACGTCTTGACCCAGGGCTTGGCGCTCAGGCCACGCGTGACGGCGTTCTTAGCCAGCATCGCGGCCGCCACCATGACCGACGGGTTGGACGTGTTGGTGCACGAGGTGATCGAGGCGATCGCCACGTGACCGTGGTCCATCTCGGTTACCGTGCCATCGGCCAGCGTGAGCGGCACCTTGTTGCTGGCCCGACTCGTGCTGGGCCGGCCGAGCAACCCGTGAGGACGGTCCGCAGCGTGCTCCGAGGCACTCTGGCCGTTTGGCTGGTAGGTGGGGGCGTCACTGGCCGGGAACGACTCCTTGCCAGCCTCGTCGAGGACGCTGTGGCCGTTCTCGTCATCATCCACATAGTCCTCAAGCGACCGGTGGAAGGACTCCTTGGCCTCGGTCAGCGAGATGCGGTCCTGCGGGCGCTTGGGCCCGGCGATGGACGCGACCACCGTGGAAAGGTCGAGCTCGAGGTACTCCGAGAAGAGCGGCTCGAGCGACGCATCGTGCCACAGGCCCTGTTCCCTGCTGTAGGCCTCGACCAGTGCGACCTGCTGTTCGCTGCGGCCCGTGAGGCGCAGATACTCGCAGGTGACCTCGTCAATGGGGAACATGGCCGCGGTCGAGCCGAACTCGGGGCTCATGTTGCCGATCGTGGCGCGGTTGGCCAGCGGCACCGCCGAGACTCCCTGGCCGTAGAACTCCACGAACTTGCCGACGACTCCGTGCGCGCGCAGCATCTCGGTGATCGTCAGGACAACGTCGGTGGCCGTCACCCCGGAAGGGATCTCGCCGAGCAGCTTGAAGCCCACGACCCGGGGGATGAGCATGGAGACGGGTTGGCCGAGCATCGCTGCTTCGGCCTCGATGCCCCCGACCCCCCAGCCCAGGACGCCCAGGCCGTTGACCATCGTGGTGTGTGAGTCGGTGCCGACGCAGGTGTCAGGGTAAGCCATGCCTGCGCGGTCGAAGACGACCCGGGCAAGGTGCTCGATGTTGACCTGGTGCACGATCCCGGTGCCGGGCGGCACGACCTTGA
>DAITND010000218.1:0-4492 GCA_036834825.1 Dermatophilaceae bacterium
GTGTGCGGGACCGGTATCTGAGATCGGCAACGCGGGCGCCTCGCTGCCGACGTAAGCCATGACGCGGTGTCGTCATACAGTGGTAGTGCAGTGGGCAAACTTTGCCTTGGCCGACGAAGGAAGAAAATTGAGCACACCGTCCGACCCCGGCATGCCCTTTGATGAGCACCCACCCGAGTTCGGGCACGAGCCCGCGACCCAGTACGGGCGTAGAACCTGGCGTCGGTTCTTCTCGGTCAAGCGGATCCTGGTGGTGTTGCTCGGGCTGTTCCTGGTCGGTGCGGCGTTGGTGGGAGTGGCCTACGCCACCGTCAAAATCCCCCAGCCGAACGATCTGGCCAACGCTCAGGCGTCGATCATCTACTACGCCGATGGCAAGACCGAGATGGCCCGGATCAGCGAGATCAACCGCGAGTCCGTGCCTTTGTCGCAGATCCCTCTTCACGTCCAACACGCGCTGCTGGCCGCGGAGGATCGCACGTTCTACCAGAACAACGGGGTCTCACCCTCGGGTATTGGCCGGGCGCTGATCGTGGCACTCAAGGGGGGGGCGACCCAGGGCGGTTCCACGATCACCCAGCAGTACGTCAAGAACTACTTCCTGACCCAGGACAGGACGATTAGCCGTAAGGCCAAAGAGTTCATCATCTCGATCAAGATCGACCAGTCGGACTCGAAGAGCACGATCCTGGCCAACTACCTCAACACCATCTACTACGGCCGCGGTGCGTATGGCATCCAGACCGCGGCCAGGGCCTACTTCGGTCACGACGCCTCCAAGCTGACTGTCGCTGAGGGCGCACTTCTCGCCTCTGTGATTCGCGGACCGTCGTACTACGACCCGACCCTGGGTGCGTCCCAGAAGGCCAACGCCGTCTCACGGGTTAACTACGTTCTGGACGGGATGGTGGCCCAGGGCTGGCTCACCCCCCAGGCTCGGGCCAAGACGACCTTCCCCAAGACGATCGCCAGGGCGAAGATCAAGAACGTCGGGACGGTCGGCTACATCACCAACGAGGTCCGCACCGAGCTCACGAACAAGCTGCACCTGAGCACCACCGACATCGACCGCGGTGGACTGCGAATCGTGACGACGATCAACAAGAGGGCCCAAGACTCGGCGGTTAGAGCCGTCAACGAGAACATGCCCTCGGAGTACCTGACGCGGGTGGCCAAGGACAATGCCTTGCATGTCGGACTCACCGCGATCCGCCCGGGTGACGGCGCGGTCGTCGCCATGTATGGCGGCAAGGACTACAGCGCGGACCCGTACAACTCCTCGACGCAGGCCATTCTGCAGGGGGGGTCGACGTTCAAGGTGTTTGGGCTGCTGGCCGCGCTACAGAAGAACATCAGCACCAAGACGCGATATGACGGCTACAGTCCCCATTTCCTGCCCCAGTTCGCCTCCAAGAACTTTCCTCGAGGTGAGGTCAGAAACTTCGCCGACGAGCAGTTCGGCCGTATCGACCTCCGGGCCGCTCTGGCGAACTCGGTCAACACGGTCTTCGCGCAGCTGAACCTCGCGGTGGCCGCTCCCGGCAGCAAGGGCACTGGCCTCAGGGATGCGGCGATCCTGGCCGGGCTGCCAAGGCAGACGCCCGGGTTGCTGGACGACAACATCAACAACATCTTCGGGACCGCCTCGCCACACGTCATCGACATGGCCAACGCCTATGCGACCATCGCCGCCCAGGGACAGAGGGCAACGCCGTACATCATCAGCAAGGTGACCTCCGCGAACGGCCTCATTGACTACATTGCCAAGAAGGATCTCAAGCCCGACGCCTTCGACCCGAAGGTGACCGCGGACGTCACCGAGGCGATGACGCATGTGGTGACCGAGGGCACCGGTATGGGCGCGCTGGCGTTGGGGCGCCCGGCTGCGGGAAAGACCGGTACGACGACCAACAACAAGGCGGTCTGGTTTGACGGTTTCACCCCACAGCTTTCGGCTGCGGTCGGGATCTACCAGGGCAACGGCCAGAAGACGATCACCGTCAACAACTTCGGCGAGGTCACCGGGGGCACGTACCCGGTCAAGATCTGGACTGCGTTCATGCAGGGGGCTCTGCAGGGGCAGAAGGTCATCGACTTCCCACCCCGTGCGGGCGTGGGCGACGACGCTATCCCGCCGCCGCCACCTCCTAAGACCGCTGCTCCCACCCCGACCCTCACGGCTACCACCGCTGCGCCGACTCCGACAACGAGCACTCCCACCACCACACCGACGTCCAGTCCGACGAAGACCCACCCAACAAAGCCGGGTCCGACGATGACACTGCCGCCGCCCCCGACCACTGCGGCCCCGTAGACTGCTCCGTCCACGGAGATCCCCTGCCCTGCCACGTAGTCTGGCCACCATGTCGCCCTTGGCCCCTGAGTCGTTCGCGCCAACCCGCCTCGACCCGGTCGCCGCTGCGGCGAGCGAGATCATCGGAGGACCCCTCGGGCGGCATGCCCGCTCGGCAGGTCGTACGGCACGGTCTGCTTGGCAGCCTGCTGCTGCGGTCCTGGTCGGGCTCTCGAGCCTGACGGTCGCTCTTGGTTTCCTGCAGAAGGCGCACTGCTTTACCAAGGGATGGAGCAACCCAGACCAGTTCTGGCACGCCTGCTACACGGATCTGCCAGTGAGTTCTGGCCTCGGACACGCGATGCCGTATCTGTCCGGGGCCCCACACCTGGACCAGCCTCTAGTCTCGGGGCTGATGATGTGGCTGATCGGGCGCGTGGTTCCTGACGGCTCCCTCTTGGCGCAGCAGCAGTGGTACTTCGCGCTGTGGGCAGTGCTGATCACCGTCATCGTGATGGCCCTGGTCGTCGTGACGGCGGCGTCGGTTCCGCGGGCTCCTTGGCGGGCTGCTCATGTGGCTCTCAGTCCGGTGCTTCTCCTCGCGGGCCTGGTCTCGGTCGATCTGCTCGGTGTCATGCTTGCTTCGGTCGCGTTGTGGGCCTGGGGGCGCAACAAGATCATCTTGGCCGGTCTCGTCATGGGGCTGGCCATCTCGGCACGCACCTATCCCCTGGTCCTGCTCGTCGCCATCGGCCTGCTGGCTGTGCGCTCGGGCAGGTTGGGTGCCTGGGGACGGTTGGCGGGAACGGCACTGGTCACCTGGTTCGCGGTGAGCCTGCCCTTTATCGTCATCAACGCGGATGCCCTGCTTTCGGTCTATCGCAGCTGGTGGCGGGGAGGGCCGAGCTACGGCTCGCTAGGGATGGTTTCGGAGTCGATCGGGCACGGACTAGAGGGTCGCGTCACGACGTTGGTCATTCTGGGCTGGCTGGCGGCCCTGGCGCTGGGCGCGTTGTTCGCTCTCAGCATGGAGCGGCGACCGACGGTCGCGGAGGTCTCCCTGGTGATGCTGGTGATCGTCGTCGTGACCGGTAAGGCGGTTCCTGTGCAGGCCGGACTGTGGCTGCTTCCGCTGATCGCGCTGGTCGGCCTCAAGTGGCGCGACCATCTGATCTGGGCTGGCTTCGAGGCGACCTACTTCGTGTCCGTGTGGCTCTACATCGCCGGGCTCAGCAAACCCGACAGGGGTCTGCCGGCGGGCCTTTACTCCATCATGATCTGGCTACGCATGACCGCTTGGCTCTATGTGCTCGTGCAGGTATGGCGGGTAGCCCGGTCCCGCGAGCCGGCCGTTTCCTCGGAGTCGGACGACCAGGAGTCTGCCGGTCGGGAACTGTTCGACCGAGAGCCCGTCAACGAGGAGCCCGTCGACGCGGAGTCGGTCGACCCGGAGCGGGACGATGAGGTTGACCCACTGGCCGGACCCATGGCGGGTGCGCCGGATCAGGTGATTGTCCGTATCAGCTGAGGCTCGATCTCAGCTGATCTTCCCCGGCGGGGTATCCGCAGCATCACGCTCTGCGATTTCCGGCGCGAGGTCAGTTGCCGGTACGCTCATGTCGTCCGCCTCGCTCATTCACGTTGTTGGCCCCGACCGCTTTGTCGGTAGCCCCTGACATGGTGTTCGAGGTGGGACGCTGCAACCCTCCTGTCACGGATGGACCGTGACCGCACTAGACCGAAGGAGGTGGGTTATCAGCATGCGTCAGTACGAACTCATGATCATTCTCGACCCCGATCTCGAGGAACGCACCATTCAACCCTCGCTCGACAAGTTCCTGTCCGTTGTCACCAAGGACAACGGCACTGTGGACAACGTCGATCTGTGGGGCAAACGCCGTCTGGCCTACGACATCAAGAAGAAGTCCGAGGGCATCTACGCCGTCGTCACCTTCAGCGCGGAGTCGGCCACGGCAAAGGAACTGGACCGTCAGCTCGGCCTGAACGAGTCCATACTGCGGACAAAGCTCCTGCGCCCCGGCGCCTGATCTCCGAATCCTGAGGACTTGATATGGCTGGCGACACCGTCATCACAATCATTGGCAACATCACCGGCGACCCTGAGCTGCGGTTCACACCTTCGGGTGCTGCCGTAGCCAACTTCACGGTTGCCTCGACCCCGCGTCAGTTCGACCGGAC
>DAITND010000219.1:0-4485 GCA_036834825.1 Dermatophilaceae bacterium
CAAATGTTTTAGTGGTCTTTGGGCGAAATGCGCGGCCGTGGTCTGCTGTTGGTCCTTCGTTGGCGCACACGGGCGCTCACATCGCGCAGGGGAGTCCGGATCAGCCAGGTGAGATGGGCTCTCCCGGAGCGCAGCTGGGTGATGCCGCTGCTGGGCCACAAGGCTGCCCGCAGGCGGTACCGGCCAGCCCGGGTTGCCGCGGCTGCTCTGAGTACCTGCCGGGCATCCGCGAAGAAGCCCTCCTCCGGGTGCGGAGAGGGCACCGCATAGCGCGAGCTCTCCACCGTCTGCACAACCCGGCCAAGAGCCTGGGATGCAGCATCCTCGAGCAACGCCTCGCGGTCGTAGTAGGCGCGCAGCTGCCGGGGGGTATGACTTGGCGCGGGCGCGATGCCAAGATCGCCCAGTGATGACGTCAGGTGCTCCCACTCGACCTCTACCCGCTGAGCGTCAGTATGGGCTTTGGTGAGGTTGCGCCGACGACGCCACAGTGCGGCCGTGGGCACGACCAGGGATCCGAGCAGCCCGATCAGAACTCCGAGCAGGACCGACCCCCACCCGTGAGTGAGCCAGCGCAGTGCGGAGGTCGGGCTCAGTCCGACCTTTGGACTGGCGCCGCCGCTCGTTGATGGAGCGCCCAGATCCTTGCGAGCTGGGGCGCCATGGGCCGGCGCCGTCGCAGTGCTCAAGGGGCGACTGCTGACGGCAGTACCGGGCGACGTCCCGGGGATGGCGTAAGCCGGGGGTGATCCACGCGAGGGTGTGGGTTCAAAACGGGTCCAACCAACGCCGTCGAGATAAAGCTCGGGCCAGGCGTGAGCGTCGGCTGCGACGACCGTCCAGACGCCCTTGGCCTCGGTCCCGGGCAGGAAGCCGATGTCCATTCGCGCCGGTATGCCGGCAGCCCGCGACATCATCACCATGGCCGTCGCGAACTGCACGCAGTAGCCCTGCTTGGTGACCAGGAAGTTCGTCAGAGCGTCATAACCGGCATTGTTACCGAAGCGGTTCTTCGCCGGTGGAGCCAAAGTCAGGGAGTAGGTGAAACCTCCGTCGGCGCGCAGGTACTGCTGGATGGCCATGGCCTTGTCATAGGCCGAACTCTTGCCGGCGGTGAGTTGCTGGGTCAGCGCAGTGACCCTCCCGACATACGGTCCGTCCAGCCTCAGGTCCAGATCGAAGAGGTATCGGTCCAGGTCACTCAACGAGGGGGCGCTGCGCAACATCGTCGTGGTGGGGTCCAGCTGCCAGTAGGAGACCGCGTAGGAGTCGGGACGCTGGGCGACCTTGATGCTCTGGGTCTCATAGTCGGATCCCCACGCGATCCCCCCCAGGTCGGCGCCGATCAAAGGGTACGGCGCAGCCAGGAAGGGATCCTCGAGTAGGTTGCGGCTGACGTGCATGACGAAGGCTCTCCTCGGGACCTCTGGCGAGAGCCCCGTGGGTTCGGGGACTTTGGGGTTCGCGGACAGGTCAGGTTTGCCCGAGCTCGACCGCCAGGGCCTGCCCCAGGGGAGCCACAAGCCCGGCTCGGGCCGGTAGGCGGATCCGAGCGCAACTCGCAGCGGAGGCGGCGAGGTGTCGGCGGTCGTGTACTGCAGCACCGGAGCCTGGCTACGGCTCTTGAGGTCCTGGGAAAGGTCGATGCTCTGCGAGAAGCCCACCCCCAGGGAACTGTTGCCGTTGCCTGAGGAGCTGCGGCCGAGACCGGACACCAGGAAGGTCGGGGGAGGGTGGGGCAGTACAACCGGCACAGCCACCGCAGCCATCAGCGCCACGGCACCTACCGTCCGCGCCATCGAGGAGTGTTCATAGACGCCCTTGGATGGCAGGTTCTGTGCCACTGGCGTGTGGGCCACCGGTTCAGTCGTGCCCCACCTGCGCAGGATGGTGCTATCTGCTTTGGCGACCATGATGAGCCACATGGCGGCAACCGCAAGGAAGAAGAAGACCGGCAGTGTGGAACCCCGGTTGGCGACGACCGCCAGAAACACGGTCAGCAGCGGCAGGCCCGCGAGCGAGGGAGATCGGCGGGTGACGGCGAGGTAGTCCACAGTCAGGGCAACCAGGCCCAAAGCGCACCCAACCACGAATATCAGCCCTGGCGTGGTGGGCGCCGGCGCGGTAAACCTCTGCGCAGTGGCGACGGACTCCCGGATGAGCCCGTCCGCGAATCTCAGCGTCTCCAGCGTCGGCAGACCGTGCCAGAGATGACCTCGGCCATAGATCGTGCCCGCGGCGAGGACCGAACACGCCAGCTGCACCATCAGGACCTGCCAGCCACGCAGAGCCAGCGACCTGGCGCCGAAGCCACTGAGAGCAATCACCGCGAGGAGCATGAGGGTCCCGCGCAGCCAGGTCGGCTCAGCCAGCAAGGTGGAGATCGGCCAGGCGGCTGTCAGCGTGGCGATCGCGGCCAGGGCGGAGTCGACGCCACTGCCCGCGTGAACCTTCATCGCCCGGACCCGACCCTGACCGCGCTACGGGCGGAGATGATGCTCCATGCTTGCTCGACCGTCATGTCTGAGCCCACCACGCACGTGCTCCATCCGGTGGCGGTGACCATGGCTGCCATGGCCAGCGTGCGCTCCGTCGGTACTTCGGGTCGAGGTCGGGTAAAACTGGCGGTGTCGAGGATCATCATCAAACCGGTCCCTTCAGGCTGGCGCAGGGCTGCTGTCCTTCTCAGCGTCGCATCGTCGTGGTCGCATACGATCGCGATCACCAGGCCACCGGTCGAGGTCGAGGTCTGTGCCCAGCGCAGCACCTCATTGAACTGTTGGGATGCGCCGAGCTGGGCCATCGCCAGCCAGGTCAGCGCATCGTCGATCGCGACGATCTGCGTTGCCAGGCCTTCGGCAGTGGTCTCGCTGCTCGCCAGGTGGAGGGTGTAATCGTGCTCGGCCAGGTGCGCTGCGACGGAAGCTGCTGCGGTGACTGCCCATTCAAAGGACCCCATGGCACCCGCGCCTTGGTGTCCGGCCGCGCGAGAGTCCAGGACAATGACAGCGCGACGCCTGGCCGGGTGATCTTCCTGACGCACCATCAGCTCGGATCGATGTGCTGTGGCGGGCCAGTGGATACGGCGCAGGTCATCGCCGTCGCGGTAGCTCCGGACGGCCACATCGTCCTCGCCGTGCAGAGCGACCATGTGGGGGATCGTGCCTTCGGTGCCGATACCGTTCGCGCGGGGGTGCCGACGACCGAGTACCTCGATGCGAGGCAGGACCAGAATGTTAGTGGAGCCGGGCAGCAAAGTGGTGATGGTGGCCAGACCGTACGCGTCACCTTTGCGCAACGTCAGGGGGCCGAGTCGGTATCGTCCGCGGACCTCGGAGCGGATCTGGTAGTCCACCTCACGGATGTCCCCCGGCTCCATGGCTGACAGCACGAAACGCGGTCGATCGCGTATCAGGTAATGGACCTGCTCCTCTGCGAGCTGAAGCTGGGTGCGTCTGCCCGAGTTGTTCTGCAGGACGATGGCGACTCTCGCGGTCTGGTCGACTACGAGCCGGGCTGGGTGAATGGTGCGGGTGGCCACGACGTTGTTGTTGTTGCGCCTGGCGCGCAGGTCGGCCAGCAGAGGCAACGCCGACAGGAGTACTCCGACCCGGGTGATGTCGGTGAACCCGAGCAACAGACCGCCGACGAGCAACGTCAGGCCGGCTGCCAGGAATGCACGGCCGCGGGTGGTGAGTACGCCCCCGATTCGGGTCCCCGTCTGGGTCATGTCTGGATCATGTCTGGGTCACGAGGTCCTGGACCTTGCCGTTCAGTGCGCTGCGGACGGAATGGGTACTCGCCCGACGATGTCGTGGATGACATCGGCGCTGGTGCGTCGGGCCACCTGCGTCTCACCGGCCGGGATGAGGCGATGGGTCAGTACGGGCTCAACCAGCGCCTGAACATCATCGGGTAGGACATGGTCACGTCCTGCCAGGGCGGCATAACCCCTGGCCGCCCTAAGGAGGTGCAGGCTGGCGCGCGGGGAAGCGCCCAGCCGCAGTGCCGTGGTGGTGCGTGTTGCCGTGGTGAGGTCAACGATGTACTGCTTGATGGCCGGGCTGGCGTACAGCGTTCGAACGATCTCGATGAGCTTGGCGACGGTCTCGCCGTCGGTCACTGGTGTCAACTCCTGGAGCGGGAACGCGCCGCCGTGGCTGTCAAGGACCGCGACCTCGGCCGCGGCGGAGGGGTATCCCATCGAGATACGCGCCATGAAGCGGTCGCGCTGAGCCTCCGGTAAAGGGTACGTGCCCTCCATCTCGATCGGGTTCTGAGTGGCCATCACGATGAAGGGTTTGTGCAGCCGGTAAGTCTCCCCGTCGACCGTCACCTGGCCCTCTTCCATGCATTCGAGAAGTGCCGCCTGCGTTTTGGGAGAGGCGCGGTTGATCTCGTCACCGACCACGACGTTGGCGAAGATCGCCCCCGGCCGGAACTCGAAGTCGCGCAGGTCCTGGTTGAAGACGCTGACCCCGGTGA
>DAITND010000220.1:0-4452 GCA_036834825.1 Dermatophilaceae bacterium
ATCCGAAGCGATTCAGCGAGGCGGACCTTCCGAGCGCAAGCACTGTTGACCTGCCGCCCCTGCAGCGCCAGGTGGTCGATGTCACGGACATCCCGAACCTGCCGGCCGAACGCTACCGAATCCTGCTCACCACGCTGGCCGACGACGTGAGCGCGGTCCCCTTCGACCGGCCGGAGACGTCAAAGCGCGTGCGCGACGCCTGTCAGGCTGCCGGTGCGGCGATCGGCAGGGCGTCGGTCAACACGGTAATCGCCGGTGTTCTGTACGCCGGGCTCGACCTGACGGCGAAGCCAACCGCGATCAAAGTCGCCGAGACCTGGGCCGACAACGTCGTCGGGCTGTGCCGGGGGGCCCGGATGGAGCTCGACCCGCAGGACGTCGCAGCGATCCGCGCCTGGGTCGGGGGCGGACTGCTCAAGAAGTAGGTCGGCCGCCACACTTCGTAGGTTGGCCCGTGGGATCCGATGTCGGTGTCTGGACCTACCAGATGATCATGGACATCAGTATGTGCATCTCGATGCCAGCCAACAGCGCTGTCGCGTTGGCGGCGAGTGCCGACCTGTTGCGCATGAGATGCAGGTTGGCCCGAGGGTGGGGCCGTGCTGAGCTCACGCCAGAGCCACGCGAGCAGGCATACCGCAGCTGATAGAGCCCGTCATCACTGCCGACAGAGCCAGAACATACGTACACGGCCCAGGCACCGCACCGGCAATACCGCGATCGCGCCCCGGCCAGCGTTCAGGCGAGCAGCGTCCGGCTCCACACGTCGACCAGCAGGGCCTCGTACCGCGCCGGCGTCCAGCCCCGCTGGTCCAGGAGCAACCAGTACTCGGCGGCGTTGGTCGACCACACGATGTCCGCAACCTCCTGATCGCTCAGGTCGCCGCGCAGGTCGCCGGTCGAACGCAGCTCAGCCGCGAAGAGCAGCATGTTGGCTGCCCGCCTGCTCACGAGACGACGCCAGGTCGCCGCGCATGCGGCATCGGTATCCCCGGCCTTGCGTAGGGCCTCCTGCAGCGGCGCGGTCCGCGGGATCAGCCGGGCGAGCGCGCCGGCGTAGACCTCGATCTTCCCCCGGGCAGTGGGCTCCGAGCGGATCGCCTGCACGTAGTCGCGTTGGTCGGCAGGTACCGGCTGGTCAGCTCCGCCGAGCACCATGTCGATCACGGCGAGCACCAGCTCCGGCTTACGCCCGACCGAGGCATACACCGTGTCGACCGACACGCCGGCAAGGCGAGCGACATCGGCGACCGTCGTACCGGCATACCCCTTGTCCTGCAACAGGTCCCGCGCTGCGGCCAGGACGGACAACCTTGTGGCCGCCGCACGCTCTCGGCGTTGCGGCGAGCGGTATCGGCGGGTCTTGACCTGGTCCGGCACGCGCCCTACTCTAACAAGTATTCATCCGAAGTCACTTCTGGTTAATTGTCGGGGAGATCACCATGGCGCAGCAGAGCACCGATGCACAACCACTGGCCGCGCTCTACCGTCCCGCTCACTCTGCACCGGCGACGTGGGCGATGGGTTCGCTTTTCGAGCAACTGCTCAGCGCCACCGACTCAGGTGGATCCCTGGGCATGGCGCTGGTCACCCAGCCACCGGGCACCGCCACGCCACTGCACCGCCACACCCGCGAGGCGGAGGTGTTCTTCCTCCTGGATGGGTCAATGACCTACCGAGCCGGCGAGCGGACCTACCACCTGTCGCCCGGGGACTTCATCTGGCTCCCGGTGGGTCTGTCGCACGGGTTCAGGGTGACCGGCTCGGCCCCGGTGCGGTTCCTGGGCCTGACCGCACCCGGAGATCTCATGGCGCTGTATGACGAGGTCGGCATCCCCGCCACCGAGCGTCGGCTCCCGGGCACTGATGGCCTGCCGATGGGCGAGGAGATCGCCCGCTGGAACGAGATCGGACCGCGCTACGGACTGGAGGTTGTGGGCCCGCCGTTGCCCGAAGAAGGATGATCCCTGACCCTCATACGTCCCCGTCATAGCTGGTCGGCCGACCCCGGTCGCCATACCGCGACGTCGTCGGGAGCAGGCCGGGCAGCAGCCTCAGCGCGCGGACACGCTGGCCGGCAGATCCGCAGTCGACCACGTTCGGCGATCCACCACACACCCACCGCGAGGTCGGGGCGGTCGGTGCGTCGCGTCGCCACCAGGGCGTCAGATGCTCCACAGCTACCGTGTTTGTTCCGCCGGCTGTCTGCTCGCGATGTCTTCTGCAGTGGGGTTGAGCGCCATATATACGACGAAGCCGGCGATCAGGAGTATCAGAGCCAGGCTGACCGGACCGGCGCCCAGGTCGAGGCCGCCCCGGGCGTGGGATACGCCCATCCAGTCCGCGAACGAGGCCCCGAGCGGCCGAGTCGCGATGTAGGCGAGCCAGAAGGCCGGGATCGCGCCCAGACGGAACCACCGATGGGCCACTGCGGGAACCGCAACGACGACGGCAAACATCACACCCGAGGCGAAGTAACCCAGGTGCAGCGTGACGGCAGTCAGGTCGCCGGCAGCAGTGCCGAGCGCGAAGGTGGTCATCACCGCGGCCCAGTAGAAGGCCTCCCGCCGAGTTGTGTAGATGCTATGGATGGACAGTGTCTTCTCGCATCCGTACCAGGCCGCGAAGACGACCACCAGCGAAACGGCGAAGAATGCGGTGGACACGAAGTAGGGACGCCCAGACCGACGTGCAGGACGTCCGCAGCCATGGTGCCAAAGACTCCCACCATCGCCACGGCGAGCCAGTAGATCCACGGCACATAGCGGCGTGCCGCGAACTGAAGCGCCAGCGCGGCCGCAAGGGCGATGCCACCGAGGGCAACCGCCACCACCGGAGGCAGCCGGTGGACAAGGTAGTCCGAGCTCGACTCGCCCATCCCTGTGGTCAATCCCTTGGTGATCCAGAAGGCGACAGCCACCGCAGGGACTCTGAGCGCCGTCAGCGCGAGGCTGGCAGGTGGGCGGTCCTGCTTCAATTCGTCAGTAGGCACCGGACCAGTGTCACAGCCCGGCTCACCGGTTCTGGCCAACGAAGCCCCCCAGGGAGGAGGTCCTCTGCGTCCAGGGCTCAGGTGAGTGCGAGCCATCCCAGGCTGAGGAGCCCACCCAGCGTGCAGTAGATGGCAAACGGGGTCAGCGTGTGGGTGTGGAAGTAGCGGGTCAGGAACCGTAGGGAAAGATAGGCCCCGACCCCGGCGACCAGGCTGCCGGCAGCGACCTGACCCAGGATGCCGTTGCCTTCGGGGCCGGCGAGCTCGGGGAGCTTGAGCAGGCCCGCGGCCAGAATCACCGGGGTGGCGAGCAGGAATGCGAACCGGGCGGAATCCTCGTGGTCCAGGCCGCGCACCAGGCCGGCGGCGATGGTGGCGCCCGAACGGCTGATCCCGGGCAGCAGGGCGAGGATCTGCGCCGCGCCGATCCCGATGGTCTCGCCCCAGCCGAGGCGACCCAGGCGGTCATCAGCAGCGGGGTCATTCTCGACGTCGCCAGGTGCCGCTGTCGTGACGGTTATCGTGGCGGCCGCACCTTCGACGGCGAGTCGCTCGTCTGCGGCAGTGCCGCCTGCGACGTCCTCATGGACTGTCGCGGCTGCGGCGGGCACACCTGTGCGGTGGCTGCCGGGGGTGCTGCGGTTGCGCAACTTCTCCACGGCGTAGAGCAGTACGCCGTTGGCGGTCAGGAACAGCGCTGCCACGACAGGACGCCCCAGCGTGGTTCGGATGACGTGTTCGAGGGCCAGCCCGACCAGGCCGACCGGGATGGTGGCGGCGATGAGCAGCCAGCCGAGTCGCTGCGCGGAGGTGGAGATGCTGCGGTTTCGGATTGAGCTGACAAGCCCCGAGATGATCCGGGCCCAGTCCCGGCGGTAGAACACGATCAGTGCCACAGCGGTCGCGACATGCACTGAGACCAGGAACGACAGGTAGGGAGACTTGTCGGCAGCCATGTTGAGGTTTCGCGCCCAGTCCCCGCCGATCAGGGCCGGGATGATGATGCTGTGACCAAGGCTGGAGACGGGGAACAGCTCGCTGACACCTTGCAGCAGACCGATCAAGGTCGCCTGCAGATAGGTCAGGTGCGACACGGGAACTCCTAACGAGACAGGGCGCACAAGAACGTCAGCGCGCAGCGGGTAACGGGCGAGAGTCGTGACGCGGACGACAGTCTACGGGCCGAGCGGGCGAGTTGTCCCCGCGATGGGCCCCGAGAGCCTGCCGGACGCCCAGAAGACATCTAGCTCTGGGGCCGGAAGCCGCTCATCGTGCTGCCCAGCCACTGGAGCGCAGTGGGCATCACGGCGACCCACACGCTCATCCGGTGACCGGCGTCCAGCAGAACATCTGCGGTCACGCTCATGGGCGCGGCTGCGGTGGCGATGAGCCGTGAGTTGCCCCAGTAGGACAACGAGTCCGTCTTGGAGGTCTCAATCCACAATGCGACATGCGGGGGG
>DAITND010000221.1:0-4441 GCA_036834825.1 Dermatophilaceae bacterium
CGGCGCTGATGCTCACGCCGGCCCCACCGGTCGGCGCGGACCCAGTTGCGCCGGCAGCGCGCCGGTAGACACCCGCACCGGGGGCGCGCCGTCAGACACGCGCCCCAGGAGCTCTTCTCGAGCCGCCAGGGCCGGGAGAAGGTGTGCGAGCAGTATTTCCTGGGCCTTGATGGTGGCCTCGAAACCGCCTGCTGCCACCAAACCGAGCATCGCGGCGACCTGTTCGGCCGACGGTTTCGGCCGGGCCGGGCAGTTGCCTGCAAACCTCGCGTCCACCGCGGTAACCCCTTTCTGGTGCCTGCTACGAGCTTCTGCTCTCGTCTGCTTAAGCGACCGGTACCCACGCCCGTGGACAGTCACCGGCGGCGGCCTACGCGCACTCCCGCAGGTATGCCTGCCGCGCGCCGGCCAGCGCCCTCACCGCGCGATCACGGCAACGGCGCACCGTCTTCTCGTTCACCCCGAGGTGGGTCGCGACGGCGTTGATCCCTGCCGCAGAGCTCAGCCCGCGAACGGCGCCGGCGACATCACAGCTGGCCAGCTCCAGCAGAATCGCGGCGTCGGCGGCGGTGACCACACCGTTGCCGGTGGCCCATTCCAGGACGCCCACCAGGGTGTGCTCGTCCGCGGGCCCCTCGTGCTGGTCCTGGTCGACCAGGGAGCGCGAGCCGACGTAGATGGCCTCCGAATCCCGCGTGGTATCCACTAGCATCACGACGACCCCCCGGCTGCTGCTACGGGTGTCCACGCCCAGATCCCGCAGCAGCGCCCGACGGGCATCCATCAGGATGTTGGCGGCGATCGCCCGCCGGCGCCTGCGCCACGGGAACTCCCGGATCTGCAGCCACACCTGCCCGGCGACCATCTGGTCGATGTCGTTCGAGAGGCTCCTCAGCTGCCCTGCGAGGCGGCCGGCCCCGTTGGCCACCAGCAGGAAGACGGCGGCGGCCGCTTCCTGGTCGTTACCCCCGTCCACCGCAGCGAGGCGAACCAGCGCTGCCAACAGCTCGTCCGCGCGCCTCGGTTGGGCCCTGTCCCCCACGGTCGCCGCCACTTCCTGCAGCCCGCGCAGCGATGCCAGGGCTGGCTCGGCGGCAACCCATGACGGCCAACGACCAGATCTCTCGAGGCGCTCGGTCAAGGCGGGCCAGGTCAAAGCAAGATGTTGTATCGACGACATCACGAAAGTCCTTCCGGAGGAGGGTCACTGAAGGACTCACCATCCGAAGACCACGTCACCGGATCCGTGCCCACTCCCGCCCCAACACCGCGTGCCCACCAGGGGGCACGGGCTCTGGCCTGCAAAGACACCAGTGAGAGAGGAATGTGGAAGAACCCGCGATTGCGGGCACTGGCACGTGTGCCCCCAACCGCCTTACCGCTGCAGGACGACCTGAGATCCGCAGTCGCGTGGTTGCAGACAACCAGTCGGGCCTTAGCCCAACAGCGCCGATTCCTCGCAGCTGATCATCACCGCGGCGCCGACGGACTCGTTCCCGCCCGGGGGGACTTCTCTCAGAGGTCGCGGAGCAGACGTCACTGACCAGCCAGGCTGCCCCGTCTCGACAGTGTGTAGGTGCCCGCGCCTCTGGCAGGCCAGGCCCCGCTCACACAGCGTCGTGGGTTACCGAGCACTGTGGCGTTATCGGTAACGGGTCAGGGTGTAGGCGTGCTCCCCGATCGCATTGCCGCCCTCATGAGCGACCAGGTCGATCTCCACGAAACTGGGCACCACGTCATCCCACTGCGCCCAGGTCCGGATCGCGATGGCGTCCTTCAGCAGCGAACCAGGCTTGGTGTGGTGCGGCCACGCAACGTCAGCCCAGCCCTGTCCGGAGCCAGTCGCCGGTCCATCGTGGCCGCGGACATCACCGTCAGTGCGGCGGCCACCCTCGTCGCTGACGTCCAGCTCACCAAAGCGCCGCAACCTCGCCACCAGCTCGCCCATCACCGGCGCGAGCCCCTTACCCGTCGGCGCCCCAGCACCGCCCAACAGAACCGCAGCCCATCTACGACGTCCTGCCCCTACTGGGGAACCCGCGGCCGGCGCGGCCGCACGACCCTCGGGACCAGCCCCTGCCCCAGCGCCTTACGGGCATGGTGGCGGTGCCAGCCCGTCGTGGCACACAACTCGTCCAGGATCGTCCCCTTCTCCCCCCGGCTGGCCCGCTCATCACGCACCGCGATCGCCTTGGTCACTGCCTGTCGCTGGCTCATCGTCAGTCCCATCACCGAGACCTACCGGTCGCTCCACAACAGTAGGCACGCTCTACGCGCGCGCCTTTGATGATGAGTCGACGCGGGGACTTGCTTTTCTGGTGGGTGTCGGGCCAGGGTGTTCGAGGCTCAGTAGGTCAGCCACAGGCGGTGTCGTTGAGGGTGACCCGCAGCGGGCGCACGAGGGGCTGGCGCAGCACGATTGGTGTGTCCCCTGAGGCGGGTTCGCTCAGCTGGAGGACTATCGTGCGCGACGTGCCGCGAGGCAGCTCGAGGTCGACGGTGTATACGGGATGCCCGCGTTCGGCGCCAATGGAGGCCGTGCCCGGGTGGCCCCCGACGGTCACCCCTTCCATGAGTGCCCCCTGGGTGGCGAAGTAGCTCACTTCCAGCCGGTTGTCTCCGGGTTTGACCGGGTAGGAGTGGCTGTCGCTGCGGCCGGTCACGTAGGGGGACAGGCCGCTGGCCGGTGCGTTGTTGGTGAGGGTGATCGTCACCCTTGTCCGCCGGGTGACTTCGCAGCCGGTGCGCTGCCAGGTCAGTGACCGATCCAGGTAGTAGTCGAGCTTGTTGCCGCCGTCGTTGACGATGGACAGTCCGACGTAGGGCGCCTTCGTGGCGGGGATGCTGCCGGACACGGAGGTTTGCGCCAGGTCTGCCTGCACGGCCGGGGCGGCGCTCCAGACCAGGATCCGTCGCTCACCGGCTGCTTTGCCTGCGGCTCGCATCAGGGCCGCAGGGTCGCCGCGTGCGTCGAGGATCTTCTTGCTGACGGCGGAGGCGATATCGAGCAGGTAGGCCCGCCGTTGTGCCACCGCAGCGGAGCTCAGGCCGCCGAACTTGGCGTAGGCGGTGCTCTGGGTGAGCGCGACGGCGTTGGCTCCGCTGATCTGTGACTTGTCCGGCAGCGTGGCCGGGCCGGTCACGGCGAGCAAGTAGCCGAGCGCGGTGGGGTCGACGGCGATGACACCGTCGACCTTCACGCCGCTGTACCTCTGCCACATGGACGCCCAGATCTGCGCCGCGTAGGGGAAGTGCGGACTGATGTTGCCGTTGACGTACAGGCTGGTCGTGCCGGCCCCGTCATAGAGCTGGTGGTAGTCGGGCCCGAAATTCACGGTGGCCGCGATGCCGCTGAGCGTGCCGTCGCTTGCCATGCGGGTGAAACGCACCTTGCCGTGGTTGGCTTCCACGATCGCGAAGGCGCCTGGCAGTCCGCCGGTGCCACGGGCCTCTGCCTCGTTCTGGAACGCGAGGAAGTAACGCTTGGGGCCGTCCTGCCCGAGCATCGTCGGCAGGATCCGCACGGCGAGGTCTGCCGATTTCAGGCTGTCGTCAAGGGCGGTGATCTGGCTGAGCGCGTCCACGTATGAGGCATCGATGGTACTGAGCCACGTGTGTCGTGGAAGGCCGCTGATGGTTTTGGTGGTCTGGGATACGGCTGTCGATGCGGAGTTGAGGGCGGGGGCGACGGCCGCGATGCGTGACAGGTCGATGCTGCCGTCGGGTCGGCGCAGGGTGCGTGGGTTGAGCCTCTGGCTGGCGCTGACGAGCTGCGGGAGTGCCTCACGTCCAAGGGTGTCCACTCCCGCGGTGATGCCGCGGATGGTTCGCAGTGGCTCGCCGCCGGAGGGTAGTGCGGCGGCCAGGGCCCAGACCGGCCCGGAGGTCAGCTGGTTGGCGCGATGCGCGTGCGTGGCCAGGTCGGTGGCGGTGGCCCGGGCTGCGGGCCAGTCACTGGCCGAGATCTTGGCACCCAGCGTGTGGACATCGGCGCGTACCTGGTTGAGCTGGCTGCGGGCCAACAGGGCTGTGGCGGCCAGCCAGAGGCCGGCGAGGAGCAGCAGCCCGCCTGTCGTGAGCATCGCGATGCCGATCCGCCGGCGCCGACGCCACCTGCGGTCCGAAGCGCTGACCCGCGGCTGCTCAGTCATGGTGACGTCTTCAGTCACGATCTGTTTTCCCCATCATGGCTTCGTTTCAATCATGGTCTCGGTTGAACCGTGACTGCCGTTCAGTCATCAGCTGCGCAGCGAGAAGGGCCGGTCACGTGAGACGGACCGGCCCTTCTCCCTGCATGGAACTGGTGTCAGGCGTCGACCTTGCGACGCCTACCGGCGAGCACCAACGCGGCACCGCCGACCAGGAGCAGTCCGCCGAGCGAGCCGATACCGAGGACGGCAGCGCCGGTGAACGCCAACCCAGCAGCTGCGGGGGGGCTAGC
>DAITND010000222.1:0-4392 GCA_036834825.1 Dermatophilaceae bacterium
GACCGTCAGAAGGCGGCCGGGCGGGCGGTGTAGCCGGCCTTGGCGACCGCCGCGACCAGCTCGTCGACGCTGACCAGGGCCGGGTCGTGGTCGATCTCGATGCGGGCGGAGGCGAAGTGCACCTTCACGGTGGCCACGCCGTCAAGGCGCCCGACCTGCTTCTCGATCTTCGCCACGCAGGACGGGCAGGAGAAGCCCTCGGCGCGCAGGATCGTGTGGGTAGTGGTGGCAGTGGTGGTGCTCATGGTTCTTGTCCCTTCAGGTCGTGTATCACCCTCATGGGGTGGCATTTACGACGTTAAGCAGGCCGCGACAGGGGAACCATGATCTGCGTCAATCAACCGCAACACAGGCTCTGGCACGGACCCGGCCCGCCACAACAGCAGATCGACTCTCGATGACCCGTCGTGGTTTTCAGCCGTCCATCTCGGCGGTGGCAGCGAGGCGATCGCGGTCGAGCACCGCGGTCCAGCGCCGCCCGGAGTCGATGATGCCATCCTTGCGCAGCCTGCTCATCACCCGGGAGACCGACTCCTCCGTGGAGCCGACCATGCCCGCCAGGTCGGCCCGGGACAGAGGCAGCTGGAGCAGGGTGCCGCGGTTGCCGGAACGCTCCTGACCGAGCTTGTCGGCTAGGCGCAGCAGCGTGGTTGCCACGCGTTGGGCGACAGTGCTCGTGGATTGTTGGCCGACATCGGAGCGGGCTTGGGCGAGCCGGCCGGCAACGTCATCGAGCACCCGCAGCGCCACCTGAGGGTGCTCGGCGAGGATCTCGCGGAAGGAGTGTGCGTCGATCCTCAGCGCGCAGGTGGTGGTCAGTGCCCACGCGGTCTCGGGGTAGACCGGCTGGCCCAGGATGCGCAGAGCCCCGAAGAGGTCCCCGGGGGTGAGCAGGTCGACGACGACTTCCTGCCCGCTGGGCGTGGGCTGGGAGAGCTTGGCCTGGCCTGCGGCCAGGACGTACAGATGATCGGCCAGCTCGCCCGCGGTGAACAGCGGGTCTCCCGCAGCCCAGGAAAGGGAGACCATGCGCTTGTCGATGCCCTCGAGCTGTTGTTGGGACAGGCCCGCGAAGAAGGGGACTGCTCCCAGCACCTGCATACGCACGGGTCTAGGACAGCGATGAGGTAGGGCGCACGTGCTGGCCAGTGGGACCCTGCGCCGGCCCGGCGGTGGGCTGACCGGCGCCGGTGCGACCGGCTGCGCGCGGGCCCGCCGTGAGCTGCTCATGTTTCCTCCGGTCGCGGCCTGAGGGCGTCACCCAGATGACCTGCCCGCGGCGGCATGGCGGTCGCACAACGCTTCACGATCACGACCATACGTGGACAAGCCTCAGGCAGGCGCACGGCATACGGTGCGTGGGGGACGGCTGCGGGTCTGGCGTCAGAGGCTGCCGAGGTGTCCTGGGCGAAAATGTCTCCACGTGACTACCTGTTCGGCGCGGTCGGATCGAAACCGCAGCAAAGGTGACGGACCCGTCTGCATATGACTGACGCAGTGCCGACTCGCCGGTCGTCTGCGTCACAAGCCAATGCCACCTCAGATCCTCGAGGATGTCACTCAAGATGGCTCATCCTTTCACTGGTCCAGACGGTCGCGGCACCGCCCGCCCTACCGGCCCGTGGGCCGGGCAGCCGGTTTCGGCCGTCTGACCGTGCCGGGCCGGTACGCCGAGACCGTCGCCTCCCCCTCGAGCCAGAAGCGCCAGGGGTATGCCGCAGCATCACCACCGGGACCACTCACTCCCACGCGTGGGCCGGTCCGCACGACGGCGCCGGACGAGCCCGTCGATGGATCACGGATCGGCGCCCGCACTACGAAGGCGCTGCCCGTCGAGGGCGTGTCGATACCGTTCTGGTCGCGCCCGAGCGCCAGCGTCTTGGCCAGGCGCGCAGGGCCTCTGGCCAGGCGCGCAGGGCCTCTGGCCAGATCCCGGTCGCGGACGCCATTTCTACGCGAACCGGCCAGCTCGAGCCCGTCGACCACTTCCCCGGCCCGCATGAGCACCCCGTTGGCGACGCCTACCGAACCGCAGACCAGGTTCGCGCACCAATGCATCCCATACGTGAAGTAGACGTACAGTCCCCCCGGCTCGCCGAACATCACCCGGGTGCGCGGGGTGGGCCCTCTGAAGGCATGCGACCCGGGGTCGTTCGACCCGCCATACGCCTCCACCTCGGTGAGACGGACCGTGACACCCGCGTGCGAGACAGTGCACCCCAGAAGCTCGGGTGCCACCTCCAGAACTGGCCGGGCAAAGAAGGCGCGCGTCAGTCGGCCCTGCGGCACATCGCTTTGCCCAGGCATACCTACGCGCCTCGGGTGCCGTCGGGCACCCGTTCCAGCCTCGCGATGATGGCGCTTTCAGCGATCTCAATGGGCTCAGGACGGACTTCCGTGCAGCACGCGGTGATGTTGAGCAAGCCGATTTCCTGGTTGGTGCGAGCGAACGTGGACCGATCCTTGCGCTCGTCCAGCAGATGATTGGCGAGCTCGGCGGCGCAGATGAATGACCGCGCTCCGGCGAAGGTTCCCTTGCGGTCGTCGTGGTCGCGAATCACCCCCTACGCCCTTGCACAGAAAACGCTCAATGCACTTGCGGAACTCCTGGTGCTCAAAGGTGGCTCACCGGCTCTTCCGCCGTGCCGGCCACCCGTCGGGCCAGCACGTACAGAAGGTCACTCAAGCGGTTGAGGTAGGCCACGACCTCCGGTGAGACGATGTGCCCCGCAGCACGGGCCCGGATCAGGTGACGCTCGGCTCGCCGGGCGACCGTTCGCGCGAGATCCATTGCGGCTGAAGCTCGCGTGGCGCCCGGCACGATGAACACCGGTCGCAGTGCCTGCTCCTCAGTCATCCGGTCGATCCTGCGTTCGAGATCGTCGGTCATCGTCGCCACGACGAGTGAGACTTCCGGCGTCAACCGGTGACGTGCACGCGGGTTGGCGCTCAAATCGGCCGCGACCACGAACAGGTGTCTCTGAAGGTCCAGCACAAGCTGGGAAAGCTCCGGATTGTCCTGGAGCGCCTCTCTGGCGACGCCCAGGGCGGCGACGGTCTCGTCCACGTCGCCGCAAGCCTCGATCAGCAGATCATCCTTGGTGACGCGGCCACCGAAGAGCCGGCCGGTCGTCCCATCGTCACCGGTCTTGGTGTAGATCGTGCTCGCCGGTTCGCTCACTGGTGCACCTGGGCTGCGACCGGAGCGCTCCACGGCCACGGCTCGTGGAAGAACTCCTCGGTGTGCAGGTGCCCTGGCCGGGCGCCGAGCCCGCGGGCAGCCCGGGCGCAGTCGGCGACGAAACCAGGAGCCCCGGCGACGAACACCTCGCGGCCGCACAGGTCCCCGAACAGCGCCGGCAGCAGCCCGGGCAACCGGCCCAGGGGTGGCTCACCCGCCTGCCCGGTCAGGGTCCGCACGAAACTGAGGCCGGGGTACTGCCGTTGCCAGGAGGCGAAACGGCCCATGTTCATCACATCGTCCTGCGTGCGCGCGGAGAACAGCACGGTGAACCGTTGAGCGCCGGCGCGGCGTACGGCGTCTTCGGCGAGCGCCCGGATCGGAGCGAGGCCCGAGCCTGCGGCCAGGCACAGCACCGGCCCATCGGCGCCTGGGTCAGCCACGAAGGTGCCGTAGGGCCCCGACACGAGTACCCGGTCCCCGATCCTCAGTCCCCGGTGGAGCCAGGTGCTCATCTCCCCTCCAGGTACCTCGGTGACCAGCACGCTGATCCGCCCCCAGGGGTTGGGGGCGTTGGCCAGGGAGTACGACCTCACCGGCACGGTGTGGTCCGGGTCACCGATGAGTACGTACTGACCTGACCGGTACGACAGCCGCTCGTCGGCCGGAGCGAGCTCGAGCTCGACGATGTTCGGCGTGTGGGAAGTGCGGGCCAAGACGGTGTACTCCAGGTCATCCACCGCCCCCACTATCGTCTCGGCCGTCTGCTGCGTGGACATCTCAGCCGAGGTAGTACGAAGGGTCGATGTTGGCGACGTCGGCCAAGGGGTGTAGCTGTCGGCGCTGGAGGCAGAGCCGTTCGAGATGCTCCACCTCCTGCGCGGTTCTCGCCTGGGCCGTAGCACCCCCGTGCAGCACCGCCCGCATCCGGGCCGCATAGGCCTGCTCGAGCGAGTCCGGCAGCGGCGCCTCGTCCAGAGGGTCCAAGGCCCGATCCAGGTTTCGGTCCTGCTGGCGAAGATCGAGCATCGTGTCGTTCATGGGTGCCTGCTTCCAGTGCGGCCACGATGTCTTCATGGTCTCCCTAATTTTTACACCATAAATAGGAAAAATTAAAGAATGGAGACGGAAAAGGGGCGAAGGTGCCTCCATGATCCCCGGAAATCAGTCGGCGAGGAGCTGACGCAAGACGTAGGGCAGGATCCCGCCGT
>DAITND010000223.1:0-4362 GCA_036834825.1 Dermatophilaceae bacterium
CCGCTGCTGCGATGGTGCCCACGGATCTGCCGATCCTGCGGGTCTGGTACACGCTGACTGCCAACGCGGCCACCAGCGCCGCCAGCAGCGCGAATGACAACGAGATGGTGTTGGCGCTCCGGTAGGCCATTTCTGCGTGGGCGATCTGGGTCGGGGTGGATCCGACATTGGCGCTGGCGAGGTGGGTGTGGAACAACGAAGGGCCGACGTTGGCAGCAATCAGCCATGCGGTGAGGGTGCCGGCCACCAGGACCAGTGTCTGGGCTACTAGCAGTCGACTGGCCAGACCAGCGCCTCGACGGGTTGGCTCGTTGGCTTGCTGCTTCATGTGCCGTCGCCCATCCCATAGCCGATGCCACGGACCGTGCGCACGTACCGCGGTGAGCCGGGGTCGTCGCCGAGCTTTCTGCGCAGGTGCCCGACGTGGACATCGACCAGGTGCTCGTCACCGACCCAGGTCTGGTCCCACACGGCGTCGATGAGCTGGCGGCGGGAGAAGACCTGCTTGGGTCGGGCCGACAACACCTCCAGCAGATCGAACTCGGTGCGAGTCAGGGCTACCGGCCTACCGTCCAGGTGGACCTCGCGGGCAGCGACGTCGATACTCACGGCCCCGAACACTCGCGGTGGCTCTTCTTGGTCCGTCTGTCCGCTCGCGGTAGAGGCTCGAGGACGGCGCAGCATCGCGTGGATCCGGGCCACGAGCTCACGAGGGCTGAACGGCTTGGTCAGGTAGTCGTCTGCCCCGACAGAGAGTCCGATGATCTTGTCGATCTCATCGGTGCGCGCAGTGAGCATGATGATGTAGCAGTCGGAGAACGTGCGTACCACACGGCAGACCTCGACACCGTCGATGACCGGCAGCCCCAGGTCCAGCACCATCACGTCGGGATCAACCTGGCGGGCTTGGTCGATCGCCTGCTGTCCGTCACGGGCCATCGACACCTCGAAGCCGTCGCGGGTCAGGTAGGACCCCACGAGGTCGGCCAGGGCTCGCTCGTCGTCCACGACGAGCACTCGGTAGCCGTTGAGGGTTGGTTCTGGGACTGGTTTGCCCGCCGTTTGGCTCATATCCCCAGTGTGGGCGATTCCTGACCCAGCCCTGGCATTGGGCCAGGCGACCTGACCTTCAGCAAACCTTCATGAAAAACCCGCTAGAACCTTCGTTGACCAGGCGGACTGTGAAGGCATGGCTGAAGTTGAGATGACCCCCATGTGGGGGATGCCGGGCGGGGCTGCCGCTGATCGCGCCCCCTCGATCCAGGGGACAGCCGTACCGGTGGTGGTCACCCTGGTGGAGGCACCCGCGTGCCACCTGTGCGAGGACGCGAAGTCGGCCCTGACAGTCCTCGCGCAGGCGTATCCGATGACCGTCCACGTGGTGTCGATCGGAGAGGAGCCCGGTCGCACGCTGATGCAACACCACCGGGCGCCGATGAGTCCCCTGGTCCTGCTGGACGGACAGTACTTCAGCTCGGGCCGTCTTCCCCGACGCAAGCTCGAGCGGCAACTGGCGAAGCTGCAACGAGGAAAGACCCATGAGTGACCTGCTCACCACCGGCTCAGTGCTGGCCGCCTTCTTCGCCGGCGGCGTAGCCCTGTTCGCCCCCTGCTGCATCGTCTTTCTGGCCCCGTCCTACCTCGCGGTGGCGGTCAAGAATCGCCGCTGGCGGCTGCTACCGCTGACCTTCATCTTCGCCGCCGGGTTGGCATTGGTTCTGGTCCCCATCACCTTGGGGATGAGCCTGGTCGCAGGCACCATCGCGCACTACCACCAGCCGCTGTACTACGCCGGCGGTGCGCTGATGCTTGCCCTGGCCGTGTTCACCCTGTCCGGCCGGATGATCAGTCTGCCCTCGTTCGTCCGGGCGCCGGACACCACAGGTGGGGACTCAGCCAGCTTCTTCGGCCTCGGTGTGTTCTCCGGGCTCGCCAGCAGCTGCTGCGCCCCTGTGCTGGTCGGGGTGATGACACTGTCGGCGCTGTCCGGGTCGCCTGCCGGTGGCCTGGTCCTGGGCTTGGCTTACGTCTTTGGTATGGCATTCCCTCTGTTCGTGATGGCGTTGTTGTGGGACCGGTTCCGGCTCGGCGAGCGGAAGTTCCTCAAGGCGCGGCCGGTCCGGCTGCACCTGGGCGCCCACATCTTGGCAACCAACACGGTCAACCTCGTGGTCGCGGCCGGGTTCACGGTTATGGGGCTCTTCGTGATGCACCTGGCCAGCAGCAAGGAGATGACCTCAGGCCCGGGGTTCCAGGTGGCCTTCGGTAAACGTCTGGCCTTGTTCTTCGGCTGGGTTGAGAAGGTGACCTCCCAGGTCCCCGAGGCCCTTCTCGGCCTGGTCGTCCTGGCGTTGGCCGGCGTGTTCGTCTACGCCACACTTCGGGACCGCCCCGGCAAGAGGCAGCGCCCCTTCCCGTCAGAGGACGACCCGGACTTTGACGCTGCACCCTCCAACGACCAAGACACCATCGAACAACCCTCGATCCACAAGTGAGGACCCTGAGATGACAACCGGAACTAGGAAGAAAGAAACAGCCCAGGCGAGCCATGAGCACATCAACAAGCTGCGAGCGGCCCAGGCACTAAAGGACCGGCGCCGGCAGCGGCGGATCCACCTCACCTGGGTGGGCGTCACCGTGGCGGTGATCGGGATTGTCGCGGCGATGATGCTCTCCTCGCGGCAGGAGACTTCCTCCGTGGCCCGGGTCGCGCCCGACTTCACTCTCACCAACACCTCCGGGTCTCAGGTGAGTCTGGCGGCGCTGCGCGGCAAGAATGTCTTGCTGTACTTCAGCGAAGGCGCCGGCTGCCAAGCCTGCCTGGTCCAGATGAGCCAGATCGAAACGGACCCGGCGTTCGCCGCGGCAGGCCTGACCGTGCTGCCCATCGTGATGAACACCAAAGAACAGATCCTTGCCGACATGTCCTCCAACGGTGTGCGCACCCCCTTCCTGCTCGACGACGGCACGGTCTCCACGGAATACGGAACCATCGGCAAGGGCATGCACGCCGGCCTGCCCGGGCACAGCTTCGTCCTGATCGACAAGACCGGGAAACAGCGCTGGTACGGCGAGTACCCCTCGATGTGGCTGTCCAACGCCGACCTGCTCAAGGAAGTCCACTCCCACCTGGCCAGCTGAGCCACTCCGCAGCGGCGGTGAGCGGGAAGCAGACGGGTGAGGCGTACAAGCGAATGAGGAGTCACCGATGATGGGTTGGTATGGCGGAATGGGGCCGCTCGCTGGGCTTGCCATGCTCGTGTTCTGGGTCGCGCTGCTCGGGCTGATCGTCTGGGTGGTTGGGCGGTTGCTGCCGGGCAGCAGCGGCGAGACGACCCGCGCAAACAGTGAGTCGCCGGTGGAGATCTTTGACCGCAGGCTGGCCAACGGCGAAATCGACATGCACGACTGGCAAGCCCAGCGGAGCGCTCTGATGGCCACCCAAAAGGAGAGTGCGCCGGCCACACCCAGCACCAAGTGACGCCGTGACCATGCTCACCCTTGCCGTCGCGTTCCTGGCGGGAATCGTGTCCTTCGCGTCGCCGTGCTGCCTTCCCGTGGTCCCTGCCTACGTGAGCTACATCGTCGGGACGACCCCAGCCGATTCACCCAACGCACGGCGGGTGGCGTTCAGGCAGTCGCTTGCCTTTGTTCTTGGTTTCACTATTGACCGTGCGGTC
Source organism: Dermatophilaceae bacterium (assembly GCA_036834825.1). Lineage (GTDB taxonomy): Bacteria > Actinomycetota > Actinomycetes > Actinomycetales > Dermatophilaceae > UBA4719. Next base: position 3,681 of record DAITND010000223.1, read on the forward strand.
GACCGACGCGGTGACCCCACGGTTGACCACCTGAATGGCGTGAAACTTCAGAGTTTCTTCGTCATCCGTGCACCAGTTGGCCCGGGTTCGACGCTCACGCTAGCGGTGAGAGGAATCCCGCAGGAGAGATCCCGCAGACCAACGACAGGAAGGCCAAGACAATGAACACCAACATGCAAGGTCACAACCACGGCGGGAAGAACCATCTGCTCGGGATGCTCAGCATCGGGGCGCTCGTGCTCGTCGTGCTGCTCGCCAGCGGAAGTTCCCTTCGGACGGCCTTGCCGTTCGCTGCCTTATTGGCCTGCCCGCTGATGATGGGCGGAATGATGTTCATGATGATGCGGGGCGGCAACAGTCACCAGCAAAGCGACGATGCTCCCAACCAAGGCGCCCACAACGACGCCACTGACCACCGCAACCACGATGCACCCGAAACATGGCAGGACTCGCCCAACCTCTCCCCGCCTCAGACCACAGACCGGCCATGAGTAGCCGCCTGGACCAGCACCGTCTGCGCACCGCTGACACCGAAGTGGGTCGCCGACACGAGTCTGCATGAGGGTCGGGATGCGCCAGTTCCGCAGCGCCGGGAGTCAACGAGTCGGCGTCAAACTTCAACAAACCTTCACAAGACGATCATCAAACTCCACGTACTAGGGCGCGAGACTCTCTTGGTGTC
>DAITND010000224.1:0-4347 GCA_036834825.1 Dermatophilaceae bacterium
AGCTGATGTAGAGCTCGACGACGTGGGCCTGGCCGCCGAAGTCGTAGTTCCAGACCATGTCGAGGATCTGCGCCTTGCTCAGTACCCGCCGCGGGTTGCGCATCAGGAAACGCAGCAGCTCGAACTCGGTGGCGGTCAGGTCGACCAGTGCACCGGCCCGGCGTACCTCGCGGGCTTCCTCGTCCATGGACAGGTCGGCGATGGCCAGCTGGGAGACCGCCCTGTTCTGGTTCATCCCGGCGCGGCGCAGCATGCCACGCAGGCGGGCCAGCACCTCCTCCAGGCTGAACGGCTTGGTCACGTAGTCGTCGCCGCCGGCCGTGATCCCGGCGATCCGGTCCTCCACCGAGTCGCGGGCGGTCAGGAACAGCACGGCCACCCGGGGGTTGTCCTCGCGCAGTCTGCGCATCACCTCCAGGCCGTCGAAGTCCGGCAACATCATGTCGAGCACGACCGCGTCGGGCCGGAACTCACGGCCGGTGCGCACGGCGCTGACTCCCGTACCTGCGCTTTGCACGTCCCAGCCCTCATGTCGCAGCACGCTTGAGAGGACCTCGGCGAGGTTGGGCTCGTCGTCCACGACCAGCACGCGTACCGGCGTACCGTCCGGGCGGGTCAGGTCGGCGGACGCGGTGGCGGTTCCGGCATCGGTCATCAGGGCGCTGCCACGAGCATGAGGGCAAGGACCGGGCAGTCGTTCACCGCGCGCCGGGCCAGCGGGCGCAGCGCCGTGGGGACCGGCTCGTCGGACAGCAGGGGGTATCCCCACTCGTCCAGGTCGATCTGCTCAGGGAGCAGCTCGGCGCATAGGCCGTGGCCGGAGCACAGGATCGGGTTGACGCGCAGTCGCTCGTGCATCGGTCAGCTCCAGTCGTTCTTGTGCTCCGGTGATCCTGCCGGGATGGGCAGGAACGGCTCGTAGGTGCTGGCGCTGCACCGTCCTGCCTCGTGCAACGCGACCTCTTCGGCGAAGACGGTCAACGCGCTGCGCAGGAAGCGCACGGTGCCGTCGGGGTGGTGGCAGGCGCCGCGCCGCTCGACCAGCTTGGACCAACGTGCCAGGTCGCCCCGGGCAGATGGGGCAGGCCGGTGGTTGGCGAGCTGCGCGAGGCTGTCCGCGATCAGGGGCAGGCCGTTCAGACATGGCCCGCACTGCCCTGCCGACTCCAGGGCGAGGTATCGCACGACCCGGGCCGACTCGACGACTCCGCATCGGTCGGCCGGCAGGGCGGCCAGCACCCCGGCGCCGACGGCAGCACCGAGGGGGCGCAGGTCGGCGTTGCTGAGCGTGAGCCGTCTGGCTTGCTCGCCGCAGAGCCAGGCGCCGTGGTAGCCACCGACCAGGACCGCCTGCGCTGGGTGTTGCGCGAGTCTGAGCAGCTCGGCGATCGGGGTGCCGATCGGGGTCTCCGCGACCCCGCCGCTGCCGTCGGCCAGCCGCACTGTGGTGAGCATGCTGCCGGGCTCCGCCTCGGTGCCGATGCCGCGGAACCAGGCCGCGCCGTATCGCGAGATCAGTGCCAGCTGGGCGAGGGTCTCGACGTTCTGGACCAGGGTTGGTGCCCCATGGACTCCGCGTTCGAAGATCCGCGGGGGGGTGAGGCGGGGCAGGGCTGCGCCCCCTTCAACCCGGCTGGCCAGGGCCGACTCCTCACCGGCCAGGAAGCGGGGCGGGGCGCTGACCAGGTTGACCGCGATGCGATCGAGGCCGGCGATTGCCCGCTCGTGCAGCGCCGAGTCCAGGTGCGCTTCCAGCGCGGGTTCGCGGTGGACGTAAAGATGGACCTTACGGGCGCCGACCGCTTCGGCCGCGAGCTGGAGTCCGTCCAGGACCAGATGTGGGGAGGACCAGAGCAGCGTCTTGTCCTTGTCGCTGGCCGGTTCGCCCTCCGCGCCGTTGCCGACGACGACCCGTGGGCCCCGCTGATCGGCGACCGCGGTGAGCTTGCGGTGGGTTGGGAACGCCGCGCCGCCCCGTCCGGTCAGGCCGGCGGACTCGATGGTGTGGATGAGCATCTGGGGCCCGCCACGGTAGGGCGTCTGGCCGTGCACCTGCATGTGGGCCGCCAGATCCATCGGCCGACCGGTGGCGGACAGCAGCCGGGGCAACCCGGTGGGCACAGGTCTGACCGAGCTGGCGGTCGCGGTGTCTCGCGTGGCGTTCTCTCGTATGGCTGCGGTCATCGCAGGCTCCCTGCCTTGTCTGTCCGAACGTCGTCTGTCCGAACGTCGTCTGCCCGGACCTGGTCTGCCTGAAGGAACTGCTCGGGTACCCGAGCCGGGCGCGGAACCGCTGAGCGCGCGTCCACGACCCGGTAGCCGATGGCCGTGACCACCGCGAACACCGTGGCCATGGTGAGGGCGAGCAACCAGCCGGACCGAAGGTCCTTGTACGCACCCAGGCTGTGGACCACGATCACCGGGTAGGAGACATACGCGAGCCAGTGGATTGCCCGCCATACAGACGGCTTGAGCCGGTCGCGCAGCAGGCTGGTGACGATGAGCGCCGCAAACAGGTCGACTGCCACCGTGCCGAGCCCGATCCAGAAGCGTTCGTAACCAGAGGTGAACGGCACCACTGTCGAGAGCCACGGGATATGTGCGTATCCGTCAACGATCGCTGTGACGATGTGCGTGCCGAGGAAGACCACCGTGAGCAGTGACAGGTTGCGGTGCAGCCCGGTCACCGCAAACCGGGGCAGTCCCGGCAGGCGGCCCTGCCGGTTGACCAGAATGCCCAGGATCGCGACGATCGAGAACAAGATGAGGCTGATCACGCCGGTGGCGCGGCTGGCGAACCAGAATGCGGTTCCCGAGATCATGACGAGACCTCCGGCCAGCCAGCGAGCGTGGTCACTGCCCCGTTGACCGCGACCAGGCGAGCGGGCAACCCCAGCCTGGCCAGCCAACCGGTGGCGCTCTTGCCTCGGATGATCGCGGCAGTGCTCGCGATGTTGGCGTCCAGAGCTGAGCCCGCCGCCACTGAGACCGTGCGCCAGTCGCTGTCGGCAGGCCGCCCGGTCCGAGGGTCCAGGATGTGATGCAACAGGTCGCCGCCGCGGTGCCATCTGCGGGCGCTGGTGCTGGACGTGGCCAGCCCACCCTCGCGGATGGCAATGAGATCAGAGGGTCCTTGGGCGGGCGTGGATGGATCACCGGTGATGTCCTGGACCCGGATCGACCATCCACCGGGTGGCACCTCCCCGGCAACGGCGATGTCGCCGCCGAGGCTGACCAGTACTCCGCAGTCGAGCACCCGGGCGATCCCCTCGGCTGACCGGTCGGCAGCCCAGGCCTTGGCAGTGGCCCCGAGGTCGAGCCGCACGCCGGCCGGCACCGTGAGCAGGTTGGCCGAGTCGTCGAGCTGGATTTGTCGCCACTGGGGGATATGGCTCACGGTGACCCGAAGCGCCCCGCCCTGTGCCGGCACCGACGCGAAGTCGCGGTCATACCCGATCGTCTCCATCGCCCGGCCCACCGTCGGGTCGACGAGGCCGTCCGTGAGCTGCGCCCCTCGCAGTGCGGCGCGAACCGCGCCGGCCAGCAGCGCGCTGACCGTGGTCGGCTGGCCGGCTCTGACCTCGAGCCGCATCAGCTCGGAGTCCGAGCGGAACCGGCTGCAGGCCAGGTCGAGAGCGGCCAGGTCATCGGTGAGCATGGCGCGGGCGGATTCGAGCTGGGTGGGGTCGGTGACGACCAGCCGGATCGTGGTGCCGATGGCATTCCATTCGGCCCAGCGAAGATGCTCTGACATCGTCTGCCCCAAGGTCGAGTTGGCACTTGTCGAGGTGGTGCGGATCGAGGTGGTGCTCATCATGATGCTCCCGTGGTGGCGACGGGCGGGATGTTCGAGGTCGCCGGAGCCGGGGCCGCAGCCAGGGTCGAGCCTGAGTCATCTTCGTTGCTGCTGGTTGACACACTCGATGCCGCAGTCCCAGAGCTGGCGCTCGTGGCGGCGCTCGTGCTGGGCAGGGCGGCGGCGATGGCAACGGCGCCGATGGCGCTGGCCGCTCCGGCGCCCAGGGTGATGGCTGACACCCAGGCCAGCCCCTTGTCGCGGGCAGACCGTCGGGCCGAACCCGAGGTGGGTGAGCCGCTCATGGTGCTCCGATCCCGGATTGGGGGGGCGGGCTACTGCGCTGTTCGTGGTCCATGCGTCCACGTTCCAACACTGGCCTGTGCGATCTTTGGGTGCTTCCTCTGAATTGCCTATGAGAGGCCGTCCCCTGGTTTTATCGCAGAGCGAGTAGCCGCGCAATCCAGAAGGGAGCCCCAGTTCCAGTGGCCATCCTCTCAGCCATGGACCTGCCAGCCCGGCAGCCGATGACCGCGCGTTTGGGCGGCGCA
>DAITND010000225.1:0-4340 GCA_036834825.1 Dermatophilaceae bacterium
GGCGAGGTGCGGTACGACGGTCGTCTCGTGGGCGAGGCGGACCGCCGCCACTGGGACTACATGCCGCGGGAGCGCGGGCTCTACCCAGGTATGCCCCAATGGCATTGACTTTAGGTCGGTTGAGGTAGTGGCCAGAATATGATCTTCGTTCGGGGGATCAGTGGTGCCCTGTCTGCGGGTTTCTTGGTGCGGAAACGGCCCCCGGGTCGTTTCCGGGCGCGGGCGTATGCGCGTGGCGGGCGCACGGGGGCGAGGTGGCGCCGGTGGGTGATCTCGGCGATCAGGTCGTCGTGAAGGTCGGCGAGGTCAGCGGGGGGAAAACGCCGCGGCGCCGGTGACGCGGGCGGCGATGGCTTCCTTGGCACGGGTAAACGAGATCCTGTCGGGGTCGAGACCCTCAGCGGCCGCGGCGTGGCAGATCAGGGTGCGGATGGCCTGGTAGGTGCATAGCATCGCGTAGAGCTCCTGGCGGATCATGTCAGGACTTTTGGAGCGCAGGACCACCGCGGGCCCGCCGCGGATACCGGTCTCCAGCTCGGCGAATGCGGTCTCGATCTGCCAACGCTGCCCGTAGGCCTGCGCGGCCTGCGGGGCGCTCAGCTGCTGCGGGTCGAGCAGGTCGGTGACCAGACAGAAGAGCTCGGAGACGTCGGTGCCCTCGTCGGTGGTCACCGAGTACTCGATGACCCGCACGGTGATCCCCGGGATGTCCGCGCCGGACTTCCCCTCCCGGCGCAGGCGCCGGGACGTCTTCGGGTCTGCGATCCGGGAGGTGTACGTGCCATCGTCCAGCACGGAGATCACGGGCAGGTCGATGTCGGCTCGGGCACGCCACAGCACGTGAGCGCCCGTGGCCAACACCCGGGTCAACGCGCCGTGGGACAGGAAGTTTCGGTCAGCGACCACCAGCAGACCCTCGCTCAGCAACCCGGTCAGCTCCGCGGTCAGAGTCTGCTCCCCGATAGTGATGCCCGCGCAGCGGGCACCCATCAGCGCCCGGGACCCGCACTCGGCCAACGCCACGACCCGCACCTGCGGGAATGCCCCCGCCCCGAGGCCGCCACCGGGTCGCCCGAACGCCGCCGCGTTCACGGCCGTGTCCGGCACGTCCACCGTCAACCCGTCGAAAGCGACCAGCCGCAGACCCGCCACATGCGCCCAGCCATCATCGCGGCCAGCCAACGGTCCGGCGACCCGCTCCAACAGGTCGGCCATCACCTGCCATCCCAGCCGTGAACGGGCCTTGGAGATCGCCGCCGGCGAGGGCGACATCCCCACCGCCACCCGCATCCGAAAACTCTTCGCCCACCCGAGGCCCCCGACCAGCTTGGTCCACACCTGCCCGTAGCTGGACTGGAAGAACACGATCATCGCGAGGTTGTAGTACACGACCAGCCGGGCCGGCAGCACCCGAATCCGCTGCTCACCCACCCCGGCCGCGGCCACCACCTCATCGACCAGACTCGGCGGGAAGACCTTCGTCAACACCCCCACAGCGATCTGACCCGGCAACCGGTCCTCGCCCAACCCCGCGATCTGCTGCCCAACACGCGCCATCCCAAAACCATAGCGCATCGAGATCTAAGTTAACGCCATTGAGGTATGCCCGCTGGCGGGCAGGTCGCCCATTTCGGGCGGTTGCACGGGCTGTCTCGTCGTGACGCGAGCAGCAGGGCGCACGCGCTTCTCGGCGAGCTGGGTCTGGAAGATCGGTGGGGCGATCGCACCGACAAGCTCTCGGGCGGTATGCAGCAGCGTCTCCAGCTGGCCACGTCCCTGGTGCACGATCCTGAGGTCATCGTGCTCGACGAGCCGTTCGCCGGCCTGGACCCGGTGGCGGTGGCGAGCTTGTCCGAGACCCTGCGGCTGCGGGCCCGAGACGGCCGCACCGTGCTGTTCTCCAGCCACCAGCTCGACCTCGTGCAGGATCTTTGTGAGGACATCGCCATGGTTGACCATGGCCGCACGGTTCTTCTGGGCAGCGTGGCGACTCTGCGGGCGTCATCGGGGCGTCGGCAGCTGAGACTGCACGTGGAGGCGCCGAACCGCGACTGGCTATTCGCCTTTCCTGGCCTCACCGTGGTCAGCGTGGGTCGCCTCGTCCATCTACCGCCGTGCCCTGTTCATCACCGGTCGCCGGGTGAAGCTGCGCGAGGTGATCAACAACCGGGCGCTCTCCTGACTCAGGGGGTCACGGGACGCAAGGCGTCACAAAGGCTGGATCGGCTGACGCAGGATCGTTCGGAGCGTCTCTGGCGCCGCCGTGCGTGGATCCCCGAGGTAGATCTCGTGGTGTCGGTCACGAGGTGTGGACCCGTGCTCGGCAATCGCCTTGTGAAGCGCAACGATGCCGGCGTGTTCGGTGGCATACGGACCGATGTGCATGATCTGTGCACTGGGGCCCTTCCTCCCATCGCTCATATCGCACCGCCGACAGGGAGGCGATGTCCTTCTTGGCCTTCGCTTCGATGATGGCCTGCTCGATGACTGCCGTATCGATGGGCGCGAGCTGCATGATCATCGCCCTCCAGTGCCACTGATCGCGATCGGACTCATCCATGCTTGCCGCGCCCGCAGCGATGCGCTCCATGGTGGCCTGGGCATCGGCGCCCTCCACCCACCACAACGCCTCCAGCGCCATCACGCGGGGCGCACTACCCGTGGTCTTCTTCAGCGCGAAGTGCGCGCCGTAGCTCACTGAGTAGAGGGCCTGAATGGCGTCATGGAACGCGTCACCAGAAGGATCACCGCCTCCGTCGATGACGAGGAACCCAAGCTCAGGGACATCGACGAACTCGACCTTCCCCTTGGGGACCTTGTACAGGGCGTCGATGCTCGGGTCACCTGTGCTCTTCATGGCTTCGAGCCTCGCCCCATCATTTACGGCACCCTAGAGGCGAAAGTCCCGATGATGGGGGAGTAGGGACCTCGGCGCGGCCCTTGGTGCCTCGCAGCATCTCACGCTCCATGACGAATCCGATGGGTTCGACCAGGCGCCAGATCAGGCTGAGTCGATCTGGGTGGGTGCAGGTCCTGGCTCACCGTCCTGTTAAAACATCGCAGCGAAAGCCGGGGTCGTCACGGCATCATTCGAAGGTGGACGTTGAATCGGCTGCCAGACGATTCAGGCAGACGCTGAGATTCAGCTGCGAATTAACTCAACTCAGAGCTTGTGCATCTTTGGGGTAGGCGTGGACACGCGTCGCGTGCCCGCCCCGAAGTCCGCATCCACGGCAACGGTTCCAGAGACTGAGACGATGCGGCCCAAGCCGTGGCGGTCGTGGCAGACACGGTCACCCACGGTGAATACCTCGTCCGGGGGGATCGCATCCCGAGCGGCATTGAAGGGGCTAGCGGGCAGGTGGCGTCTTTGCACAGGAGGGGGCATACACCCATCATCCTCCTTTCCAACAGGTTCCGCTGACCCGGATGCTGTTTAGCGGCTCCCCTGCGCAACCCTGGTCCGGCGGGTTACCATGATCAGCCACCCACAAGCTCCCCGATCGCAGCCCCGAAAACGCTGTGGTGAAGGTCGACGTCTGCGGTGGAGGTGACCGGCGACATCAGCGCCATGTTGTGGAACGGCGTCAGGGAAATCCCACGGTTCAGCAGGTAAAGATGGATGAAGTCCTCGAGCTGCGCGTCGGCGCTGGCCGCAGACTCGGTGCCGTTACGCGGGGCAGGGTTGGCGAAGCGGTATTCCGCCCGCGCACCGAGCTGACTCAGCGACCAGGGTAGTGAGTGCTGATCGATTACGTCCTGCACACCGACCGCGAAATGCGTTGCGGTATCTATCATCTGCCTGAACGCGCCGTCGGTCAGGACGTGTTCCAATGTCGCCCGGGTGGCCGCGATCGACAGCGGGTTGCCGGCCAGGGTTCCACCCACGCCTCCCATGTCGATGAGGTCGAGGTCGCTGCGGGCCAGAGCACGGTCGGCGAACTCGGCACTCAGGCCATAGGCGCCCATCGGGATGCCGCCGGCGATCGACTTGCCGATGATCAGGATGTCGGGCTCCAAACCCCACGCCGCCGTCGCTCCACCCGGCCCCGCCGAGAAGGTGTGGGTCTCATCGTTGATGAGCAGCACAGAATATCGGCGGGTCAGCTCGCGTACACCCTTGAGATAGCCCGGCTCAGGTAGGACGATCCCGATATTGGTCAGAGCTGGCTCCATGAGTACGGCTGCGACATCGCCATAGGCGAGCTGACGTTCCAGACCCTCGAGATCGTTGTACTCCGCGACCCGCGAGGTGACGGTGACATCGACCGGCTCGCCGACGTTACCGGGCCGGCTCATGCCCTCACCGTCGGGGCCGACCACGATCAGCGACTCATCCA
>DAITND010000226.1:0-4322 GCA_036834825.1 Dermatophilaceae bacterium
CCTGCAGTCCTACAAGATCAAGGGCCAAGTTCAACGGAGCGACACGCTACCGAATGTTCCTGGGTCTAATGACTTACCTGGATGTGAAAACTGAAGGGGACAGCAGCATGTCAGGAAAGCAGCGGTCGTGTTCAGGCGTATGAAACGAGGTGCTGTGGGACCCGCGTGATATGGCGAAAGCTGAATTGCCTGTAGCCTAATCTCCAGCGATGCAAAGTTCCATCCGCCGGAAAGACGTCCGTAACCGGTGGCCGGGTCCTGTGTTGGCATGGATCGTGGTTCGACACAACCTCCGGATACGGAGGGATGCCCAGTAAGGGCATATATGGAGATGAGTGGACCGCCTAACTCTCGCTAGATACGTACAACAAGGACGAACGTGGGATCACCTAAGGGCCGCGAGTCCTAGGGTGACGGAGGCCCCGCAGTAGTCGTGGGAGTCACGACCCACCAAGGAGGACGGGAAAGCCGTCCGCAGGGCCAAGGGGGCCAGGTGATCGGACACTTAAAGGCCGGGAGGTACGCGTAATGCAGAACGCCGAAACGGACTGAATGTCCATCTACATTCCGAAGAAGAATGGGAAACTCCGCCCGCTTGGCCTGCCGTCATGGTCGGACAAACTCGTCGGCGAGGTGATCCGACTCCTCCTGGAGGCGTATTGCGAGCCGCGGTTTTCCAAGCGGTCACACGGTTTCCGTCCCCGCCATGGTTGCCACACCGTTCTAAGCGAGGTGGCGAACACATGGAACGGGACTACCTGGTTTATCGAAGGAGACATTTTCGACTGTTTCGGGTCGCTTGACCATTCGGTCATGATCGAGACGATTGGTGAGAAGATCCACGATAACCGGTTCTTACGGCTGCTGCGTAACATGCTACAAGCCGGATACGTGGAGGATTGGGAATGGAACGCCACGTTCAGCGGCGCGCCGCAAGGTGGTGTGGCATCACCAATCCTATCCAATATCTATCTGGACAGACTGGACAAGTTCGTCGAGACAGTTCTCATTCCCGAATATTCCCGAGGCAAGGGTAGGGCCCGAAACCCTGCCTACCGAAAGGTCGAGTCGGCGCTGGCGGGGGCACGCACGCGTGGCGATCGCGTTGCGGCGCGTCAGCTACGCAGGCGGTTGCGTGACCTGCCCAGCCTGGATCCGCGAGATCCGGGCTACCGGCGGTTGCGCTACTCCCGTTACGCCGACGATCACTTGCTCGGGTTCACCGGACCGAAGGCAGAGGCCGAGGAGATAGAAGCTCGACTGGAGACGTTCCTACGTGAAGACCTCAGCCTGGAATTGTCACCGGACAGGACGCTGATCACCCACGCCCGCACAGGCGCGGCCAGCTTCCTCGGCTACGAGATCACCGTTCGGCACGACGAACACAAGCTCACCAATGGCCGTCGTTCGGTCAATGGGACCATCGGCTTGCGTGTGCCGGCAGCGGTGATCAAGGCCAAATGTGCCCCCGACACCAAACTCGGCAAACCCGAGTACCAACCCCGGCTGAAGGATCTCACCGACCGTGAGATCATCAGCATCTACGGGACCCGATATCGGGGGCTCGTCCAGTATTATCTGCTGGCCGGCGATGTCTACCGGCTATCTCGGCTGCATTGGGTCATGTTGACCTCGATGCCCAAGACGCTAGCAGCCAAGCACCGCTCGACGGTGACGAAGATGGCCGTCAAGTACGAGGCCACCCTCACTACACCTCACGGGCCCCGCAAGTGCTTTCAAGCCAGCATCGAACGAGAAGGCAAGAAACCACTGGTCGCCAGATTCGGCGGGATACCACTGAAGCGGCAGAAGAACGCGGTCCTCACCGACCGCCAACCCGTCCCGGTCACCGCCCCGCGCAAGGAGATCATCACACGGCTTCTTGCAGGACGGTGCGAGCTATGCGAGCGCAAGACCGACGTGGAAGCTCACCAAGTCCGCAAACTCGCCGACCTCGAAGAACTGGGACTGTCACTGCCGGACTGGGCACGAATCATGGCAAGACGCCGGCGCAAGACCCGCATGGTCTGCACCGGTTGCCATGCTTCCATCCACACCCGGCACCCAACCGCGTCATCCACGGAGTAATCACTGGAGAGCTGGATGATCGGAAACGATCACGTCCGGTTCGGCCCGGGGGCCACTGGAAAAGGGCCTGCTCAGCAGGCACCTCGCCAGTGGCCTACCGGCACCGCGGCCGCGGACAACAACCGAGACGTGACGCGCCCGAAATGACGGGTCTAATGTCGCGCGAGACCAAAGCAGCTCCTCTCCGGCTCCCGCTGCGCACAACGCACTGCCGCCGCCCCCGTAGTCATCGCTTTGCGGGGCGCTCAGCGCTCGGGCTCATCCCCGCGCCGTCCGCCTCAGATCGGGGCGTAGGTGCTGCCGGGGTGAGTGCCGGTCCGGAAACCGCCAGCCTTCGCGCGTCTGGTTTGCCAAGGTCTGGGGCGGAGCTCGTCGGGGGTTTCACGGTGCCGCTGTGCGCCTGACCTCACAAGTCTGCGGTGACGAGCGTTTACAGGGTGGGCGCCGATCGACGGTGGCTCGCTGACGCAGGATGGAGGTTGCAGGTGGTGCGAGGCAGTCAACGCGATGTCGGAGTACTGGGCCAGTTCGTGATGTTGGCCGTGGCCTGGGGTGCCAGTTCTTGCTCATCAAGATCGGGCTGGAGGGGTTGTCCCCACCGCAGGTCGTGCTGGGGCGGCTGCTGACCGGGTCAGCAGCTTTGGTGACTGCGTCCCTGGTCAGTGGCCAGCGACCGCCTCGTGAGCCGACGGTGTGGGCGCACCTTGCCATGATGTCCGTGCTACTGCATATGGCCCCGTTTCCGTTGTTCGCGTGGGCCGAGCAGCACGTCGCCTCGGGGCTGGCCAGCATCTATAACGCCACCACCCCGTTGATGACGACCCTCGTCGCGCGCCATTGTTGCCTTTCGCTTGGGTGTGTCTGATGTGATCGGCTGCTGGGCACCAGCCGGTGGAGCTGCAGGAGGCGTTCTTGCAGTTCGGTCTGGGTGTTGAAGAAGTCCCGCAGCCGCCGCCACAGGAGGCTCACGTCGCCGCCTCGGCGGCGACGGGCATGGACAGCCCGAGCTGGTTGATGCCGCTCATCGGCGATCCGGTCTCGTCCCCGTCGCTGGCGCCGGTGCGGCACCTGGGGCCTGTGGGGGTGGTGGCGGTGCGGTGGCCGAGGATGACGTAGAGCATGAACCCGACGCCGTTCGGTGACGCAGGGCTTTCACTCGTCCTTGGCTGACGGCGATCCTAGCAATCACGATCAGCCCTGGCTGGAGGACTTCACCCACTGGTCGGCCAACGAGGATGACCCCCACCTCCACGGATACCTACCACCACCCGCGGGCTGGCGACAGCACAGCGTCACCCGCAACCTGCGTAGCGTCGTTCGCAGCCCGGTAGGAGCGGCCGATGATGGCGCGCCCCACGAGCAGGACATTCTTCCGGTTCTCGCCGATGCGGCGCATCACATAGGGCCACCAGTCGCGGCCGAATGGCAAATAGACGCGGACGGAGATGCCTTGGCCCCGCAACTCCTGCTGCCAGGCTGGGCTGGGCGTACGCCGTAGAGCATCTCGAACTCGTACTCGTGGGACGACCAGTCGTTATGGCGCGCGACGGCGACGAGCTGCCGGGTGAGCGCATCGTCGTGTGTGGCAAAGACCGGGCGGAAGCCCGCCGCGCGTGCTTGCGGAGTGAGCATGGTCCGCCCGAGTTGAAGGTAGGCGGCGTCGATGGCCTCCCGGCCTTGATGGTCGTCTGCCACTCCCCGGGGAAACGCGCCCTTGACCAAGCGGACGCAGGTTGGCGTTCGGACGACCGTTTCGAGGTCGCGCTCGGTCCGGCGCAGACGGGCTTGCAGCGTGATGGCGGCGGGCAGACCGGCCGCCACGAGATAGCGGTGCAGCGCAAGCGTCGGCTCTACCAGGGAGAAGTCCTCCATGTCGAGCATGACAGTGGTGCGGTCGCCGCTTGCTCCGGCGGAAGCCGCCGCGCGCGCGACCCGCTCGGCGTTGTGGCGTGCGAGCTCCTCGCCGACAGGAAGCCGATCGCGGTCGGATCAACTGAGACGTGGATAAACTAGGGTGGCCTGGTGCCCATGACCGCACCAGCGCTCGGGCCGGCGAGCTATTTGGCCAGCGCCGGCGGTCGACATGGCACCTCGCGACCTGTGCGGCAGAACGAGCCGCCGGCGGCTCGAACCGTCGCACAACTTCGGCGCATGGCCGGTTCGGGCGTTTCTCGGGCCACTTCAAGCAACCTTCGCCCTGGCCACGATCTCCGGTAGCTTCTCGTCGTCCGCAT
>DAITND010000227.1:0-4311 GCA_036834825.1 Dermatophilaceae bacterium
CCCTAAGCTCTGCTGGCGATCATCGCGTTGGTGGTGTTCTTGCCTCCGGAGCTGAGGTCGTGGGCCAAAGGCAACCTGTTGCTTGGCCCCTCGTTCCCATCGACCCGGACCGGCCAGGGCACGTTCAACCCTGCCGTCCACGGCTACAACCCGATCGCCCTGATGGGCCACCCGGGCACGTTCCAGCTGCTCGCGTGCGCCGCCAGCGCCGTGGTCTGGCATGTCGCAGGAGTGTGGCAGCGTGCGTCCTGGTCGCCGATCTGGCGGGGAGCCCTCCGGCAGGCCTGGAAGTCTTCCCCCTCGGTCGTCCTGCTGGCCTCGGTGGCCGGCGTCCTGGTCGACAGTGGCATGGTCCGCACGGTCGCGCGAGGCGCTGCCGCGGCGACAGGTCACGCCTACCCCGCCATGGCGCCGGTTGTGGGCGCTCTGGGTTCTTTCATCACCGGGTCCACGACGAGCTCCAACGCCCTGTTCTCGGCCTTGCAGCGAGACGTAGCGCTGCTGATCGGCGATCGCCCGGCCGACCTGCTGGCGGGGCAGTTGGCGGGCGGCAATATCGGCAACTCGCTGGCCCCGTCGTGATTGTGCTCGGTCTCAGCGCCGTCGGCGCGGCCCGCTCGGCCGGTGGCGTGTTGCGGATGACGCTGCTGCCGGCAGCCGTCCTGATGGCCTCGGGGCGGTGCTCACTACGTGGACTCTGGTCGCGTTGCACCACTGAGTGGGGCCCCTGTGGGCGCCCTGACATAGGCTCAGAGGCGTGACCCAGCCGGAGCCGTCGTTGTCCTCGCGCGGGGTGTTCATCGCCCTCGAGGGAGGTGACGGAGCGGGCAAGTCGACCCAGGCTCGGCTGTTGTGTACGTGGCTAGAGGAACTCGGTCGGACGGTGGTGGTGACGCGTGAGCCGGGCGGCACCGCTTTTGGCCGCACCGTTCGTGAGCTCGTGCTGCACGGTGATCACGTGGCTCCCCGGGCGGAGGCCTTGCTCTTCGCCGCAGACCGGGCCCACCACGTCGAGACCCTGATCGTGCCCGCGCTGGGGCGCGGTGAGATTGTCATCACCGATCGCTACATGGACTCCTCCATCGCCTACCAGGGTGCCGGGCGTGACCTCGGGGTCGATGAGGTGCGCGAGCTCAACCTGTGGGCTACCGATGGCCTGGTGCCCACGCTCACTGTGCTGGTCGACCTGCCGACCGACGTCGGACTGGCCCGGCGCCGCGGGGTTCACGACCGCCTCGAATCCGAGTCCGCGGGATTCCATGGCGCGGTCCGCGACCTCTTCCTGGCCCTTGCCCACGCCGATCCCGATCGTTACCTAGTCGTCGATGGCGAACTGCCCCCTTGGCGCATACACGAGCTAGTCAGAGCAAGGGTCGCCCTGCTTCCAGGGGGTCTCGGGGTGGCCCGGTGAGCGTCTGGGACGACGTCATAGGCCAGGAGTCAGCTGTCGCCACGCTGCATCGAGCGGTCACCGAACCGGGCGCCATGACCCATGCCTGGCTGCTCACCGGCCCCCCGGGATCAGGCAGATCCGTTGCAGCCAAAGCGTTCGCGGCTGCTTTGCAGTGCCCCGACGGTGGCTGTGGCACCTGCCGGGAGTGCCGCACCGCGCTGGAAGGCACGCACGCCGACGTCGATGTCATCGCCACGGAGGGTCTCACCCTGACAGTGGCGCTGGCACGTGACCTGGTCCAGCTGGCCGCACGGCGTCCCTCTGTCGGGCGCTGGCGGGTGATCGTCATCGAGGATGCCGACCGGTTGCACGAGCGAGCAGCCGACGCGTTGCTCAAGGCGCTGGAGGAGCCGGTTCCCGGAACTGTGTGGATCTTGTGTGCTCCCTCGCTCGAGGATGTCATCATCACGATCCGCTCGCGCTCGCGGCACGTTCGGTTCCGCACTCCCCCGGTGGAGGCGGTCGCCGCGCTGCTTGTACGCCGCGACGGCATCGACCCCACCATGGCGATGTTTGCCGCTCGCGCGGCCCAGTGCCACGTGGGGCTCGCGCGCAGGCTGGCCCGGAACGAGGGCGCCCGGATCAGACGGCACGACGTCATTGCGCTGGCGGCGAAGATCCGCAGTGTCGGCGACGCGGTCGGCGCCGCAGCTGACCTCGATTCCATCGCGAGGGAGGAGTCGGTCGCGGCCTCGACCGAACGCGATGCCGGCGAGAGGGCCCGGCTGATGGAGACCCTGGGTGCCGACCCCGCCGCACGTGTCCAGCCGCCGCACGTGCGCGCACAGGTCTCAGCGCTGGAGAGAGAGCAGAAGACCCGGGCCACCCGGTTCACCCGAGACGTCATCGACCGCTCGCTGATGGATCTCTTCTCGATCTACCGTGACGCGCTGGTGATGCATACCGGCGCCTCGATCGGGCTGGTCAACCAGGACATGACCGAGCAGGTCCGGCAGCTGGCACGCGTCCTGTCACCAGAGCAGCTGCTCGGTTGCATGGATGCCATCGGCACCGCCCGCGAGCGGATCGACGCCAACGTCCACTCGCTGCTGGCGCTCGAGGCGATGGCGATCTCTCTGCAGCACCCTTGACGCCAACCTCCTGAAAAGCTGACCCAGGGTTCCGGGGTAACGTCGGACGCCAGAACGACGACGGGAGCACGTGCGTGACATCCTTGGGGGACACCCCCTTCATCGGCTTGCCGCGCGGGCGACGCCTGGTCCTGTCGGTGGCCGGCGTCCTTGCAGCGGCACTGACCATGTCTGGATGCGCATTCATCCCCGACGGGTCGACGCAGGCCAAGACACCCAACCCAGCCCAGAGGAGCGCGGCCCAGGTGCCTCCCTCGGGTCAGGTGACGCTCGCGAGGTTCTACAAGCAGGACCTGGCATGGTCAGACTGCGGCAACAATCAGTGCGCCAGGCTGGTCGTGCCGATCGACTACGCCTACCCTGAAAGTGGCACTCTGCGGCTGTCCGTGATTAAGGTCGCGTCGACGAACCCATCGGAGCGGGTCGGCGCTCTGGTGGTCAATCCCGGTGGCCCCGGTGGGTCGGGGGTGTTGTATGCCGCCGGAGCCAGCTTCACCGACCCGGTGCGCGCGGCATATGACGTCGTGGGTTTTGACCCGCGGGGCGTCGGGACCTCAGCGCCGGTCAAGTGCTTGAGCGACCGTGAGCTCGACACGTTCCTCGGCGGCGACCCGACGCCGGACAACAGGACGGAGGAACAGAAGCTTGTGGACTCAGCCAAGGCCTTTGCCGACAAGTGCAAGGCCAACGGTGGCGCGCTGCTCGGCCACGTCTCCACGATCGAAGCGGCCAAGGACATGGACGTCCTTCGTGCGGCATTGGGGGAGGCGAAGCTGAACTACCTCGGCAAGTCCTACGGCACCTTCCTCGGCGCGACCTATGCCGACCTATTCCCCACAAAGGTCGGGAAGTTCGTCCTTGACGGCGTCATAGATCCGAACCTCACCTCCAGTCAGGTCAACGAGGGTCAGGCTGTCGGCTTCGAGGCGGCGACCAGGGCCTACGTCAAGGACTGTATCGACAAGGGAAACTGTCCTCTGGGTGACTCCGTCGACTCTGGGATGGCCAAGCTACGCGGCTTTCTAAAGCAGATGGATGCAAAGCCGCTGCCCCTGGACGACCCCTATGTCAAGACGCTCACGGAAGGGTGGGCCTCGCTCGGAGTCGCGGGCCCGATGTATGACCCACAGCACTGGCCCGACCTTACGGACGCGCTGCGCCAGGCTTTCGCGGGTCAGGGCGGTCCTTTGATGAAACTTGCGGACGACTATGCCGAACGTACGAGCACCGGCGCGTACGTCGGAAACCTGATGCAGGTGATCTACGCCGTGAACTGCCTGGACCGATCCGACGTCAAGGCCCCGACCCACTACGAGTCTGAAGCGCGCTCGC
The DNA here is from genome assembly GCA_036834825.1 of Dermatophilaceae bacterium. Classification (GTDB taxonomy): domain Bacteria; phylum Actinomycetota; class Actinomycetes; order Actinomycetales; family Dermatophilaceae; genus UBA4719. The sequence continues at coordinate 3,877 of DAITND010000227.1, forward strand.
TGACGGCGTCAGCGCCGACGTGGGGTCCGTTCCTGGCCTGGAGCACGGTGCCATGTGGTTACTGGCCGGTGCCGGCCAACAACGCTCCCAAGAAGATCACGGCAGCCGGCAGCGGGCCGATCGTGGTCGTGGGGACAACGCGGGACCCGGCCACACCGTACAAATGGGCGCAGGGCCTTGCCGCTGAGCTCCAGAACGGGCATCTCATCACCTACAACGGCGACGGGCACACGGCATACATGCGGCACAACTCATGTGTCGACGGCACGGTCGATGCATACCTTGTGAAGGGCGTTGTGCCGCCGCCAGGGCTAAGGTGTTGACCGGTTGCTCGACGTCCGAGTGACCTCGGGGGACGATGACACCTATCGGTTCGGACTTCCGCCCGATCATCCGTATACTCGTGCATCGTGTCCCATGGGCACCTGCCGCCTT
>DAITND010000228.1:0-2655 GCA_036834825.1 Dermatophilaceae bacterium
CCATCAGAGTGGGAAGACGGGGCTACCGTTCGGCCACTGCCGCTCCCGTACACCTCCCGTGCACCCGGTTGTCATTTGTGTGCACCAGATCGTGACGGCCTGCATTGTGGGGCCGCCGAACATGGCACCATTTCCGGACGCCAGGAGGTACACAGGCCATGAGGGACACACCGCCCGAGGGTCTGCGTTGCACCACACGGCTGTCCTGCTGACCCGCCAGGGGGAGGCCGCCGAGGACTTCGTCCAGATCGCGCTGGCCAAGGCCTGGCAGTCCTGGGGTCGGATACATGGCAACCACGAGGCCTACGTCCGGCGGATGATGGTCAACGAGTTCGCGTCCGCCTGGCGAAGGCGCGGCGCGGCGAGCTGCCCACCGGCGCTGCCCGGCCGAGCGCTGAGTGTGCCGATGACGTGCACGCCCAGCGGTAACCCGAAGGGCAACCTGATTCTGATCAATGACTGGTTCACCCGGATGGTCGCGAACTTCACTGGCCCGGGCCGCACAGGCATCGCCATGTGCGCCATCACCGGGGGCCACTTTTGCGAACCGATCGGCGTCGCCACCGACACCAACACCACCGTAGCGGCAGATGTCTCCCTCACAACCGGGTCCGGCCCCTCGCTTGCGCCCCCACGACCGCGAAGATTCATGCGGCTGTCTACGAGAGCGTGCCCTGGCGAGGCTATCCCTGCCCACCACGCCCCGCAGGCGCGGACACCTCCGTCTGGCCGGGTGCGTTGGCCGTTCAGGACGTGGGTCCGACAACGGCGGGCGAACGCCAACCAGGCCCTGGCCGCGTCGTGTCCGTATGACCCAAAACGCAACCTGAACCTGGAAGTCGCGGGCCTGGCCGGTTGCGGGTGCTCATCGACGGCATCAACGTCAGCGACAAGATCGAGCTGCAGCCGGTGTGCGACGGCCCCATCAACTACTGGGACTGCAGCGGGGGAGGCGGCACCTTCCCGCTCGACCCCGCCATCGCTCTTCTCCCCGGCGGCGGTGCCGGCCCGTCGGCCAAGCCGGCGCGAAGGTGCCGTCGGTGATCATCCTGCAGGACTTCACCAGCCCGGACTGGCCTGTTACCCACCAGCCCAGAGTGGGCTGAGCAGGCCGCGACTGCTACCTCCTGGGAGGATTAGGCCGGGGCATCGGCAAACACGTGCAGGGCGACGGACTCGGGAAGCGACACCCCCGCCGCAGCATCGGCCCCTTCGCGCACGACAACGATCCAAGCACCTTCGCGGCGAATGAGAACGCGCCGCCCCGGCATTAGACCAGCCTGCGTCAGCAGGTTGAGCGCTTCGGGGTCGACCTGGGCCGGCTCGCCTATCCGGCGCACTGTCGCGGCGCTGGCCCCCTGGGCGACCAGCTCAACAAGGTTGGTAACCCCAAGACGGAACTCCTCGTTCAGCGGCTCCCCCAGCTCGTCGAGCCCAGGGATCGGGTTGCCATACGGACTCTCTCGATGCTCGCCCAAGAGCGCGAGGATCTTGCGCTCAACCCGCTCGCTGACGACGTGTTCCCATCGGCACGCCTCATCGTGGACGTACTCCCATTCAAGACCCAGCACGTCAACCAGAAGGCGTTCGGACAGTCGGTGCTTGCGCATGACACGCACCGCCTTCTGACGCCCCTCGACTGACAACTCGAGGTGCCGGTCGCCGGCGAGTGCGAGCAGACCGTCGCGCTCCATGCGTGCCACGGTCTGGGAAACGGTGGGACCAGAGTGGCCCAGACGCTCGGCGATGCGAGCCCGCAGAGGGACGATGCCCTCCTCCTCGAGCTCGTAGATCGTTCGCAGGTACATCTCAGTGGTGTCAATCAAGTCCGTCACGCACCTACCCTCTCACTGATGGCTCGAAGAGGGGATGGCTCGCGCCGCGCCCCTTCGGCGCTGGAGACTAGCGTTGCCTCATGAGCGAGTCCTTTGTCGTCCCCGCCCGGTTCTGCGGCCCGCCGATGTCCGGCAACGGCGGCTGGACCAGTGGTCACTTGGCCCAGCTCGTTGATGGGGCCCTGGACGGTAGTGCAGTCACGGTTCGCCTGCGCACCCCCCCGCCACTGGACACCGAGATGGCGATCTCCCGCGGTGACGACGGCACGGTGGAGGTGTGGGACGGCCAGATCCTCGTAGCGCAGGCCTTTGCGGCCGAGCCACTGGACGTCACGGAACTCCCGACGCCGGTGACCTACCCGCAGGCGCAGTCGGCCGGACCCGCCTACGAAGGCCTGCGTTCGCATCCGTTCCCCACCTGCTTCGCCTGTGGCACCGAACGGAACCCCTCCGACGCGCTGTGCCTGCACACCGGCCTGCTCGCCGGGCACACCACGCTGCGAGCGGCCTCCTGGACGCCACATGAGTCCACCCCGGAGGTTGTCTGGGCTGCCCTGGACTGCCCCGGCGGCTGGGCCTGCGGTATCGCCGAACGCGAAATAGTCCTTGCGACGATGACGGCATCAATCCGTGACCTGCCAAAAGTCGGGGAGCCCCACGTCGTGATGGCCTGGCCACAGGGGCAGGACGGCCGCAAGTACTACAGCGGAACCTGCCTGTATGCCGCCAGCGGACGCCTGCTCGCCCAGGCCGATGCGGTGTGGATCTCCGTTGACGCCGCGACTTTCCGTCCGAGGTGAGCGTGCCCGAGGTGATCGTG
>DAITND010000228.1:2755-4287 GCA_036834825.1 Dermatophilaceae bacterium
TTGTGACCCAAGTCATGCAAGGAGCGGGAATGAGGGCTACTAGTTGACGGTTCAAGCACACATGACCCTCTCTGTGCAGGACCCGTCCGTTGCCACCGCCGACTTCGAGACCGAGTTCGGCGACCAGCTCGCCCTCTCCCAAGAGGCTCAGAACCTGCTGTTCCGTGATGCCCGCACCGCGAACACGTTCACCGATGAGCCGATCAGCGACGAGCAGGTCAAGGCGATCTACGACCTGGCCAAGTGGGCGCCGACCTCGATGAACAACCAGCCCCTGCGCATTGTGCTGGTGCGCTCGTCGCAGGCCCGCGAGCGGCTCGTCCAGACCATGTCGGACGGCAACAAGGCAAAGACCGCCACCGCTCCCCTGGTGGCCATCCTCGCCGCCGACCACGCCTTCCACGAGAACTTCCCCAAGACGTTCCCTCATTTCCCCGGCGCCCGGGACATGTTCGCTGCCGACGACGCCCTGCGCGCGAAGACGGCTGACATGAACGCCACCCTGCAGGTCGGATACTTCATCCTTGCCGTACGCGCGGCCGGCCTCGCCGCAGGCCCGATGACCGGCTATGACTCTCCCGCACTGAACGACGCATTCTTCCCCGAAGGCGGGCACGAGGTCCTGGCCGTCGTCAACATCGGCAAGCCTGGCCGCGATGCCTGGACGGACCGGCTGCCGCGTCTGGACTTCAACGAGGTCGTCAGCACAGTCTGACCGGCGCCCTGCCACCTGCTCACAGAGCAACAAACCTATTGCGAGCGGCCATCTGTCGACCTACCTTTGTAGGTGCACATGAAAGGAGGTGGCCCGCTAGTGAGAGACCAACGGACGTGTGAGGTGGCTGCGCACTAGCCCAGCCGTCGCCTACTGCCTCCAGGGGCAACCGGCAACCGGACGAGGTCTGGTGACAGCAATCTCAGGCATCCACCGCAGCCCGTGAGCATGTGCGACCCGTCCAACGCACCCTGGTCCTGCCAGACCTCACGGGCTGTACAGCGCCTTGACCCACGTTCTGCCTTCGACCAGGCGAGAGCTTCCGCCTTGATCAGCCAAGCAGGACTCGAGCGAGCACTTCGACCGCGCCCTCCGGCGACCAGTCCATGGTTGCCGGGCCCACCGAGAACTCCGTCCAGGACCAGCCAGGGACGTCCTCTGAGTCTCGCCACGGTGGCGTGACAGCAAAGCGCTCGCGCTCCATGACGGTGACAACCTTCTCGGTGACGACGTCGCCAGGTGCCTGAACAATGAGGCGGAAGGCGTTGCAGTGCGGCCGTTGAGGGAAGGTGCGAATCCCCTTGGCTGCCAACAACTCTGCCATCTCGAGCGCTCGCTGGTGATACTCCGCCATCCGCGGTAGCTCCTCGCGAAGCCCGCGCCGGGCGGACATGGCATACGGCAACATCGTCCACAGCGTGCCGCCGTGACGGCTGCGCCAGAGCCGCCCCTCGGCGATGACCTCCTCGGACCCTGCGACAACTGCTCCGCCAAGCCCACGCAGCCCCTTGTAGAAGGAGACATAGACCGTGTCGGC
>DAITND010000229.1:0-4236 GCA_036834825.1 Dermatophilaceae bacterium
CATCGTCTTCACGCACACGCAGGTCGAACCACACCTGCAGGGACAAGGTATCGGGAGTCGACTCGTGCGCGGAGCGTTGGATGATGTCCGCTTACAGCGGTTTCCCATGCTCGCACTGTGCCCGTTCGTCCGGCACTAGATGGAGCGCCATCCCGACTACGCCGACCTCGACTATCGACGCCTCGCAAGTCGAGTAACGGACTGACCCTGCTCCAGCGCGAAGGTCCCCGACCTACCGGCCATGGGACCTTTGCCCCTGTCTGATGCCGGCGACATCGTTGACCATGCAGTTAGGTCAGCAGAGCCGGGTTGAAGGGAACCGCCGGCGGAGGTGCGATGTGGACACGACGGTGAAGTATCAGGGCGTAGCGATCGGTGCACTCGCAGCAGCCGGATTGGCGGGGCTGCATCGGCTGGGGCGCACTGCGGGCGCGACAAGAGCCGAGCAAGAGGCTCATTTACCCGGCGACGAGCTCATCCAGCATCCGATGATGGTCACCACCCACGCCATCACCATCGACACCCCGCCCGAGCTCATCTGGCCGTGGCTCGTGCAGCTCGGCTGGCATCGCGGCCAGTGGTATACGGCGCGTTGGGTGGACCGCCTTCTGTTCCCTGCGAACCCACCCAGCACCAATCGCATCGTGCCCGAGCTGCAGCACCTCTCGGTGGGCGACTGGGTGCCCGATGGTGCACCAGAGACTGGATGCGGGTTCACCGTCGACATCCTCGAACCGAACCGACATCTGGTCCTGCACTCGAGCGAGCATCTGCCACCGCAGTTCGCCGAACGATTCGATACCTGGATGGACTGGACGTGGGCGTTCACGCTGCGTGATGTCGGCGCCGGGCGCACCCGGTTCATCTTCCGCTCCCGGGTGAGCCTCGGACCGTGGTGGCTGGCAGCGTCGTACTGGGCCCTGATCATCCCTGCTGACTTCGTCATGGCCCAACAGATGCTGCACGGTGTCAAGAACCGCGCTGAGGGGAAGATCACCGCCGACAGCAGCGCTTCGCCACCTCTGGCCAAGGCTCCGTCTGCGTCCAGAAGGTGAGCCGATCGGCCTTGGCCTCGACCGTTGCGCGAGCGGGGTCTTAGCCTCGAACCATGAGCAACATCGTCGCTGACCTCTACGCGGACTGCACGGACGACCCCGCAGCATGCGGGCGTGAGGCTCAGGTCTACGACGCCATCCATGCCATGATCAGCCCTCGCAACGAGGTGCTGAGGTTGCTGCCGCACAAAGAAAGACGGATGGTCGGCGCCTGGTGCTTCGTGGACGTGTTCGGCCCCACCGCTGTGCACGACCAAACCGGTATGGCGGTGCCGCCCCATCCGCACATGGGGCTGCAGACTGTCAGCTGGCTGGTCCAGGGAACGGTGCTGCACCGGGACAGCCTCGGCACGACGGCACGGGTTGAGCCTGGGCGAGTCGCCATCATGACTGCTGGCAACGGGATTGCGCACTCTGAGAACTCTCCCGTGGACCACGGGCCGGTGCTCCATGGCGCCCAGCTGTGGGTGGCGCTGCCGGAGCATGCCCGCCGCGGTGATCACTCTTTCTTTCTGCACGACCCGGCGCCGGTCTGGGATGCCCCTGGAGTGCGGGCCAGGGTCTTCGTTGGCCGCCTGGGTTCGACGGTGGCGCCGGCCGAGAGCGCGACTGCGTTGGTAGGTGTCGAGCTCTCGCCGCAGTCTGCGCACTTGCGAGCCGGAAGGGTGCCGTTGGATCCGGCATACGAGCACATGCTGGTGCCCTTGGTCGGCACGGTCGGTGTCTGCGGCGAAGATGTTCACAGCGGTCAAGGCATCTATCTGGGCACCGACCGCGACCACCTGGATCTTGAGCTGTCCGCTGATGCGCGGGTGCTGCTGCTGGGCGGCCTACCGTTCGAGGAGGAGATCGTCATGTGGTGGAACTTCGTTGCGCGAACCCATGAGGAGATCGAGCAGGCGCGGTTGCAGTGGAACGCCGGCGGCGACCCGAGGTTTGGCGAGGTGTCGCACTATCCGGGACCGGAGCGCCTCAGAGCACCGGCGCTGCCGAATCTGCGGTTGCGGCCACGAGGCCGTCGTCGCTGATCCGGCAAGAGAGCAGTCTGGGACGAGCCGGCCGGCAACGCCGCCGGTGGTCACCAACGAGAGTGGCCATGCGCCCGGGGATGTGCACCGGCTGCCGGTTGGGTGCCGCATTTGCGCTCATTACGGCACCGGGGCGTCGCTGATAGACAGCCACCAGCGCCAGGTCAAGGGCTAGCACTCCAGCCACAAGTACTTCGCCCCATCAAGACTGAACAGCGCCAAGAGGATGAGAGCTCAGGAAGACCACCAGGACTGCCAGGCTCCAAGCTCGCAAGAAGCCCTGGAGATCTGGATCGACATCCTGGGACGACATCTAACGGCTCCACGCGTACCGCCACAGCATGGTGTGGGTGAGGCCGACTGCGCAGATGATGGCCGCCTTGACGATCACTCCCGACGTCTTTAGGCCATACGTGGCGATCACGTCGGTGCCGTCGCCCGCCACGTCAACATCATGGATGAGCATTCTTTCGGCTGTTACTCCAAGAAACGCCCACCTGCCAATGGCCACATGCAGACAATGGCGGCGCCCGGCTCCGAGTGAATGGCCCCATCTCGCGGGCCCGGCGGGCTGGGTCAGGTGCGGCGCCGCCGACGCTCGGCGCCCTGGCGGGCGGCCGCAACGATCTGGCGCAAGGCTCGCCGATGACTCTCGATGACCGGAGGTGCTCGCCACGCCTGCTCAGGCGGGCGGACAGCGGCCCCTACCTCGATCCGCATCCGGTCCAGGTCGGCGAGCAGGGATCCATGTTGTTGCCAGACCGCCCGATCCGCGCTCGACTCCTCGTGCAGGAGCTCGGCAAGCCGGTCCCGGAGGCGATGCAGTTCGGATAGTCGTTGGTCGACCTCCGTCCGGGCGGCGTCCACGGCTCCGGTGCCGGATGTCACCGCTGACACCTGTTCGATGGCATCCGCCGCAGCACCGAGCACCTGGGCGAGCACTCCGCGAACCTGTGCGTCGTACACGGTCCCCGCCTGTTCGCTGGGCACGAAGTAGGTCCGGTCAAGGAGGGAACGGCACAGGTTGCGGATCGTGACGTAGGTGTGCTCGAGCCCTGTCAGCCCGGTGCGCAGCCGAGGCAGTGCCTCGCGGGCACGGGCAACGCGTGGGTTGAACCTGGCGCTGTCCTGGGCGCGACCCAGGGTCCGGCCAGCGTGGGCAACCTCGTCACCGAGACGCCGGGCCTCGTTCAACATCCGGTCGGCTGACTCGCGCGACCACCCTGCACCCAGCTGATCGGCGAGCTGTCGCAGGAACATTGCCATCCGTTCGGCCAGCTCACCGATCGCGTCGCTGGCCGGTTGCACGTATAGCGGAGCAGCGATCACAACGTTGACGCCCACACCGACCGCAGCTCCGACCAGCGTCTCGTAGACCCGGTCCAGGGCCGGTCCCTCCGCGCCGCCCACTGCCAGCACCAACATGGCCGAGATCGGAACCTCGAGCAGATGGTTACCAAGGTGCAGGAGGCGGCCGATGACCAGCGACGCAGCCACGACCACGCCCAAGCTCCACCAGGTCAGCCCGACCCAGGTGGCGACACCGACCGCGATCAGCACTCCGGCCACGACACTGGCGACCCTCTGCAAACCGCTGGCCACAGTCTCGTACATCGTCAGCTGCACAACGAGCAGCGCTGTCAGGGGAGCCAGCACCGGCTGTGGACTGGTCAACAGCTGCTGGGCCAGAACGAACGACAAAACAGCGGCGAGCGTCGTCTTGGCCGTACGCAGACCCGGCCTGCGCCCACGTCTGGTCAGCGCCGAACGCATCTGAGCGATGACGTCGGATCCGCGCGATGACACCCGAACCTCCCCCCACTTTCGTCAAGAACTGGGCACCCTCAGTCTAGATCCGACCTCGCGAAGGACCTCTGAACCTCGGCTCAGCCAAGCCAGAAGGCGCAGCCGAGTCGGGCGGCCCCTGCGCCCCTGTTCTTGGCCAGCTATTCACCTCCCTGAGACCGGGATGTGACATTTGGGCCGTCCCTATGTACGGTGGTCGGGCTTCGCTATCTTCGGCGCAGTACTTGATGCGGTTCGCCTAGTCCTGTCACCGCATTCAAGACTCTCAACATCCGCTTGGCAGGAGCGGGGGACCCACATTTTGGGGCGTCGAAAGACGCTCCTTGGGGTGAAGCCCTCTTGGTGGT
>DAITND010000230.1:0-4230 GCA_036834825.1 Dermatophilaceae bacterium
ACCGTGAGCCGGACCGTACAGCTCGGCACTGCTGTCACAACGCGAATCGAGCCCTGACCGCCATGTCGCCCAACAGCCGGTTGCTCAGCTATCGCATCCTGAACGTCTTCACCGATGGTGACAATCCGTTCTCCGGCAACCCGCTGTGCGTTTTCGAGGACGCGGCAGGCCTGTCCGAAAACGACATGCAGGACCTCGCCCGCCAGCTCAATCTCTCGGAGACGACTTTCATCACCCCCGGTGGGGCAGATGTGAGCGCCAACGTCCGCATCTTCACGCCAAGCTACGAGATGCCGTTCGCCGGACACCCAACCCTTGGCACGGCGTATGTCGTGCGTGAGCTGTCGAACGCGGGGAACAACATCCGCCTGCGTATGCCAGCCGGAGACATCCCGGTGCAGTTAACGGACAAGGTGTGGACTCTGCAGGCGAACGCGCCGATGTCCTACCCTGTGGACGTGTCGCGCTCGAATCTGACCGCAATGATCGCACTGACTGCAGATCGCGTTGCGGCAGAACCGTTGTGGGTCGACACCGGCACCATCCAGCTGATCCTGCCGCTACGCACGGCGCAGGACGTCAGGGCTGCATCCGCCGATCCCGCGCTCTTGGCCAGGTTCGGCGCAAGGCCAGATGGTGAGTCAATGGTCTACCTCTGGGCCCCGACAGGTCCCGACACCATCGAGGCCCGGCTCTTCTTCACGCAGAACAACTCGGTGATCGAGGACCCGGCAACCGGATCGGCGTGTGCCAACCTCGGCGGCTGGTTCCTGGCGAACCACGAACGAGGGATTCGACGCCGCATCCATCAGGGGAGTGCGATCCAGCGCCCATCGGTCCTGGACCTGGCGGTGGAGCAGGACGGCACCATCCTGGTCAGTGGTGCCGTGCGTGAAATCGGCCGCGGGACGCTCACGATCTGATGCCCACCCACATCGCGTTCCTGCGGGCGGTCAACGTCGGCGGGCGGTTCGTCAAGATGGCTGATCTGCGAGCAGGACTGGTCCATCGAGGTTATGGCGAAGTTGAGACTTACATCCAGAGCGGAAACCTTCGCTTCACCTCGAGCCTGAATTCGGTCCCTGAGGTGGAGGCCGCCTTGGAGGTGGCATTGCAGGATCTCTGCGGGTTCACCGTGACAGCCATCGTTCGGACGCCCGATCAGCTGGGCGAGTTGACCTCATACGGGATGGGTCTGCCAGCTCCATGGGAAGGCGAGTCACGACGTTATGTCACCTTCCTCAAGAAAGATCCCGGTGAGGGATTCACGGCAACGATGAACGGCTGGGACGTCGCAGGGGAGCGCGCACACGCCAACGGGCGTGAGGTCTACCTGTGGTTCGCGCACCCGTCGCACCAGGCGAAGCTCAGCAACGCCCGGATCGAGCGCGGGGGAGTAGTGGCAACAACCCGCGACTGGAAGGTCGTTTCTGCGCTGGGGGAGGTTTGGGGAGTATGACGACCCGGATGGCGAACACTGACGTCAGCTCGGACTGCCTGGATCTGGTCCGATGACCCACGAAGCCGTCATGCCGGAGATCTGCTACGAGGTGTTTCCCGCCTACCGCCGACAGGGTTACGCGCGAGAAGCCGTGCTCGCCATGTTCGGCTGGTCACAGGACGACCCCGCAGTGCTCCGGTTCCGCGCGACGGGTAGCCCTGAGAATCTGGCCTCCCGCTTTGCGCGCCGGACTCGGGTTCATCGAGGTCGGCAGCCAGTGGGACGAGGAGGACGGCCGGCAGACCATCCTCGAGCAGTCCGCCGGTCAGATCTCATGGCGACCCACCCCGGCTCGGAACCGCCTTCCTAGGCAAGAACAGCGATGTGGATCACTAGGGTGATTGACATGGAGGTACACCGTAAGGCGCTGCCTGTCGTAGCCTCCTGGACTGTCGTGGCCCTGTGGGCCGCGTGGTGGGCTTGGCACATGTGGCCGGATTCCGGTCTGTCGTGGCACTTCTCCGTTGAGGGCTCCAGGCTTCTTCTGCACGGCTCCGGCCTCAACCTCTTCGCTGACGCTCCATGGCTACAGACCGGCCCTCTGTCGTTGGTGGTGGCCGCTTTGCTCGGCCCCCTTCCCGCCAACGTCGGCAAGAGCGTCGCGCTGCTTGGGATGGCTGTGGCCGGCCCTTTGCTTATCGCTGCGCTCGCGCCTTTGGTGGCCCCAGCCAAAAGGCACCAGCGGATCTTCATCGCGGCCATCGTGCTCATCCCGGCATGGACGGTTCTTTCGGTCCGGTGGGGGCACCTTGACGACGTCCTCGCCATGATCTTCGCCATCGTGGCTCTTCGCGCGGTGTCCGCCGACCGGCCCGTCCTGGCAGGGGTAGCGCTGGCGGCAGCCATCGCGGCAAAACCGTGGGCAGTCGGGTTCCTGCCGCTGCTGCTCGTCCTACCGTGGGGCCGGCTGCGTGCGGCAGCCGTGGCGGCCGCCGGAACTGCGCTGGCTTGGGCGCCCTTCGTGCTCGCCAACCCGCGCACGCTCGGCGCCCTGCACCCGCCGGTCGGTTTGTCTCCAGCGTCGGGACTGCACACCCTGGGCGTGCGCGGCGTGTTGGTACCGGCGTGGGGGCGCACAGCCCAGCTCGTTCTCTCACCCGCAGCGGCAACCGTGGCAGTCCTGACCAGAGGCCTGCCGGGAGTGTTGCTCGTCTCCGTCGCAGTGCGACTGGCACTGGACCCGAAGGACAACGCCTATTACATCGGCAGTGCCGCACTCGCCGCCGTCGTCTTCGACCTGCTCGGCACCGGCTGGAGGATCCCGTGGACCACGCTGGCCACGGTCGTCCTGTTCTGGCAGCCATTCACCCGAGACTTTGCCCACGCACTGACGAAGACAACAGGTCTGACTCGCTGGTGGTTCACCCATCAGGAGGCGGTCGGGGCCGTGCATCTGGCCTGGGCAGTCGTCGTCATCATTCTGGTTTTCGCGTGGCCCCGTCCTAAGGCTCGGAACGTGGCCACGACGATGCCAGGTCCGCAGCCCGTGATCTCAGACTGAGAGCCTGGGCACCGGTCAATCTGCTCAGTTCAACTGACGTTCCGCACTTCTCGATGTCGATATGGCCCCCACTTTGGGGTTCAGGTGTAGATGCTTGCTGGGATGTGTAGGAGGTCCAGGACCTGCTGTTGGATGGGGGTGAGTTGGGGCTGAAAGGTCTGCACGACATGGTCCCCACTGATCAGTTGGTGGCGCTGGACGTCGCTGAAGATCTCCAGGATGCGGGGAGCACTGGGGGCGCGAGTCAATCGCGACCATCGAGTTTGTCCTCGGCAATCTCGCGCGAAACCCCTGAAAGGTCGGCGAGCCGCTCGATCGAGATCTCAAAAAGTCACTACAGCGCCCGTCGCGGTCTGTACCGAATTCTGTACAACGTCCTGTACAACACCAACGACCCTGCGTACCGCGTCGAAACCCTGCGACTTGACCACCACGACGGACCTGCCAGCGCCGGTCATGGGGGAGTTCCCACAGCTCGTCTTTGCCGGGGATCGTCAGGCGGAAATCCATCTAAATTGACATAATGTAGATTATCGGCGAAATATCTAGTCGGCCGAATGCGGAAGCCACAGTGACTAATCCGTCTTGGCCATCTTCGGGCGCACTCCCAAGTTGGCTCACCATTGGTCCGTAGCCTCGGCCAGGAGTTATCTCAAGTCCGGGCTGTTGAGGGAATGCGTAGGCGCAACTGTTGGGCACTGTCCGATCGGTCAGGCAGGGCCTTGGGATCGGGCGCTATATCGTGCGTATCAGTGTGGCGACAGGCTTGGTTGTGCCCCTGGTCACCGGCGTCGTGGTCACGGTCGCCCCACCGCAAACGCAGGCGTCCCATCGACCCCTCCGCCCAAGGTCGGCCGCGGCGATCCTAACCGCGCGAGGTCGCCGGACACATCACAACGGCCGACGGATTGCGCGCTGCCCTGATGAGTTCTGATGCCGTGGTTGATGCGGCAAACTCACGGCTTGAGCGCCTTTACGCCCAGGCAGACACCTTGTTGGCGAACCTGTCTGCGACCAGGACAGCACAGGTCGCCGCTGAGACCAAGGCTACGGTCCACAGAACCCGCCTCGTTCAGCTCGGCCGGCAGGCTCAGTTCACCCGAAGCGCGTTGGAGCAATCGACCATTGACTCCTACATCGGCGGTGGCGGTCCACTTGGTGAGATGGCCGCGGCCCTGGAGTCGCTGACCTCACCCTCATTGAATCTGAGCGCCAGCTCCCTGGCGAC
>DAITND010000231.1:0-4218 GCA_036834825.1 Dermatophilaceae bacterium
GCGCCGACTTCCTGAAGATCGACATGGAGCAGCAGGCGCCGAGCGCCGACGGCTACGCCAAAGAGACTTCGGAGGACTTCAACCGCAAGGCGGAGGAGCTCTACGCGGCGCAGGCCGCCGAAGTGGACATCATCATCACCACCGCGCTGATCCCGGGGAAGCCTGCGCCGCGACTGATCAGCGCCGCGATGGTGGCAACGATGAAGCCGGGCAGCGTCATCGTCGACATGGCAGCGGCTAACGGCGGCAACTGCGAGCTCTCCCGGCCCGACGAGCTCGTGGTGAGTGACAATGGCGTCCGGATCATCGGTTACACCGACCTTCCGGGGCGGCTGCCCACCCAGTCTTCCCAGCTTTTCGGTACGAACATCGTCAATCTGATGAAGCTCCTCACACCCGGCAAGGACGGCCAGATCGTCCTCGACTTCGACGATGTCGTGCAGCGCGGGATGACTGTGGTTCGCGACGGTGAGAAGACCTGGCCCCCGCCGCCGGTGCAGGTGTCGGCTCCGCCCGCCGCTGTGGCCGCTCCCGTCGCGGTGAAACCTGAGCCCAAGCAAAAGGACCCGCGACGGAGGTACGCCTTCATGGCGCTCGCGGCCGTGCTGTTCCTCGGGCTGGCGAAAGTGTCGCCCGCCGCGTTCCTCGGCCACTTCACGGTTTTCGCGCTCGCCTGTGTCGTGGGTTACTACGTCATCTTCAACGTCACACACGCCCTGCACACGCCGCTGATGTCGGAGACGAATGCCATCTCGGGCATCATCCTGGTCGGCGCCCTCAGCCAGATCGGCCACGGCGGCGTTGTCACGGTCGTGTCCTTCATAGCCCTTGCAATCGCCAGCATCAACGTCTTCGGTGGTTTCACCGTGACCCAGCGCATGCTCACGATGTTCCGGAAGGGCTGAGTCGAGATGACCACCATCGTCCAGGCGGCATACATCGTCTCCGCCCTGCTGTTCATCATGGCCCTGGCCGGCCTCTCCAAGCACGAGACCGCCAAGACCGGCAACGCCTACGGCGTCACCGGCATGGTTATCGCCATCGTCGCGACCGCTGTGTTGGCGCTCACGGCCCCGCCTATTGGCGTCCCGGCCACCCTGGGGCTTATCTTCGTCGCGATGGCGATCGGCGCTGCCATTGGCCTCTGGCGGGCCAGGAGCGTCGAGATGACGGAGATGCCCGAGCTGATCGCGATCCTGCACAGCCTCGTCGGCGCAGCGGCCGTGCTCGTCGGCTACAACTCGTTCCTGACCGAAAAGGGGCTTGAGGGCTCCCTCGCCAACATCCACTCGGTCGAGGTGTTTCTCGGCGTGTTCATCGGTGCCGTGACCCTGACCGGTTCGGTCGTCGCGTTCCTCAAGCTCAGTACCCGGATCTCGTCCAAACCGCTCACCCTCCCGCAACGGCACAAGATGAACCTCGCGGCCCTGCTGATCTCGGCCGGGCTGATGGTCTGGTTCGTGAGCTCGGGCAGCATCGTGCCGCTGCTGATCATGACGGTGATCGCACTCGCGCTCGGCTGGCACCTCGTGGCGTCCATCGGCGGTGGCGACATGCCTGTCGTCATCTCGATGCTCAACTCGTACTCCGGGTGGGCCGCTGCCGCGGCCGGCTTCATGCTCAACAACGACCTGCTGATCGTCGTTGGCGCCCTCGTGGGCTCTTCTGGTGCGATCCTGAGCTACATCATGTGCCGTGCCATGGGCCGCTCGTTCATCAGCGTCATCGCCGGCGGATTCGGTGGAGCCCCTGTGTCCACCGAGGAGAAGGACTACGGCGACTTTCGAGAGACCAAGGCCTCAGAGGTTGCTGAGCTGCTCAAGAGCGCTTCGTCAGTCGTGATCACTCCCGGCTACGGCATGGCCGTCGCGCAGGCCCAATACCCAGTGGCAGATCTGACTGCACGGCTGCGTAAGCGCGGCATCAAGGTTCGCTTCGGCATCCACCCCGTTGCAGGCCGGTTGCCAGGCCACATGAACGTCCTGCTCGCCGAGGCCAAAGTGCCCTACGACATCGTCCTGGAGATGGACGAGATCAACGACGACCTGGCTGACACCGACGTCGTGCTCGTCATCGGTGCCAACGACACCGTGAACCCGAGCGCCGAAGATGATCCGGGCAGCCCGATTGCCGGGATGCCGGTGATCCAGGTGTGGCACGCGAAGGAGGTGGTCATCTTCAAACGGTCCATGGCCACCGGGTATGCCGGTGTGCAGAACCCCCTGTTCTTCAAGGAGAACAGCGCGATGCTCTTCGGCGATGCCAAGGAGCGAGTCGAGGACATCATCAAGGCCCTCTGACTGCCTGACGGTTGAGCGTGCTCGCGGGCCTTGAGGCTGAAGGCCGGCAGGCTACGCAACTCCGGCTCTGGGGCAGACGCCCGGGAGCCGGAGTTTGGCGTTCGGCTGATCGTTGGCAGGAACCTCAGCGGTTTTTGTCGTGGTTCTTGGATGCAGCACGCCAGTCGTCCCCCTCGTCGGTGCTGGAGCGCCGGTAGGGAATCGGCCCGGTGTCGGCCTCGCGCAGGGAGTCGTCGCGGGGGGAAGATTCGTTCAGGTCCGCGCTGAGGTGCCAAGGGTCCCGGTTGTTGTGCCGCGATACGCCGTAGTGGATCTGTATGCCTGGCGGGTCGTCGCCCTGGACGGGCTCGTCTCGCGCTTCGATGGGGCCTTGGCTTCCTGCGGTAGTCGCCACCAGACCGGGGGCGTGTGGAGGTGGGCGGCCGTCTTCTAGGCGGTGGTCGTGCTCGTCCTCATCCATCCCGAACATGCGGTCTTGGAGATCGAAGATCGCAGCACAGATGGTGGTGTAGGTGGCGTGGGGGTGTTCCACGAACCTGACCTCATGCAGGGTCTGGTTGATGCCCGTGCTCTCCCTCTTCAGCGTGCCATAGCGCAGCAGCTGCCCAAGGGTTGAACGCGCGTACGTCAGGTCGGGGACCCGGCTCAACGAGAACATGGCCACCCCCTGGTGGAACAACCCGTAGTTCACGATCACTCGCTTGTTGGTGGCAACGAGCCAGTTCCGTCGCCACATGAACCACCTCGAAGCGGCCCACATGGCCAAGGCGAGCATGGCCCACCAAAGCAGATCGGTGAGGATGCTGGGCGGCAGGACGAAGTTGAGTGTGACAACCACGATTAGGCCGACAACGGCGGAGCCGACAGGTACGGCAACTGAGGCCCAATGCTGGCGCTGGGCCACGATCACCTTCTCGTCGGCCAGCAGGTACCGGTGCAGCCTGCTGTGACGGAACCGTTCGTCGAGGTCAGGCCGCGCCCGGCCCCGCGCCAGGATCATGGTCTAGTTGCGGTTCAGGATGTCGTTGAAGAAGGCGCCGATGCTCGCGAACGCGTGCAGGATGATGCTCCAGGCGCCTTGGACGATGTTGGCAGCCTGGCTCGGCGACGTGATGACCGCATAGATGAAGAAGGCGCCCACAGTCCAGAGCACGATCTTCTTGACGGTCTTCATGATGTCTCCCTGGTACGGCGCCCTGCGATGGTCACAACTCCTTGTAATGATGCCAAAGTCGCGCCTCGTTGTGGTGAAGGCACGCCGCGGGACCTGCTCACACGATCCCGTACAGACGGTCTCCCGCATCCCCGAGACCGGGAACGATGTACCCGCGCTCGTTGAGTTTCTCGTCGATCGCGCCGGTGACGATGCTGATGGGGACGTCCAGGTCGGCCGTGTCCGCCTCAAGCCTCGCGATCCCCTCGGGTGCCGACAGCAGGGTGATCGCGGTGATGTCGTCAGCGCCCAGATCGACGAGGTAGCGGATCGCTGCACAGAGGGTGCCGCCGGTCGCAAGCATCGGGTCGAGTACGTAGCACTGACGCCCGGACAGGTCATCGGGCAGTCGATTGGCGTAGGTCGTGGCCTCCAGCGTGATCTCGTTGCGTACCATGCCGAGGAAGCCGACTTCGGCGGTCGGCAACAACCGCACCATGCCGTCCAGCATGCCGAGGCCAGCGCGAAGGATCGGCACAACCAGCGGTTTGGGACTTGCCAGCTTGATGCCGCGGCTCGGGGCAACGGGAGTTTCGATGTCGACCGGCTCGACACGGACGTCGCGGGTCGCTTCGTAGGCCAACAGCGTCACCAGTTCATCGGCCAACCGGCGGAACGTGGGGGTGTCGGTGTTCTTGTCCCGTAGCGCTGTGAGCTTGTGGGCGATGAGGGGATGGTCGGCAATGTGAACGCGCATGAGTGAAA
>DAITND010000232.1:0-4204 GCA_036834825.1 Dermatophilaceae bacterium
CTTTCGCGCCGGAGGACCACCGCACCTACAACCGCCAGGGTGAGGCCTTCGACGTGGGGGAGACCTTCAGTGGCGTGCCGTTCGAGGTCGGCGTACGCGCGGCCCGCAACGTAGCCGCGCACGCCAAGGGGTTCACGACCGCGCAGTTGGCGCTGCGATGGATCCTCGACCAGCCCGGCGTCAGCACGGTCATCCCGGGTGCGCGCAACGCATCTCAGGTGAAGAGCAACGCCGCCGCCGCCGAGATCGAGCCCCTGTCAGGCGAAGTCCTGGATGCTCTGCGCGCTATCTACGACGCTGAGATCCGCGAGCATGTGCAGGACCGCTGGTAAGCCGCGGACGCAAGACCAGGGGCGCTCAGGGTTCCTGGATGAGCCCTATGACGTTTCCGTCTGCGGCGGTGACCGCCGCGACCAGCTTGCCGCCACCGACATCCTGGATCTGCTATTGCTCCACGGCGCCGGCCGCGAAGAGCCCCTGCAGGCACTGGTTGATGTCGTCGACGTGCCAGTAGCAGACCGGCCCCGTCATGGCGTTCTTGTGACCGTTGGGGTCCAGCCCGATGTGCTGCCCACCGATAGTGAACCCGACGTAGTACGCCTCGTCCATGTCGGGCTCCACGCCAAGGACTGTCCCGTACAGCGCCTTCGCCCGGGCCAGATCCTTGACTGGATAGATCACGGTCTTGATACCTGATGCCATTGAGAACTCCTCATGTTCGGTGCGTCACATTGACGGGATATGGTCCGTCACCTCTATGACGGACCGCAACACGAGGATGTGACAGTGAACGCGGAAGAGATGCTGGCAGACCAGTTCGAGGCTCACCGTGCGCACCTGCGGGCTGTGGCCTACCGGATGCTCGGCTCGGTCGACGAGGCGGACGACGCCGTCCAGGAGGGCTGGCTTCGGCTCAGTCGCTCTGAGCGCCGCGAGATCGAGAACCTCGGCGGCTGGCTGACGACGGTGGTCGCGCGGGTATGCCTGGACATGCTCCGGTCGCGCTCCGCCCGGCGTGAGGACGCCCTGGACTCGAACGAGCCGGATTCGGTCATCGCGGGCGATGACGGCGGTGATCCCGAACGTGAGGCGCTGCTGGCCGACTCGGTAGGCGTCGCACTGCTCGTGGTGCTCGACCGGCTGGCGCCCGCTGAACGGCTCGCGTTCGTTCTGCACGACATGTTCGCCGTGCCCTTCGATCAGATCGGTCGATCATGGGGCGCAGCTCGACGGCGGCACGCCAGTTTGCGAGCCGCGCCCGCCACCGGGTCCAGGCACCGGGCACCACTGCCGACGCCGAACGCACCATCCAACGCACGGTCGTGCGCGCGTTCCTCGCAGCCTCGCGCAACGGTGATTTCGAGGCGCTCGTGGAACTGCTCGACCCGGACGCTGTGATCCGGGCCGACAGCGTTGCCGTGCAGGCTGGCGCCTCGAGCGAAGTCAGAGGTGCGGCCGCCGTGGCCGCGACGTTCTCGGGCCGGACTCGCGCCGCCAAGCTAGTGCTCCTGGATGGGTTCGCGGGGGGCCGTGTGGGCTCCGGTGGGAAGGCCCCGGGTGGTGTTTGGCTTCGCGATCCAGGAGGGCAAGATCGTCGAGATCGAGCTGCTTGCCGACCCCGAACAGCTCCGTCGCCTAGACCTGGCAACGGCAGACACCTGACAGGTCGACTACATCCCCGGAGTTGTCCAACAGGGCGGCGGCGTGGCTCAGCGGCGCGCATCCCGCTTGCCGACCAGAGCGAGTCCCCAGGCGACGACGCCTGCTGTTAGAAGCAGCAGCCAGGAGAAGGCAACCCAGGGGGCGGCAATGCGTGCGGCCCACGCCGTCATCGCGGTCCCGACCACGAGGGTTGCCAGGAGTGGCCTGGCGTACCAGAAGATCAGCGCCGGCACCCCGGCATTTGGTCCAAAGACCCCCGGCGGCGGCATTCCGCGGAACGATGCCATCAGGTGCGAACCGGCCAGGAGAGCCCCGACGCCAAGTGCCCAGACGAATGCGGTCGGCGGGACCAGCCGGGCCAACCAGAACGCTGCGTTCACGACAATGACGCTCACCACCCAGGCTGACACCGGCACAACCAGGTGCGCCAGGGCAGTGTCACGGTACGGAAGGCCCAACATTCGCGACGTGCCCGAGTTGTCGGCGTGAAGCCGTAGACCCTCGCACCAGGCGCCGAAACCGAGGTAGGCCAGGACCAGACTGACCAGCGGAGCCACTGTCGGGGTCCGTGGCGACTGCAGTGAAAGCATCAGCCCGGCCGATCCGGCGGCAGCCAAGCCCAGCCCGAAGAGCGCCGACCATGGCGCCCGGCGCAACCCGAGGAGGTCGCGGCGGGCGATCACCACCCGTGGCCCGCTGGCTCTCAACCGCACCCGTCGGGCGTGCGTGGTGGGTCGCGCGGCGTCCAGACGAACGGTGCGAAGGTCCCCTGCCAGGACTGCTCCGCCCATGGTGACATTGCTCGCGGCCTGCCGGCGGAGACTAGTGATGTCCAACAGTGCCAAGGCGTTTCGACGCCCGCGGGGCAGCGAGGAGTCTGTCTGGAACCTCGGTGAGGACGCATGCACCTGACCCTGCAGCCAGAGCTCGGCGACCAGCAGGCCCAGAAGTCCGCCGCCGACCATGTCCGGCAGCAACAGGATCGGTGGGGCGACGTTCGCGATCGCCAGTCCCGCGCCGCTGACCGCGCCGACCAGTAGGCCGCCGATGATGGACCCGCCGAGACTCAGCCTCCAGTTCCGGCCAAGGGTGACCCTGCGTGGCATGGGGCTCGCCACGACCAAGTCGAGGTAGGGCAGCGGCGGCACGACGGGGCCGCGAACACGCCCAACCAACCGGACCAACGTCAGCAGCAAGACTGTGACCGTCCCGGCCACAATCACCCCCGCAGGGGTCCAGGCATGGGCAGCCAGCCACTTCTCGTCCAGAGAACGGAACAGCTGCTGGGCCGCAGGGACCCCGTACGCGCCCGCCGTGATAACCGCGACGTACACCGGATACAGGGCGTCGCTGCGGGACTTGTCAGGGCGGTTGCCGATGATGGCCGCGCGGACCTCACGCAACCGCTGCTTGTCACCTCCGGTCATGCCGGCTGGATGTCGACGATGGTGTCAGCCAGCGCTTCAGTCATGGCTGGGTCATGGCAGGCGACGACCAGGCTGCTGCCATCCGCCTTGCGATCCAGCAGGATTTGGGTGAGCAGGCCCCGCTTGTCCGTGTCGAGACGCTGCTCCGGCTCGTCAAGGATGAGGATGGACGAGGGGCGTACGAGCACCATTGAGAGGTGAAACAGCTGCTGCTGGCCCGAGGACAGCTCATGCGGGAACCGCTCGGCCAGGTGGTCGATCTCGAGCAGCTCGAGGATTTCGTCGGAGCGTTCGTCAGCACGCGGCCCAGCATGACCCCACGTAGAGTCGATCAGGACCAGGTGGTCGACCAGAGTCAGGTCACGATACGTCGCCGGTGCGCCGATCAGTGCCGCGATGGCGGTGCGCGTGGCTTCGTGCCGTTCGTCGACCGGCGAGCCATCCAGTGTGGCTTCCCCCTCCGACGGCGGCAGGGTGCCGGCGAGTATCCGCAACAGCGTGGTCTTGCCGCTGCCGTTGGGGCCACGAAGGACGACACACCGTGCCGCACCCAGCTCCACGTTGGTGGGAAGCAGCAGCACTGCCTCGTCGATCTTTTTGCCGACACCCGTTGCCCGAAGCAGCTGCCCGGCAGGTCGGCTCACAGCGGCTGCGGCGGCTCCGCGACTTCCCAGCATGGTGATCTCTCCCTCGTTCTCCCACAAGTGTTCCACCACGGCATTCGCCGCGTGTCGAGACCCGGTCGCAGGGCAGGTGGCCTCGGCCAAGGACTCGCCGGGTGAGCCCTCCGGCAGCGGTGAGGCACAAGCAGCAAGCTGTCCCCGAACGTGTGCCACAGGTACGTGTGCAGCACGGCCTGTTCGTAGGCCGAGTTGAACGACCAACCGGTGAAGTAGACCGCCGGAGCGGTATCCCGACCCACACCGGATGAGTCGGCCCTCACGGCTTCCGCCGAAGCAGGATGGCGTTGCCGCGTTCAGGCCTGGTTCCCGCGAGTGTTGCCTGCTGTTCAGAAGGCGCAACCAACTTGGCCACATGACGTCAACCTGTAGTGACCATAGGGGTGCGCGACACGAACGTAGGTATCTCCAGAGTTGAGCGTGCTGGCTGCTAGT
>DAITND010000233.1:0-4186 GCA_036834825.1 Dermatophilaceae bacterium
TGGCCCTGGCAGGACAGCTGGGAAGGGCTCTTCAACGCGGCCTGCCGGCCACCAACCCCCGCAACGACCTGACCACCCAGCCCCAACAGGCACAACCGCAGAACAGTGGAAGAACCGGACAGACCGGTGGCCTCTCCATGCCTGCTCGCTTACACCGCCTCAGAACTCTTCTCTACCACCCGCAAATACTTCCGCGGTGGATCGAGGCTGAGGCCCAGCTGATCCCCCGCAGGCTGCAGCGAGGATTGCCACAGATGGTCTCGGACTGTCGACTCTGGACACACGCTGACCAACTCGCCCACAAATACGACCTGGCCGACCGGGGGAGACGATCGCGCGCCTGGCAGCCCCCGGTGACGACGAACATCACGTCGATCTCTACCAAGTCGCCGAACGGTGGCTCCAACTGGTTCATCACCTGCGTGAACCAGCCCGAAGACTTCAGCGCCATCCCCGATACAGCAAGATCAGCGACATGGACCCCTTGCTGCAAGAGCACCCCTTGCAGCTCAGTGGCGTCGAATCTCGGCTCGATCAGCTCCAGGCTCTGGAACCATTCGATCAACGAGTCTTCGCATGCATCCTCGGAGTGCCCAGCCGAGAACACAACAAGGCACCTTCCCACGGGCCCGGCGGGAAGATGACCTCCTAATGCCGGTTCGGGAGATCACGCTGCGACACCCGGGCACATGCCAACGCTGTGGCAAGCAGCTGCCGGTGGGCATCCGGGCGTTGTGGTCCTCGGACAGTCGGGCGACGTCGTGTCTGCGGTGCGATCTCGTTCAAGCCACCTCGCCGGCGACGGAGGTGACCCGCGTCGAAGACCGGCCGGCTCGGCCCCAGATCAAGCAGCCAACTCCCCGACCGCCCGTGTGTTCGGACGTCGACAACCCCTGGCAACGACTGGTCGAGTACCACCGCCAAGCAGTCGCCCAGGCCGGGGTTGCCAGGCCCATGAAGGTCAGCCACGGGGCGAAGTGGCACATCCTGAGCCTGGATGCTGAGCAGTTGGTGACCGGCGTCGCGGACGCTCTGCCGTTGACGGACACCGCAAGAGAGATGTTCGCCAGCGCTACCCCCGGGGAGACCGTGTACTACGGCTGGCCGGTGATGATCGTTACCGACACAAAGGGAGCTCAATGCATCGCTCCGGTGCTCATGACGGAGCTCGAGAGCCCCGAGACTGGTGACCGAACGACCGTGGCTCGCGACGATGAGCCGTACGTGAACCCGGGCTTGTTCTCAGAAGAGTTCTTCCCATGCGACATCCTCGCCGGGGCCGGTGACGCGTTGACTGCACCTTTGCCGTTCGGGGATGACGTGGGCATCGGCGCCCGAGTACGGGAGATGCTCAACGAGCTCGGACTGGACGGCCTGCACATCGACCCGCTCGCGCTGGATCGGGGCCTGGAACTGCACCTCGGTGTCCACAACGTTGCCATGGTGTTCCAGGGCCCGTCCGACTACGCCACTCGGGCCTTGAGTCATGAGCTGCTTGAGCTACGCGAACGGGCTGACTGGGACCGCAGTGCCGCGGCCGTACTTTTGAGCCCGCGCCCTTCGACCGCCCCGGCCGCGAGATCGGTGAAGGCGGGGGTTTCCGTGAGCTTCGTGGACGGACTGCCGCCGTTGAGTGTGCGGGATCTTCGCCTGAACGACTCCCAAGAACAGGCCCTCAGCTCAGCGGCCACGGAACCGGTCACCGTGGTCACCGGTCCGCCAGGGACCGGCAAGAGCCAGCTCGTGGCGGGCATCGTGGCCAACCAGTGGCTCGCCGGGCACAGCGTGTTGGTCGCATCGACCAACAACACGGCGGTCAACGTGGCGGCGAAGCGGTGCGCATCGATTGACCCAGCGCTGCTCATGCGCACCGGCAACAAGGATTACCGCGATGCCCTGCCCAACGCCCTCATCTCGGTCGCCCGGCGCGCGAGCGCCGCGGGTCTGTCGCGTGGCCTGATCCGCCGTCAGCTCGAGGTGGCAGCCGC
Organism: Dermatophilaceae bacterium; assembly: GCA_036834825.1. GTDB lineage: Bacteria > Actinomycetota > Actinomycetes > Actinomycetales > Dermatophilaceae > UBA4719. The sequence continues at coordinate 1,989 of DAITND010000233.1, forward strand.
CGAACGCGTTCGCGTGCTGGACGGGCTAGCCGCCAGGTCGGCGGCCGAGTACGAGTTGGCCCAAGCTCTCCGCGAGCTCGAAGGGATGCGAAGCCTGATCTGGGGGAAACCAACGACGGAACCCGCGAGAGCCGAACGGTGCCAGCTTCAAGCTCTCGCCCGCAAGCATGCGGTGTCCTGGTGGTTCACCGCCAGGCGCGGCCGGAAGATCCTCGCACTGGCCAAGCCCAGCGCGACCACCGTCACCTTGGGCGACGTGCTCGCGTGGGTCGCCTTGGCCGCACGGGCCGCCGAGCTCACCGAGCACCTGACCTTGATAGGGCCGGCTGATCCCGACGTGGACCGGGCCGCGCTCGCACAAGCCGAGGAACGCTGGTCTGAGGCGGGCCACCGAGCGTTGCTGGCGACCGTACACGCGGACCTTCAGGCCGGACGGGGGGCTGTGTACCAGCTCACCAAGGCGAGCAAACCCGCTCGAGCCGTCTGGACAGAGGCCATCGCCCGAGCCTTACCCTTCCTGCGCGGATGGGCTTGCACAGCCCTGGCCGCGCGAGCGAACTTCCCTTTGACAGCCGGTTTGGTCGACTTGCTCGTCGTCGATGAGGCGAGCCAGTGCTCGATCGCCCAGATCCTGCCCTTGGCCTACCGTGCCCGGCGGATCGTGGTCGTCGGAGACCCCAACCAGCTCACCCCCATCGTCAAGCTCAACCGCTCGCACCTGGAGACCATCGCCCACGCGTGCGGAACGACTGAGGCGGCAATGCACCAATCCAGCTCGTCCGCGCTCACGGACTCCGCATTCACCGCCTACGCGGCCCGCGCGCCCCGGTCGCATCTGCTCGATGAGCACTACCGGTGCCACCCCCAGATCGCCGCGTTCATCAACGAGCACTTTTACGGAGGGGTTCTGCGTGTCCTGACGGACGTGTCCACTTTCGACGAGAAGCCCCGCGGACTGTCATTCATCAATGTCGATGGCCGCACCGAGCGTGCCCCCGCCAGTGGCGTGTTCAACATCGCCGAGGCCGACGCGATCACCTCATGGGTTCAGGCTCACCCCGATATCACCGGCACGCTGGGCATCGTCACCCCGTTCGCCGCCCAGGTCAATCTAATACGCCGCCAGCTCACAAAGGCTCTCGGGCCGGAAGGATTCGCCGCATCGCGCATCACGATCGGCACTGCTCATGCCTTCCAGGGCGGGGAGTGCGACGTCGCGCTCTTCTCTCTGGTGCTGGCCACCGACGCACCCATTGGCACGGCGCAATGGGTTGAGGACCAGCGCAACCTGATCAACGTCGCCGTCTCCCGCTCGAAGCGCGCCCTGGTCGTTTTTGGCGACCAGGGCGCCATCGAGGCGCTGCCGGTTCCCACGCTCCATGCCCTGGTTTCCTCTGCGCGCGTTGAAGACGCCGACCTTGCGACAGATGCCCCGACGGACGCCGACTTGCATTCCGAAGCCGAGCGTCGCCTGTACGCCGCGCTGCTGCGCTTGCGGGCACCCGTTCAGCTGAAACCCGTCATCGAGGGCTACGAGTGCGACTTCACCATCGACACGCCCACCGGACTTCTCGACATCGAAGTCGACCGCACCCAGCACACGGATGAACGGGGCCGCCAACGCCGCCAAGACCTTGCCCGCGACGCAATCCTGAACACCATCGGAGTACGCGTCATACGCATCCCGGCATGGCGCTGCCTCGAAGACCCTGAAGCCGCATTGTGCGAGCTAGAGCGCTGGTGAGAGTGGGGGGCTGTCGAGCCCAGACAACGTTCCTACGCCGAGTCGCAGGCGAAGGTCGCCACTGTCGCTTGGTCTCGGTCATCAAGCCAGCCGAACTGGCCCGAAGAATCCCCCAGAGGTATGTTACGGAGAACGGGGTTCAGCTACTACAGCCGCCTTGCTCTCGATGCAGTCGTTGAACCCACGAATCCTGCGGTCAGGGATTCGGGCTGACGGTGAGGATGGTGATCTGGCCCCTACCGGGCCGTGGTGCCAGAAGATCCGCCACGCCGAGGCGTGTCCCCACACGTCACTCAATCGTTGTAGCCACGACGGCCCCGTCCAGACTCGCCACGCGTCCGCCGCCATGCCGCTGAACGTCTACACCGGCCTGTTCGCCTATGACCTCGACGCCAGGCAACAGCTCTGCAAGTCTCGTCAGCCGGCTCCGATCAATTCCGGCGGTTCACTAGCC
>DAITND010000234.1:0-4184 GCA_036834825.1 Dermatophilaceae bacterium
GATCAGCTGCTCGGCGGTCTTGCGGACCTGGTCACTGGGAATCGCGAAACCGACGCCGATGTTGCCCGACTGCCCATCGGTGCTCTGGGAACTCGCAACCCGGGCAATCGCGGAGTTCACGCCGATCACCCGTCCCGCCATGTCGAGCAGCGGTCCGCCGGAGTTGCCCGGGTTGATGGCCGCATCGGTCTGGATGGCGTTGATGAATGAGGCACTCGAGGCGCCCGCCCCGCCCGCCGTCACCGGACGGTTCAGGGCGCTGACGATCCCACTGGTGACGGTGCTGTCCAGGCCCAGCGGAGCACCCACAGCGATGACCGGATCCCCCACGACCACTGCCGCGGAGTCGCCCAGGACGAGCACCGGCAGGTTGTTTCGGTCGACCCGGATCACGGCCAGGTCGTAGGACTCGTCGTGGCCGATGACCGTGGCATCGGCCATCTTGCCATCTGAGAAGAGCACGGTGATCTTGCCCTTGGACGTGGCAACGTCGACCACATGATTGTTGGTCAGGATGTAGCCGTCCTTGCGCACCACGAACCCTGAGCCGGTGCCCGAGCCGGACGGGCCCTCGACCTTGATCGTCACCACGGCAGGCAAAATTCGGGAGGCGATATTGGCGATGGACCCGTTCGGACGGGCTATCGAGCCAACGGGCGCAGGGGGTAGCGACGCGCCGCCGCGATCAGCGCGGTTCACCAGCAATGCACCAGCTATACCGCCGAAAAGGGCCGCCACCATGGCAATCGCGAGCGCACCAGCCACCATTGCCGAGATCGCCCCCGCGCCGAGGCTTTTCAGGCTGCTGCGTTCGGGCGAATGGCCACTGGTCGGCGATGATGCCAAGGGCGAGCGCTCTACGGGTGGCGGACTCTGGTAGACGAAAGGGCTGCCGGTAGGGGGCGGGTAGTTGCCGATGGGTGCGGTGCGCTCGAGGTTCACCGGCTCCGTGAGCTGCTCCGGAGCCTGCGCGGGAGCCCGCTCGTCCTGCCCGCCCAGAGGGCGCTCTTCCTCATTCATGGGTCAATTGTGCCCAACATGCAGGCATGTCGGCCACTGCACCGTCTGGACAGTGCTCACCGGGTTCCGGTGGCAACTCGTCCCAACGCGAAGCCCCTGCGGGCCGGCGACGGCGAGAGGGTCTTGGGCGGTTGGGGAGCACGATGCGCGAGAGCCTCCCGCAACTGGGATCGGCCCCGGTGAATGCGGGAACGGACGGTGCCCAGCTTGATGCCCAGCGTGGTCGCGATCTCTTCGTAGGACAGGCCCTCTATGTCGCACAGCACGACGGCTGCTCGAAAGTCCGCGGACAATGCGTCCAGCGCGCGCTGGACGTCGTCGTCGAAGTGGGTGTCGGTGTAGGACTGCTCGGGGCCGACCTCACGAGTGGGCAGCCGAGCGGCCGCATCGTCAGAGAGTGTATCGAAGCGGATCCGCTGTTTACGGCGCATCTTGTCCAGGAAGGCGTTGGTCGTGATGCGGTGCAGCCAGCCCTCGAAGGTGCCGGGCTGATAGGAGTCAAGCGAGCGGAAGACGCGGATGAACACGTCGTGGGTCAGGTCCTCTGCATCATGCATGTTGCCGGTCAGGCGATAGGCCAGACGGTAGACCCGGGCCGAGTGCTCGGTGACGATCTCTTCCCAGCTCGGCGGGACCCAGGGCTCGCCCGCGGCACCCGACAGCTCAGGCTGCGCAACGGAGCGGTCACTGGTGGTGCTCACGTCATGTTTCCTTCGGCTGGCGGGTTTGATACCCACGATTTTTCCCGACGAACCTGAGAGGTTGCTGGGTTTGGCCGCGCGGTTCGCCTCCGAACGGCACCGCACCTGACTACCTCAGCCTAGCCGTGCGCGACGCGCAGTAGGGTGAAACCCATGAGTGCACAGAAACCGGTCAGTTGGGCCTACTCCGAGGAGTTCATCCCGGAGACCGAGGTCATCGAAAAGGCCCGGGTGCGCAGCGAGGAACTGGGCTGCGTCCCCGTCATGCCTGGCGCCGGCTCAGCTCTGCGTCTGCTCGCCGCCGCAGTCAACGCCAAAGCGGTCGTCGAGGTCGGCACCGGTGCCGGCGTCTCTGGCCTGTGGCTCTTGTCAGGTATGCCCTCTGACGGCATCCTGACGACCATCGACCACCAGGCCGATCACCAACGGGCGGCCAAACAGGCGTTCGCAGCTGCCGGCGTCGCCCCCCAGCGCACCCGGGTCATCACCGGCAGGGCCTTGGACGTGCTCCCCCGGCTGACCGACGCGGCCTACGACATGGTCGTGATCGACGCCGACAAGACGGAGTACCCGCAGTATGTCGAGCAGGCGTTACGCCTGCTGCGCTCCGGTGGCGTCCTGGTCCTGGACAACATGCTGTGGCACGACAAGGTTGCCGATCCGGCCACTCGCGACGAGATCACGACCACTTTGCGAGATCTGGGCAAAGAGCTGCGCGACAACGAGTCGCTGCTGCCGGCCCTCCTGCCGGTCGGCGACGGGATCCTTGCCGCCGTCAAGCGCTAGCCAACCGGTTCAGTGACCGGAGTCGTCCCCCCATTGCTCCCGCCAGACCCCGACGCAGCCAGCGCAGTGCCCGGCCCGCCCGGTGATGCCCAACATGTGGCGCCCTGACCAGTTGTAGCTGTCGACCTCGGCGATCATCGCTGCCCAAGCTGAGAATCCGACGCCACCCAAGCACGCTTGGTGGAGCGGAGCCAGCCTCGGCTATTCCTGCGACCTCACCCAATATCGTCACGAGGTCTACTCTTCTGGACAACAGCGAGCCCCGACCGACGCCCGGTCGAGGCTCATCGCCATTCGGACTCTCACATATTGGGACGTATCAACTGACGCCTGGGCAACCCTGGATGGCCTTCCCCAACGCGGTGGCTTCGGCCGGCGTCATCTCGACGACCAAGCGGCCACCGCCCTCGATCGGCATGCGCAGCACGATGCCACGGCCTTCCTTGGTGACCTCGAGAGGCCCGTCCCCGGTCCTCGGCTTCATCGCCGCCATGGGTAATACCTCTTCCGTTGCTTGCCTGGAGTCCTTCTCGTCGGGGCGCGCGCGGCCCAAGAGCTCCGATGCACGCTCTGTGCACACCATTATCGTGCCAACGTCCCCTAGTAGCGAAATCTAGATGGACACTGCCGCGACATAATGCCATTGGCACGAGCATTCACGGACAGCTGCCTACACGCAGACGTCAAGACAAGGAGCTGACCACAGATGGCAGAGCACGAAGTCGCACCCGGGACCCAGCAGTCGATGTCACCCGCCTCACCGTCACCAGACGAAGCCGTGCTGCTCAACATCACCGACGGCGTGGCCACGGTGACGTTGAACCGCCCCGAGGCGATGAACGCCCTGGACATAGCCACCAAGAACGTCCTGCTCTCGACCCTCGCGAAGGTGGCGGGTGATCGCGCAGTCCGCTGCGTGGTGCTGACGGGCGTAGGGCGGGCTTTCTGCGTGGGCCAGGACCTGCGAGAGCACGTCAATCTGCTCTCCAGCCAAGACGCGTCCCTGTGGTCCACGGTTCCGGAGCACTACAACCCCATCGTCGAGCTGCTCGCAACAATGAACAAGCCCGTCATCGCCGCCATAAACGGTGTCGCTGCGGGCGCGGGTGCGTCGTTCGCATTCGCCGCCGACCTGCGCATCATCGTCGACACAGGCAGCTTCAACCTGGCCTTCGCCGGCATCGCTTTGTCGTGTGACTCGGGAGCGAGCTGGACCCTTCCGCGACTGATCGGCACCGCCAAGGCCAAGGAGCTGCTGATGTTCCCGCGCACCGTCCCGGCGGCTGAGGCGCTCGAGCTTGGCATGGTCAACCGCGTGGTCCGGCATGCGGACCTCTCCGCCGTCGTGGGTGAGCTTGCCCGCACCCTGGCCGCGGGCCCGACGCTGGCCTACGGTTCCATCCGGCGCTCCGTCGCCTTCTCGGCAGGCCACCCGCTGAGCGAGTCGCTTGCCCAGGAGGCCGACCAGATGGCACATACCGGCGCAAGCCAGGACCACGCAGCCGCGGTGGCGGCGTTCCTGGCCAAAGAGAAGCCGACCTTTCACGGTCATTGAGCCCTGGGCCGGCTGCCCGCATCTCGCTCAGGGCCCGCTCAAACGCGCGCTTGGCCCCACTACGGCGGGAAGTCCGTCGGAGGAACAAACCGCAGGAGCGCCCAGACCCACCACACCTGACC
>DAITND010000235.1:0-4154 GCA_036834825.1 Dermatophilaceae bacterium
CTGATGACCGTGACAGAGAACCGTCTTCCCGTCGAGAGGGCCGCAGGTTGTGCTGTGACGGGCACCGATGGTCCGTCGCCCGCTGGCAACTGGTCCTCGATGTTTGCCGACCACTTCAAGCTCCAACATCAAGAAGCGGCTATGGGGTGGTGGTGACCGGGGGTGGCGGGGTAGGCGTGACCAGCAGCGGCGTAGGCGTGACCAGCGGGGGCAGGGCCGGCGGGGGGGCCAGTACGCCGACTGGCGGGACCGGAGCCGTTGTCGTGGTCAACAAGTCCACCCGTGCGTTAGCGGCGACCGGCGGTAGCACCCTCGAGCCCTGCGTCGGCGTGGAGTTGGTGAGGGCCGGCGGGATGCCCTTGGCCGGCGGGGTGCCCTTGTCCGGGCCGAAGACGGCGGCCTTGAGCTTCGCGAGACCCTCACTCGGCTGCGACTCCTGCCCGTTCCCCTGGCCGAGGTTGGCCGGTGGTTTGGCTTCCGGGCGCGGGACGAGGGCGTAACGGGACTGGACGTCACCGGTGGCGGTGCGGCCAGGGGTGTTCGTGCCGGCCAGCCCTGCAACCCACACCGCGCCGGCGGCCGCGAGCAGGCACGACGCGACGATGACGGGGTGTCTGGGGGTCACCCCGGCCGACCAGGTCGGGCGCGCGAAGGTGAGCATCTCGCGGGTGCCCATGATCTCCAGTTGCTGTTTGCTGCGTGGCCACGGGTTGATCCTGGGCGGCCGGCGCGCGGCCAGGTCCTCGCACCAGCCGAACAGGAAGACGCAACCGATGATGATGAGCCAAGACGCCAAGTACATCTGGAGGTAGCCGACCACGCTCTCCTGGTCCAGGTTGGAAGTGACCGACCACGAGTCCAGGAGCGTGATGGCCAGGAAGATCGCGAAGTTGCCCCATAGGTAGATCGTCATGGCCCGTGAGGTGACGACCGTGACGAGCTTGTCGATAACGACGCGCTTGTCCATCCAGGAAAGGCCCGGGTGCAGCCGCAGCAGGATCAGCACGGCGCCCAGGCAATAGAGGGTGTTGGCCATCGGGATGTCGCCGATGTCCCAGCCGGTGACCGGGTCTGGGTGGGTGAACGCCCAGACCAGGCCCAGTGCCATTAGTGATGCGCCGCCGAGCAGGACCTTGGCAAGCGGCAGCGGTCTGATCTTGTTGTCGTGATGGGCGAATCCGAGCATCCAGCAGCCACCGAACATCGCGGTGCTCAGGATCACGTCACCAGAGCGGCCGTCGAGCGGGAACAGGCCGAGCGCGGACAGCAGCACGACGCTGACCGGCAGAGCCATCATCTTCTTGGGCCAGTGGCGGAACAGCCAGAGCGTCGCCGGCGACAACAGCAGGAACCACAGGTAGGACCGGATGTACCACAGCGGGGTCACCCAGTCGTCGCCGAACTTGCTGCCCGGTGGGTCGGAGATCGGCACGACCCAGAACAGCAGGGTCCTCCAGTTCAGCGGGACCCCGGCGGTCTGGCTGTGGGTCCAGCCGGCCACCAGCATGGTCGGTACGGCGACCAGGCCGAACAGCCACATCGGCGACAACAGGCTTATGCTGCGCTCTTTCAATACCCGCCAAGGGTTACCGGGGGAGCGATCCAGCGAACTGGCGATGACGGACCCGGCGAGGGCGAACATGATGCCCATCGCCGGGAACATGATCGGCAGCCATCTGCCCCCGAACACGTGGTACGTCATCACGAAGATCAACGCCAGGGACAGCAGGGAGTCGATGTAGCGGTCTCGCGTGCCCAGCTGAGTGGTTGGGTGACCCTCGGTTGCCGGCGCAGGTGAGGGCTGCTGGGGGCGGACGACGGTAGTGGTCATGTGCTTCTCCCCTGGGTGGCGAGGGCGGAGGCATCGTCGGGAACAACTACATGAACGGCCTCATCGGGGAAGCGACGGTCCTGAAGACACGTAGTGATGTTGCTGGTGTCCATGGAGCCGGTGCGCACGAGCTTCTTCCACTCCATGCGACCCCCCTTGATTGCCAGGAACACTGACGTGTAGAGCAGGTAGGCGCGCAGCGGCTCGTACACCAGCCGGTACACCGGCACCATCAGTAGGTGGTGGTACTTCTCGCCCATCAGCCGCACAGCGACCGCGGCGATGATCAGGTGGGCGAGGAGGAACAGGATGAAGTACTCGATCAGCACACCCGAACCCTGCTGCTTAAGGGCCAGCCAGCCCATGGTCGTGATGAACGGTAAGAAGATTACCGGCATCGCCACAGACAGCACGTAGTTCGGCATCACGAAGCACCCCAGAGCCCCGTAGCGGCGGCGGAACAACATCTTCCGGTGCTTCCAGATGGCCTGCAACGTGCCGAAGGTCCACCGGGTGCGCTGAGCCAGCAGGTCGTCGACCGTCTGGGGGGCCTCGGTATACGCCAGCGCCTCGTCGTCCTGGGTCACCTTCCACCCCAGGTGGTGCAACGTCAACGCCAGGTCGCAGTCCTCGGCGAGGGTGATGTTGGAGTAGCCACCCGCGTCCAGGATCGCTTTCTTGCGCCAGGCCGCGCACGCGCCGGGGATGATCGAGATGGCGCCGAGGGCGTCCTGAGCCGAGCGCTCAACCCCGATCTGCGTCAGGTACTCCAACGCCTGCCAACGGGTGAGCAGGTTCGTTTCACGGTTACCCACGCGCACAACGCCGGCGACAGCTCCCAAACGGCCGGTTCGGTCCAAGGCGAAGTGACGGATCATGTTGGTGACCGTGCTCGAATCCATGATCGTGTCGGCATCCAAGGTGACTACGAAATCACCGGTCGCATTCTCCACACCATTGTTCAGTGCGTGCGCCTTGCCGGTGTTCGGCTGCCGCAGAAGCACGACCCGCGGGTCTTCCTCGATCACCGTGCGGACCTCATCGGCGGTGCCGTCGGTGGAGCCGTCGTCGACGACGATCACCTCCAGGATCGGGTAGTCCGAGGTGAGAATCGACCGCAGCGTGCGGGCGATGACGGGCTCCTCATTCCAGGCTGCCAGCACCACCGACGTCGACAGACCAACCTCGGCGGGGCCGGGGAACTTGATCCTGCGCCGCCTGCGAAAGCGCACCCACGACAGCCCGGCGTTGCCGAACCCGATCAGCACCACCATGAGCATCGCGAACACGAACAGCGCCGACAACATCGCGTTCGGCCAGACGAACAGCGCCTTCACTACAACCAGCGTCGCGTAGTCCTCCTCCGTCGACTTGACCGGATGGATGCCCGCAGCCAGCGCCGGATCAACCTGCGGCATCGTCTGGAATGTGTATCCGTGGGCCTTCGCATACGGGATGAGCTTCTTGACGTACTCCACGGTCCGCATACGGTTGAGTCCGCCGCCATCGTGCATCAGCATCGTGATATTCGCGCCGCTGTCCAATTTCGGCAGTGGAATGTCGGCCACGCGCCCCGTGGGGTTGACGTCGGTCCGCCAGTCTGAGGTGTCGAAGTCGTGGGCCGCGAACGTGTATCCCATCTGCTGCGCGCGAAGGACAACATCGACATTGTCTTGCAGCGACGCGTCACTACCGCCCTCGTACGGCAGACGCCAGAAGTCTGCCTGCTGACCGGTGATCGCCCGCAGCACCCTGCTGGTCGCGACCAGCTCGACGCGTGCCAGCCAGGTCGGCTCCCTCGCCATCTCCGGGTGGGTCAGGGTGTGCACCCCCACCGCGTGACCCTCACGGACCATGCGGGCCACGATCTCGGGGTACTTGGCGGCTTCCTTGCCAACCACGAAGAACGTGGCCGGCGTCTTGTTGGCGCTCAGCACGTTCAACAGCTCCGGAGTGACCGTGGGGTCGGGGCCGTCGTCGAAGGTCATCGACAGTGTCTTGGTGGCCGCCGTCGAGTAGCCGAACTCCTGGATCACATACCGCGCACCACCCGCTTTGGCTGCATCGGCACCCGTGAGAGTGACCAGACGATCACCGGTGAACGGCTCGAACCCCACCTTCTGTCCGTTCACCTCCCGCACTTGCAACACCTGCACCAGAGGACCTACCCCCACTACTGGCAGCTTCGGCCCCGTGTCCTGCATCGACAGTGGCTGCCCCAGTTCGACACCATCCAGAGTGGGCACTGCCCACATCTTCGGGACCATATACACCAGGCCAGCCATGACGCCCACCAGCACAGCGATGCCGGTTACGCGTGTCA
>DAITND010000236.1:0-4136 GCA_036834825.1 Dermatophilaceae bacterium
ACCCCCAACCTTCTGATCCGTAATCAGATGCTCTATCCGTTGAGCTACGGGCGCATTGCCGCGTCCGGGATCCCGTGCGCAACGTCGCGAAAGACTACCGGTTGAACCGGCTCAGACGGAAATCCGCACCCATACCCACCGAACGGCACCAGCCTGGCATCGCCTTTGTGTGCCGTCACCGGGGTAGTCGAGTGCCTCGCAGTCGACACCGAGCTGTCGACTGCAGGGCGACTAGAGGGACGGACCCTCGGCACGCAACCGCTCGACGTCGGACATGGCTTCGCGCAGCCCGTGCAGCCATTCGTCGCTGTGCTGCCCCACCAAACGCACGCACCAGGCGAGCGCCTCGGAACGGGACCGGGCCACGCCGGAGTCCACGAGCGTGTCGAGCACCTGGCGCTCGCTCTGGCGCAGTCGCGTCATGGCCGGAACCGCAAGGTGCGTGAAGAGCTGGCCGGCCTCGCCAATCCGCGCTCCCCAGGCAACGCTGCGGCCGTACTTGGTCTGGGCCTCGTCAGCGATCTTCATCCGTTGCCCGCGGGTGTCTTCTCGCCAACGGGTGATCCGGCCTTCCGCCGCCGCGGCTTCGCCGCTCTCGGGGGCGGGCAGCTCACCCATCACCGTGATCTCGTCGCGGTCGACAGTGACGCTCAAGTCTCCGGTGAACCAGTCATCGGGGATGCGCCCGACGAACCAGGCGGCCGCGTCCGAGGCGTCGGGCAGGTCGCTCTGTTGCCAACCGCCGGGGCGACCGAATGGGCCACCTCGTCGGGGCCCACCTCGGCCTCGTCGGCCGCGCGGGCCTGAAGGGGTGTGCGGACCTGCAGGGATGTCGTGTTCGTGTGTCATAACTGCCTCCAACATGGATCGTCTTTAGATAATTACAACGTTACGTCGTTACACCCGATACAACTGACACGGCGAAGCCGGTATTCCGTGACTCCGTCGAGGGTTGCCCATTCCCTCCAGCGGGCCGCTCGGGTTACCGTGACCCACAGCAGAACGTTCACCGTGCCTTCATCGGATGGTGACAGATGGGAAACAATCCACAGGCGGCCCAAAGGGCGCCATGCGAAGGGGATGGCCGGACATATGACGAGCACGACGAGACTGCAAATCCAGAGCGACGGTTCCACCAGCCACAGCCGGCTTGCCGCCTGGGTCGCTGAGGTGGCGGCGCTGACCACGCCCGACCGCATCTCATGGGTCACCGGCTCCGATCAGGAGTGGAAGACCCTGACCGACGATCTCGTCGGGTCCGGCACCTTCACCCGCCTCAACCCGGACATCAAGCCCAACTCGTTCCACTGCGCCTCCGACCCCTCGGACGTCGCGCGCGTCGAAGATCGCACCTTCATCTGCTCGGTCGACGAGAAGGACGCCGGCCCCACCAACAACTGGATGGCGCCGGACCAGATGAAGACGGTCATGAAGCACCTCTACCGGGGGTCGATGACCGGCCGCACGATGTACGTCATCCCCTTCATCATGGGACGCCTCAGTGCGGAGGACCCCAAGTTCGGCGTTGAGATCACCGACTCGGCATACGTCGTCGTATCAATGCGCGTCATGGCTCTGTGTGGCACCGGCGTCCTGAGGAGGATCGAGGAGCTCGACTCCGACTTCGTCCCGGCGCTGCACTCGGTTGGCGCCCCGCTCAAAGCCGGCGAGACAGATGTCCCCTGGCCGTGCAACGACACCAAGTACATCGTGCAGTTCCCCGAAGAGCGGATGATCTGGTCCTACGGATCGGGCTATGGCGGCAACGCTCTGCTAGGCAAGAAGTGCTACAGCCTCCGCATCGCGTCGGTGATCGCCCGCGACGAGGGCTGGCTGGCCGAGCACATGCTGATCCTCAAGCTGACCTCCCCCCAGAAGGAGGTCCACTACGTCGCCGCCGCCTTCCCCAGCTCCTGCGGCAAGACCAACATGGCCATGCTGGAGCCGACCATCCCCGGCTGGAAGGTCGAGACGCTCGGTGACGACATCGCCTGGATGAAGTTCGGCAAGGACGGACGCCTGTACGCCGTCAACCCCGAGTTCGGCTTTTTCGGTGTCGCCCCGGGCACCAACGAGAAGACAAACCCCAATGCGATGCGCACCATCGAAAGGGGCAACTCGGTCTTCACCAACGTCGCCCTGACCGATGACGGTGACGTCTGGTGGGAGGGACTGGAGAACATGCCGGCCCACGCCACCGGCTGGACGGGCAACCCGTGGACGCCCGAGGACGGCAAGAACGGCGTCCTTTCCAGCCACCCGAACTCCCGCTACTGCACCCCCATCCTTCAGTGCCCGATTCTTGCGCCGGAGTATGACGACCCGCAGGGTGTGCCGATCTCGGCAATCCTCTTCGGTGGTCGGCGCAACTCCACCATCCCCCTGGTCACCGAGTCCCGCGACTGGGTGAACGGCACGTTCATGGGTGCGACCCTCTCTTCAGAGACGACGGCCGCCTCGACCGGTGAGGTCGGCGTCGTTCGCCGCGACCCGATGGCGATGCTGCCCTTCATCGGCTACAACGCTGGCGACTACCTCAATCACTGGCTCACCATTGGCAAGAGTGCTGACGCCGCCAAGCTGCCGAAGATCTACTATGTCAACTGGTTCCGCCGCGACGGCGACGGGCGCTTCCTGTGGCCGGGATTCGGCGACAACTCCCGCGTGCTCAAGTGGGTCGTCGAGCGCATCGAGGGTCGCGCCACAGCCACCGAGACCCCGATCGGCTACGTGCCGAACATGGAGTCGCTCGACACCGATGGCCTGGACATGACGCCGGAGCAGATCAAGGCGGCGCTGCACGTCTCTGCGGCGGAGTGGGAGACCGAGGTCACCCAGATCCAGGCGTGGTTCCACAAGTTCGGCGACACCCTGCCGGCGACGCTCCTGACCGAGCTCGACGGGCTCAAGGCCCGCCTCGGCCTGAAATAGGCGGAACTCTAGCGAACGGCCTGCGCAGCTTGCGGCTGCGCGGGCCGTTCGCCGTTCGTAGACAGGGCTCCGAGCGGGGGCCCGGGCCCGGCTCAAGGGACCGGGTAGCGCCTCAGCTCACGCCGAGCCAAGACCATCTTGTGGACCTCGTCGGGGCCGTCGGCAAGATGCAGCATCCGGGCCTGGGCGTAGAGCTCGGGCAACGGCGTGTCCTGGGAGACACCCAGTCCGCCGTGCGCCTGCATGGCGCGGTCGAGGACCCAGGTGGCCATCTCGGGGACAGCGACCTTGATCGCCGAGATCTCCACGGCAGCGCTGCGGTTGCCGACTGTATCCATCAACCACGCGGCCTACAGGACCAGCAGGCGGGCCTGTTCGATCCGGATCCGGCTCTCCGCAATCCACTCCTGCACCACGCCCTGCGCAGCCAGGGGCTTGCCGAAGGCGACCCGCTCCTGCACTCGCACGCACATCAGGTCGTAGGCACGCTCGGCCATGCCGATCGCACGCATAAAGTGGTGGATCCGGCAGAAGCCCAGTCGCGCCTGGCCGATGGCGAACCCGCCGTTCCATTCGCCCACGAGGTTCTCGCGGGGCACCCGCACCGCGTCATACTGGATCTCTGCGTGACCGCCATGCGGGGCGTCGGTGAAGCCAAGGAGGTGGGTGGACCGCTCGACGTGAACGCCCGGCGTGTCCAGCGGGATGGCCACCATCGAGTGACGCAGATGGCGCTCACCCTGCGGCGTCGACAGGCCCATGACGATCGACACTTTCCACTCAGGAGCCATCGCACCGCTGGACCACCACTTGCGCCCTGTCAGCACCAGCTCGTCCGATGTCTCGTCCAGCTCAATCCGGGTGGCGATATTGTTGGCGTCCGAGGACGCGACCTCTGGCTCGGTCATCGAGTAGGCGGACCGAATCGTTGCGTCCAGCAATGGCTCCAGCCATCGTGCCTGGAGCGCGGGGCTGCCGAATTGCGCAAAGACCTCATGTTCCCGGAGTCCGGCGCTGCGCAGTTCATTGCCTCGCGCGCGAGCATCGGCGAGCGGCCGGAGAGCTCGGCGAGAGGGGCGTACTCCAAACTTGCAGGACCGGCGCCATGCTCGGTGCCGGACAGGAAGAGGTTCCATAGACCTCGTTCGCGAGCCTCAGACCTCCTCAAGTAGGGACGAGGTGGTTGTTGAAACTTATGCCTGTGC
>DAITND010000237.1:0-4131 GCA_036834825.1 Dermatophilaceae bacterium
CGCTGCGGGTCCGCAGTGTTGTCACCTTGCCCCCGATGATCGCTGCCGCGCGCGCGTGGTCTTCCACCACCACCCCCTCAAGTGCTGACGACGCGGTGATGCTGGCGATCCGGGCCCGGTTGGCTAGTTCGGTGAGCAGGGCAGGCAACTGGTTGCGGAACAGCTCCTGTCGGCCGCGGCCGATGTCGACATGGGCGAGCTGCATGACGACCGGGCCTGGCACGAACCCCAGCGACCGGTCGAGATCCACAAACGACAGCAACAGAACCTCCTGAAGAAACCACCAAACACGCTAACCGATGATCATCTTATGTAGATTACGGGTTCTGTTGGGTAGTTTCTAGGCGCAATGACCGTTCTGGCACGGACCGGGCGCCACGGACTGCCGGGTGATGCTCGTCGTCGGGCTAGATCCGAACAGTCCGCAGGACGACCTCTAGGACCCCGATGAACAAGCTGGGTTGTGAGGTGGCGAGGAGGGCCTCTCAAGATGCCGTCGAGCGGCGGTCCTAGCCCTTTCGGGTGGACAACGAGTTCGCCCTCCTCGCCCGAGTACAGCCTTGCGCGGGCCTGGCATTTCGGTCAAGAGGGAGGGGCCTGTCATGTCCGGGGCTTGGTGGCTGCCTCCTGATTTGGGGAGACGGCCTCTGGCCTGCGGGAACACTGGTCGGGGTGACAGGGTTTTAACCTGCGGCCTCTTCGTCCCGAACGGGGAACCACTGTTCGCTGCGGTGCCGCTGAGCACGCGGGGCGGCGTTCTGAGCACGAACGCGGTGCGTCAGGTTCGTCCGGTGCGGCCCGGTACCCCTGGGTTTGCTCCCTTTCTGTTACCCGGCCGACATTCTCCGCCGCACGGCATCGGGCGAATGCGCGGCACCGGTTCAAAGCCGTTCGCCGGCGTCAACGAGGACGCGAGCTTGTCGCACGAGTGCCCGAGCGTCGGTCTTGGAGATGAGACGTGGGGAGTAGTGCACGTTGTCCTTGGACGCCAGGACTCGTCGCAGCTTGGTTGGCAGGGTGTGGTCGGGCAGGTCGACAGTGTCCAGCAGAGCCGCCGCGTTGTCGTGGTCCTGGCCCCGGCTGTAGCGACCCAGTCGCAGGCCGCAGATGGCATCGGTGGCGGCGATCGCGGCGAGCACTGCCAGGGCTGCGGCCACGTGAGAGTGAGTCTGGGTGGCTGGCTCGCTCAGGACCACCTCTGCGACGTCGATGAATGCCTTGGCTTGTTCGCGACGTCCGCGTGCTTCGGCCGGGGCGCAGGAAGTGACTCGTGAACTTCCTCTCGGACTCATGACACGCTCCGGAGGAGGTCGAGGAGGCGGGTCCCCATCAGGTGGATGTGGTCGGCCCGCCACGAGATCAACAAAGGGTCCTCGCTGGCGATCATGGCGGCCAGGACGTCGGGGGTCGGGTCCACGATGTGCCCGCGGTTGCCGGTCCACCTCAGGACGTCCGCAGACAGCTGATCTACCTGGGTTGCCCGCACATCCTGGTCTTCGACACCTGCCTGGCCGATCACGACAAGGACGTCGATGTCACTGGTTGTTGTGGCCTCTCCGCGTGCGAAGGAGCCGAAGAGGCTGGCGTGCACAGGTTCGGGCGACCAGGACGACAACGCGTCGGTGATGCGGTCGATGATCGTCGAGCGCAGTCGGGTCAGTGCGACGATTGCGTCAGCTGCTACGTGGTCTCGGTTGAGCAGGTAGAACGTGGCGTTGGGGTGCTGGTCGGCCAAGACGATGCCCTGAGCCACCAGCCGGGTCAGGACCCGGCGGACACCGTCCGGGCTACCCGTGCCGGCCATTCGGTGAACCTGCCCGCCGCTCGCTCTGGCCGTGGTGGCTGCTAGGGCATGCAGAACGGCCGCGTCCAAGGTGGGGGTGACCACCGCCAGTGGCATCGCCAGATCCATGAGACAACCCTCCGACAATCCTCGACACGAACCGACTATTATCGGCATGTACCGATGATTCTATGCTGCGACCCTGGACCGGGCGCAAGCTTGGGTCCAGTTGTTCATCGAGGCAGCCGGCCCTCGGGCATTGACTGCGTCGGCGGCTGGCGGCGCAGCCTGCTTCGAACGCTTCGCGGCAATCTGTGACGAGGATCCCCATGCGGACCTCAGAGACGACCTTGTCATGAGCATCCGATCGAGATCAGCCGCTTCAAACGTCCTTATGCCGTTGGTCGCTGACAAGGCGGCTTCGCGGTGGCGGCTGGCCCACAGAGTCTCAGCCGTGGCTGACCGGCGGTATCCCGGCCAGTCGGGCGAGATGCTCCACCCGGGCCCGTACCAGGTGGAGGTGGTTGTTGACGTCCTCGATCTGGTCAGCCTGCTCAGGGCACGGCGGACATGCCAGGGCCGAACCGAGCAGTGCGGCCACGGCGGCGGCGTCGATGTCCTCGAAGAACGTGTCAGGGTTGCCCGCCATCGCGGCGGCGACGGAGTTCCGCATGTCCTTGGCGGCCCGCCCTTCAGACACCCAGCAGTCCTTGACCCCGCCACCCAATAGATGATCGACCAAGACCATCACGACATGCTCGCGGCCTCGGTAGTCGAACAGCACCCCGACCGAGGACTGGGCCCCGAACACGTCCCCGTAGCGCCACGCCCGCAGCATCTCCGGGCGGCCGACCCTGCCCGCCCACGGACGGTCAGCCACACCGGCGGCCGCCAGCCGGCCCGCGCTCTCCCGCGCCGCGCTGCGGCTTTTCGCCGGCCCCAGAACCGAACAGACCCGCAGCAACGCCAACGCCTCCACGCTCGCGATCATCTCGCCATAGCCGATCACCTGGCCAAGCATCAGCGCCAGCGCCTCAAGCCGCTCCTGCTCATCCGCGTCGTCGGGCAAACCGGTCTCCACAGCGCCGAACGCCCCGCACAGCACCAGCTCCGCCGCCAGCGCACTGCGCGCCTGGGCGATCGCCGCCAACAACGACGCGGTCGCTGCGCCGATCAGCCCGTACGGCGCGTCGACATCCCCGGCGAGCCCGCCCGAGGCCTGCTCCGAGCCTTCCGCCGACGGCGAGTCGCTGCTCACCAGCAACATAGACGGGCGCTTCCTCGTCGCGCTGCGTCGGGCTTCGCGACTCCTGCCTCTTCCCATCAGCTCATCCTGCCATCCAGCCCCCGCCCCGGTCGACAACCGGGAACGCTGATGCAATCGCAGGCGCACCATCCTGACCCGGCCAACTACCGGATCTGCCGCGAGTCGCTCGCAACAGCCAACATGCGGACTGATGTCCGCACATGGCTATGGCCAGGCGAACAGGATGACGTCGGTCGCTGGATCAAGTACGTGGTCCACGTCGTTGGTGAAGAACAAATCGACTGCACTGCCCTCGACTGCTGGACTCACGTTGGACGTCACGTGTGAGTACTCATCGCCCACGTCGTAGCCCCAAGCGACGTTCAAGACCGTCAGGATGTTTCCGTCGCGAAGTACAACTCTTGATGGGCTGCCATCTCGCTCCAGGAACATGGCCAACAACGCTTCATCTCGGGGGGCGGCATCGAGTCCACTGCTCGCCATCTCGACTCGGTGTCCTTCCGGCGGTGAAGGCTCGTCGTTCATCACTCACGGATTGTTACAGACGAGCCCGCGACGGCAGAGAATCGCCCGGATCTGTCGCCATGAGGGCGCTACGGTCGACGGGATCTTCCGGCGATGGGGGCGCTCAGTGAAGCGACACCGACGAAGGCTATTTTTAACACGAAAATCAGTGTATTAAATAGTAGGTGCGGAAACAAGTGCACGCCCTTGCCGAGCCTCGGTGTCCTCCAGACAGAGGTTTCGGTCGCAGGTGCGTGCTCGACACCGGGCTCTGGTGGTTGGCCATGTCAGGTTTGCGGGGGGAGCGCAGCGATCAGGGGGTGGTCCTTGGGGATCTTGCCGAGCTTGGCGGCGCCACCGGGGCTTCCGAGGTCGTCGAAGAACTCGACGTTGGCCTTGTAGAAGTCCTTCCACTGCTCCGGTGTGTCGTCCTCGTAGAAGATGGCTTCGACCGGGCAGACCGGCTCGCAGGCACCACAGTCGACGCACTCATCGGGGTGGATGTAGAGCGAGCGCTCACCCTCGTAGATGCAGTCGACCGGGCATTCCTCGACACAGGCCTTGTCCTTGACGTCAA
>DAITND010000238.1:0-4082 GCA_036834825.1 Dermatophilaceae bacterium
GTCCGGAGCTGAGATCGCTCCATATGGTGGGCCTCCCGAACGCACGACGGGTGCCTTGCGTCACTGCTGAGGCTAAGCCTTCAACCGGGCGACTGTCATCACATTCTCCACGAAACGCAGAATATCCACCGGTGAGCCGCCCAGGGTTGTTCCCCCGTCAACCCCAGTGGCGCAGCAACTAGGAACCGTAACGCCTTTCGCGTTCGGCATACGCACGCAACGCCCGCAGGAAGTCGACGTGACGGAAGTCAGGCCAGTAGGCCTCACAGAAGTAGAACTCGCTATGGGCGCTCTGCCAGAGCAGGAAACCACCGAGCCGCTGCTCGCCCGAGGTGCGGATGACCAGGTCGGGGTCGGGCTGACCCCGGGTGTAGAGGTGATCCGCGATGTGTTCGACGTCAAAGACCTCGGCGAGCTCCTCGATCGAGGTGCCCTTGGCTGCGTGTTCCAACAACATCGAGCGGACGGCGTCGGCGATCTCGCGGCGGCCGCCGTAGCCGACCGCGACGTTGACGATCATGGCGTCGACGGCACGCGTGGCGTCCGCCGCGTCCTTGAGGCACTGGGCCGTCCCAGCTGGCAGCAGGTCGAGTGCACCCACGGGATTCAGCTGCCAACGCCTCGAGGCGGCGAGGTCGGTCACGACGTTCTCGATGATCGCAAGGAGCGGCGTCAGCTCCTTGGCCGGGCGGTTGAGGTTGTCTGTCGACAGCAGCCAGAGCGTGACCACCTCGACGCCGGCTTCCTCGCACCACTCCAGAAGCGGCGAGATGTTGTCAGCACCGGCTTGATGCCCCTGGGCGGTGTTGGCGCCGTTGGCCTTCGCCCACCTGCGGTTCCCATCGAGCATGACACCGACGTGACGCGGGAGACTCTGCTGCCGCAGGGATGCAGCGAGGCGACGCTCATAGGCGCCCAACAGCAAGTCACGCAGCCCCACTGCAAGCCTCCTTGGTCCCTGCCCGGATCTTCAACGTTACTCCGAGTTCCTGGGACGCTCTGGCATGCACGAAATACCGACATAACAAGTTACGCGCTAGTAACTTACGGTTCCGTAGGTTACCGTTGTCACATGAGCGCCCCACCCCCCCAGACCGAACGCAAGCCCCTGGGAGCGGCCGCCTCGGCTGTTGCGGCCGTCAAACCCAAGCTGCGCGGCTGGATTCACGCCGGAAGCTTCCCGCTGGTTCTGGCCGCCGGCATCGTTCTGGTGGTCCTGGCCCCCGGCGGCAAGGCACGCGAGGGTGCCATCATCTTCGCCATCACGGCCGCCATGTTGTTCGGCACCTCAGCGGTCTATCACCGCGGCAACTGGTCCGACCCGGTCAGGGGTCTGCTCAAGCGGATGGACCACTCCAACATCTTCCTGATCATCGCCGGCACCTACACCCCCTTCGCACTGCTGCTGCTCCCGCCACACCAGATGCGCAGCCTGTTGCTCATCGCGTGGATCGGTGCGATCGGCGGCGTGCTCTTCCGGGTCTTCTGGGTAGGTGCGCCTCGCTGGCTCTACACACCCATCTACGTCGCACTGGGCTGGGTCGCCGTGTTCTACCTCAAGCCGCTGTATGAAGCCGGCGGGGCTGCCGTCGTCATCCTGATCGCGGTGGGTGGGCTGCTGTACACCCTGGGCGCCGTGGTCTATGGGACCAAGCGACCCAACCCCTCGCCGCGATGGTTCGGCTTCCATGAGATTTTCCACGTGCTGACCGTCGCCGCGTTCGTCGTGCACTACATAGCGGTATCGATGGCGGTCTACTCGGCCGGTCCTGTTGCCTGACCGAAGCTGTCCCTGGCCTGACCCAGCGGTGAAGTCGCCTGAACTAGCGGTCCGCCCGATCAGCCGCTCTGTGGTGCGTTCTGCCACAGACCGGTCAGATTGCCCTCAGGATCGGTGAAATAGGCGGTGAAGCCCATCTGCCCAACCTCCTGGCGCGGCCGGACCGTCTTACCGCCAAGCGCCTCGACCGTTGCCAAGGTCGCGTCGATGTCGTCGACATCGACGGTGATGACAGGCCCCCGGATAACCTCGTCGCGTTCGGTCATGCCGCCACCGATGTAACCGGGCTCAGAAGGACCCTGCTCGCCGGTCGGCCCGGTGGAGACCATGGTGTAGCTCGTCTCGGGCATAGGGATCATGGACCAGCCGAACGTCTTCTGATAAAACGCCCGGGCTCGATCGCCATCCTCAAAGGGAACCTCGAAGTGCACCACGCGACCGCTCATGACACTCACCTCCGTCTGCGCATACTGACCAGCGCGACAGGCCCGCGCCCTTAGGTCAGCCTAAGTGCGGACCATCCTGGGGACCACCCCTCGGGCCGGAAGAATCGGGCTCATCATGGCGTGATCCCTGATCGGCGGCCTTGGCCTCGTGCTCCTCGCGATAGGCCATCCGGCGTAGCCGCGCATTCATGTTGCGCATCAGGAAGTACAGCGCCACCGCGAGCAGGAAGAAAGCCAGGAAGCCCCCCAGTCCTGCCGTGACGTCGACGCTCTCGAGATTCATCGGGCCTCTTTCCGTCCGTCATAGGCGATGTGAAGATCGCCAGATGTCGCGAGCGTACTGGCCTGTTCGGCAGTGCCAAGTCCGGCGAACAGGTCTGACTCCTGCGTGAAAATCGGCACATAGGAAACCGCCGCCTCGAAGTCCTCCGTGGACCAGATCTCCTTCTGCATCGTCAGCGGCACCTTGAACCAGGTGCCGTCCGGGTCGACCTGGGTGGCGTGGGCCAGAAGCGCCTCGTCGCGCACCCCGAAGTACTCGGCGCACTCGATCCTGGTGGTGATGGTGCGTTCCCCGCGCTCCTGCCAGCGCAAGATCCACTCGCCGTAGGGCGATTCGATCCCTGCCGTCTCCATCGCATCGTGGAAGGCCATGATCCTGGCCTTGGTCAGCGTCTGGTTGTAGTAGATCTTCAGAGGCTGCCAAGGGTTGCCGGTATGTCCGTACGCGCTCTCATCACCAGCCGCGTCAAAGGCGGACATCGATACCGTGTGGCACATGATGTGGTCCGGGTGAGGGTAGCCGCCGTTCTCGTCGTAAGTCGTCATGACGTGGGGTTTGAAGTCCCTGATGACCCGGACCAGCGCCTCGGTCGTCACCTCGACCGGCTCGAGCGCGAAGCACCCCTCGGGCAACGGAGGCAACGGGTCGCCCTCGGGAAGGCCAGAGTCCACAAAGCCCAGCCAGGTGTGCTCAACACCGAGGATCTGCTGAGCCCTGGCCATCTCGCGACGGCGCACTTCGGGCAGGTTACGCAAGATCTCCGGGTCGTTCTTGAGCGCCGGATTCAGGACGTCACCGCGTTCGCCATCGGTACACGACACCACCAGGACATCAACGCCGTCGGCCACATACTTGGCCATGGTCGCCGCGCCTTTGCTCGACTCGTCATCGGGGTGCGCATGCACCGCCATGAGCCTCAGTCTCTGTTCCACGTGCGCTCCTGCTCAACGTCATACCGGACAGTGGCTGTCATACCGGACAATGGTCCAGACAGTGGTGCCCACAATGGTCCCGATACAGGTCCCACGTTGGTCACGATCCTCATCCTCTCACCCGCCAGCGACCGCCCCTCGAAAGGTCTTGTCCCGTGCCGATTCCCCGCCCCGCACCAGGCTCCGCCAAGCGGTGGGTCGTCGCCACGACCGGCATCCTGCTGGGGTCCGCCATGGCCGTCTGGTGGGGGCTGGCCAGCACGGTCGGCAAGCCCAGCTGGACCCTCATGAGCTATCACGTCGTCGACGACCGGAACGTGGACGTGACCTACCTCGTCAGCCGGCCGACGGGTCGGGACGTCACGTGCGTGATCAGCGCCATGGACGGCAGCTTCGCGACCGTCGGCCTGATCGAGGTCCACGTCCCGGGCTCGGACGCATCGTCGGTGAAACGTGTGACGCGAGTCCGTACGACAACCCGCGCCGTCACCGGCGTGGTCACGTCCTGCACCATCGGCTGACTCGAAGATTCCCTTTCTACGCGGGCTCTTGTAGTGGCTCGAGGGTGACGTGGTATCCCATCGCGCGTAGTTGTTCGATGGCGCGTCGTTTGGCTTTCTCGGGGTGGCGCCGGGTGTAGA
>DAITND010000239.1:0-4050 GCA_036834825.1 Dermatophilaceae bacterium
CTAGCTGTCGTCGGGGTCGTATCCCGCGTCGAGCTCGCGGGGGTCGACACCCAGCAGGGAG
Organism: Dermatophilaceae bacterium; assembly: GCA_036834825.1. Taxonomy (GTDB): domain Bacteria; phylum Actinomycetota; class Actinomycetes; order Actinomycetales; family Dermatophilaceae; genus UBA4719. The sequence goes on from DAITND010000239.1 coordinate 62, forward strand.
GCCACCTGCTCGACGACAACGTCGTTGATCAGGGCCGCGAGCTCGCGGGCATCGTTGGTCCGGGTCTCGACCGGCCTGCGGTAGACCACGATGCGAGCCGGCATCTTGCCCTGGGCAGCAAACAACCGGCCGAGGGGCACTTCGGAGGACTCCCATGGAGCCGGGTCACTGGGTGGTACGTCCTCGACCGCGAACTCCAGATCGCCCAGCGTCGTGCCGGCGTGGTGCTCCATCCGGCTCGCGGCGTCAAGGACGAGCTCGTCGAACGCCTGCGCTCGGGTAGCCATCGCCGGCACGGGTGGCCAAGCCATTGGACCCCGCTGGCCCCGGCCGCGGCGATCGCGGCGAGGGCGAAAAGGAGCGCTCGCAGAGCTCATGGCCGCAGTCTACGGCGTGGTGTGTGCCGGATGCCGGTGTTGGGGAATAGGGTCCTTTCGTGAGTCTGTCGCGCCAATGCTCCCGAACCGCCTGCTCTGGCGGTGCCATGGCGACGTTGACCTACGTCTACTCCGAACAGACGGCCGTACTGGGACCGCTGGCCACCTACGCGGAGCCGCACACCTACGACCTCTGCGTGGTGCATGCCAAGGGTCTGACCGCGCCGAGAGGCTGGGACGTCATTCGGCTCCTGACGGAGTACGTGGACCCTGGCCCCACCCCGGACGACCTGCTCGCGCTGGCCGACGCGGTGCGCGAGGCTGGCCGACCCCGGCAGATTCCCAGCTCCGTCGCCGCTGTGGGAGGGCGATCGGAGGCTGAGATGAACGGCACCGTCGAGACTGCCCGCCGCGGCCACCTGCGCATCCTGCGGGATCGATAGGCTCTAGCGCGTGAGCGCTCCCAGACTGTCTGAATTCATCAAGGCCTACGACGTGCGCGGTCTGGTACCGCAGCAGCTGAACGACGCCGTCGCCTTCGCCATCGGCTCGGCGTTCGCGCAGATCGTCGCCCGGCCCGACGGCGCGAGCTCGATCGTCGTCGGACACGACATGCGCGAGTCGTCGCCGGGTCTGTCCCGGTCCTTCGCAGCCGGGGTTGCCGCCCACGGGCTGGACGTCACACTCATCGGGCTGTGCTCGACCGACGGCCTGTACTACGCAAGCGGCGCGCTCGACGTTCCCGGCGCGATGTTCACCGCCAGCCACAACCCGGCGCGGTACAACGGCATCAAACTCTGCCGTTCAGCTGCGCGTCCCGTTGGTCAGGACACCGGACTGAGCCAGATCCGCGATCTGGCTCAGTCGCTGCTCGACTCCGATACGGCACCAGGCGCGGGTGCGGGTGCGGCCGGCGCAGGTGGAGTTGATGCACCTCGTGGCCACATCACCGAACGAGACGTCCTTGCCGATTACGCGCAGTTCTTGCGTGGCCTGGTCGACCTGCGCGAGCTCCGCCCATTGACCGTGGTCGTGGATGCGGGCAACGGCATGGGCGGTCACACCGTGCCTGCCGTACTGGGCACGCAAGCCGGGTTGCCCGCGTTGCCCCTGACTGTCATACCTCTGTATTTCGAGCTGGACGGAACGTTCCCCAACCACGAGGCCAACCCGCTCAACCCCGAGAACCTGCGTGATCTTCAGGCGGCGGTCATTGCACACGGCGCCGACCTCGGGCTTGCCTTCGACGGTGACGCCGATCGCTGTTTCGTGGTGGACGAGCGGGGTGAACCGGTCAGCCCGTCCGCGATCACCGCGCTGGTGGGGACCCGCGAGGTCGCCAAGGAGCGCGCTGCGGGTCGGGAAGCGACCATCGTCTACAACGTGATCTCGTCAGCCGCGGTGCCCGAGCTCATCGTTGAAGCGGGCGCGACCGCCGTCCGGACCCGGGTCGGGCACTCGTTCATCAAGGGCGAGATGGCGCGGGTTCAGGCGGTCTTCGGCGGTGAGCACTCGGCCCACTACTACTTCCGCGACTTCTGGTTCGCCGACACCGGGATGCTTGCCGCGATGCATGTACTGGCTGCGCTGGGCGAGCAGTCGCGTCCCCTCTCCGAACTGGTTGCGGAGTTCAGCCGGTATGTCGCCTCCGGCGAGATCAACTCGACTGTGGCCGATGCCCGGGCCGCCACCGCCGAGGCACGGGCGTGGGCTCAGGCGTGGGGTCAGGAAGCGGGCCAGAATGTGGAGTTTGACGAGCTGGACGGTATGACCGTGACGTGCAAGGGGGACCCGATGTGGTGGTTCAACCTGCGGGCCAGCAACACCGAACCGTTGTTGCGGCTCAATGTCGAGGCCGCGGATGTGCCGACCATGCAACGAGTGCGTGATGAGGTTCTTTCGATCGTGCAAGGAGAGAAGATGACAGAAGAGACCCAGCCCGCTTCTGCGGCGGCCCCTATCGATGCGCCTGCTCCGCGGATCGAGCCGTGGCTTCGAGAGATCCTGCGCTGTCCGCAGTGCAGGTCCATCCTGTCCGACGGCTCGGGCCCGGGTGGCCCGGAACTGCACTGCACCAATACGGCGTGCCGCCGGGCGTATCGCATCGACGATGGCATCCCGGTGCTCCTGGTCGACGAATCCCGTTTCCTGGCGAACTGACTCGGTGGTCAGACCATGGCACCCATGCTTGAGGAAGAGGTCCTGAACGATCCTGACTACATCGCCGAGCGCGACTCCCGGGGAACTCTCGTGGCGTTTGCGACGGCTGGAGCGCAGGTCCGCCAGGCCATAACCCTGTCGCTTGAGGCAGGGATCGAGCGCGTGGCCGGCGGTGAGCGTCCGCGTTCGGTGCTGGTGGCGTCGCTGGGCGGCTCGGCAGTCGTGGCTAACGTGCTGGAGCTGCTGGCCGAGCCGGGGTCTCCGGTGCCGGTCACCGTCCGACGTAACCTGCCCCTTCCGGGCTGGGTCGGGCCACTGGATCTTGTGGTCGCCGTGTCCCTTTCGGGACGGGCACCCGGACCGCTCGCGGTGGCTGCCGAGGCCGCACGCCGTGGGGCCTCGATCCTGACCGTGGGTGCTGCAGACTCCCCGCTGGCAGATGTCTGTGCGCGAGCCCGGGGTGTGCACATCGACGTGGGGCGTGGGCGGACGTCGTCGCGGACCGCCTTGTGGTCGCTGCTGACACCAGTGATCCTTGCCGCGGGCGAGCTGGGCCTGATCGAGGCGGGCGTGTCGGTCATGTCCGACACTGCTGACCGGCTCGACCTTCACGCCGAGGCATGTCGTCCGACCTCGGAGTCGTTCGTCAATCCGGCCAAGATCCTGGCGATGGCACTGGCCGAGACGGTTCCTGTCGTCCTGGCCGACGGTCCGCTCAACGGCGTTGCAGCCGGGCGGGCAGCCTCGATGCTGGCACGTACTGCCCGCATGCCGGCCACCTCGGGTGAGCTTCCTGATGCGGCGTCCCAGATCGTGGCCTGCTTCGACGGACCGTTCACCGCCGGAGGCGGTCATCAGGTCGGCGTCCGGCAGTCGGCGCCTGACATCTTTGCGGATCCGTTCCTGGATGGTCCGGCCCAGCCGCGCCTTGGCCTGCTGCTGCTGCGTGATGCCCCGCCCGCGACGCTGACCCAGGAACAGGGCGAGGCCGAGGCACTGACTGACGCAGTGCTACAGACGGCATACGACGCCGGCGTTCGAGTCTCGACGGTCGTGGCGGAGCCCGGCCACCCTTTGGTGCGGCTGGCTGGTCAGATCGCCCAGACGGATTTTGCGGCCACCTACCTCGCGATCGGCCTGGGCCTTGACCCTGCAGTGTCCCCTCACGTCGCTGATCTTCGGGATCGCACGCGGCGCTGAACGGCAAGAGGGGGTGAGCACGTCAGACCTGTGTCCGGGGCGGTTAGCCTTCGGGGGTGACTCACTTCGATCTGGCAATCATCGGCACCGGCTCGGGTAACGCTCTGGTCACCCCGGACCTCGATGGCAAGCGTGTCGCCATCATTGAGTCCGGCCGGTTCGGGGGCACCTGCCTGAACGTCGGCTGCATCCCCACAAAGATGTACGTCTACGCCGCCGACGTCGCCAACACCATCACCCACGCGGCCAGGT
>DAITND010000240.1:0-4026 GCA_036834825.1 Dermatophilaceae bacterium
TTCCAGTCGGGTAGCCCCGGTGCATTGCTGCACCGGGGCCCCCTAAGAACCGGGCATGCGCGCTTTCCACGCACCACGGCTCAACTCAAGCAAGCCCCTTGGGACGTGCAGGTCAGGTCTGCAGGAGCGCTGGTCCACTGCGGGTGCCGGCTGGCAGCCGGCGTCGGCAGTGGGTGTGGATGAGACGGGACCCCGTGGGTCCACCGTGTGTGCCTGGATCCGTGGTCAAGGCGATCGCCTGACGGCAGGTCGCCTTGCGGATGGCTGTGATCCATCGCTGCCACTCGTCAGGGTGTGCTGGTTCCTGATCGGTGTGCAGCAGTAGCTCGTTGCAGAGCGGGCAGCGCCCACGCTGCTTGAGCAGCAGCCGCAGCCTGGCGACATCCAGCGGGGGTTCCCGATGGCGCCGTCGGGCTGCCCAGTAGCTGGTCAGGGCGGGGTCGTCGGGTGAGGCCCATCCCTTGATCAGCACATGCCGGGTGATCTTCGTCCAGGCGAACTTGTGGAGGTAGGCGCCGCTGTGGCGGTCACCGAAGACCCACTTGTCCCGCCTGGACTCGTTGAACCGACCGAAGTAACGGCGGATGATCCACCGTTTCCCCTTGTGGGGGTGGGTGAACTTCGCCCACTTGTAGGTGAGCTTCCACATGTGGTCGTCCAACGCGTCGAACACCTTCGAGGACACGCAGTGCCGGTAGTAAGCCGACCATCCGCGGATGATCGGGTTGAGCCGGATCAGGACCATCTGCGCGTTGTGCCCGCGCAGGGCCCTCATCTCGGTACTCAACCGTTGCCGGATCCGTTTCACCGCCGCCTTGCTCGGTTTGATCAGCAGCTTGCCGCGGTAGCGTCGGACGTTGAAGCCGAGGAAGTCGACGCCATCATCCAGGTGCCTGATGGACGTCTTGTCTTCGTTGAACTTCAACCCTCGTGGCGCCAGCCATCCGGCCAGCCGCGCCTTGACCTGCTCGGCCTGATCACGGGTGTGACAGAAAACGAGAAGATCATCAGCGTATCTGATCAGTACCGGTGAGTCCGGCCTGGCCGTCCCAGTGTTGGCACCGGTCAGGATGTAGCGGACTTTGGCGGCGGCTTCCATCCCGTGCAGGGCCACGTTCATCAGGACGGGGCTGATCACCCCGCCCTGCGGGCTGCCCTGCTCGGTCGGGGCGAACCGACCCTGATCGATCACTCCCGCCCTCAACCAGGCAGCGACCGGGCCCCTGGCGGGGAACGAGCCGAGCTGGTCGAGGAGATGGTCATGATCGATTCGGTCGAATGCGGCGGCCAAGTCGGCGTCTAGCACCCATTGGCGCTTGCACGTCTTGCCGCGTGCAGTCACGAAGATGGACTGCATCGCGTCCTGGCAGCTTCGGCCCGGCCGAAATCCATAGGACCTGGATTCGAACCGGGCCTCCCACTCGGGCTCGAGCGCGGTCACCGTCAGGGCCTGTAGGCACCTGTCGGCGATCACGGGTATGCCGAGTCCGCGCCGTTTTCCCCCGGCCTTGGGGATGAACACCCGCTTGACCGGTCGTGGTGTCCAGGCGGCCGCACCGTGCTGGAGCCAGGCGGCCATCTTGGCCTTGTCCTGGTCATCCACCACCAGCCGCCGGTCGACCCCGGCCGTCTTGCGGCCAGCGTTGATCTCCGTGACCCGCCGGACACTCGCCAGAGCGTTCGCGCGGGAGCGGAGCATCAGCTTCTGCAGATTGCGGACCTTCTTCCAGTCCCCTGCCTGTGTCGCCGTGAAAATCCGTTGCCGCAGTCGCCGTACGTCGTCCTCGACCACACGCCACACCACGGCGTCCCAGTCCAGGATGTCGTCCTCAGGTCCGTTCACCGCCGCACTCGCTGGTGCGGCCGCGTCCAACATGCCCATCGGTTCCAGCGTCTCCGTTCATCGCATCGTCACAGGCTCACCTGACCCACGTCAGCTCCCTTTCAGGCCGGGCATCCGCCCGTATCCGACCAGTTATCCAGGGCCCATCCGGCGGAGGCGCCAGTGCTGCGGGTCCCGGTTTCCTGTCGTCTTTCGACCGTCGGCGTTCGCTTCTTAGGTCATCCTGCGCCCGCTGAGGAGTTGAGCCTCCCTCACGGTCGGCCTACCGGTGGCCCAGGCCACCGGACCCCATCGGGGTTGTCGTGTTGCGCATGATCAAGCTGCGATCGGGCAGGGCGCCTGCTTTACCCCGGGGACGGTGGTGCGCTCCCGACCGGCGACTATCCTCCGGCCGGCACCCGCCGCTCTACCACGGCCAGTCCCTACGGCCCCGCTGGAACATCCCACCGGCGGGGGTCACTCTCACGAGGCGTCAACGCAGGTTCACTCATTCGCCCATCACCCCCGACGACTGGCTGCCGTCCGCGGACCGGGAACCCCAAAACAGGTTCCCGCCGATCTTCTCCTCGCCCGCCGTCCCCGGGTGGAACAAGGACCACTTCGGCTTCGACCTCGGGCTTCGGACCCCGCAGTTACCGGCGACGCACGCCGAGGCGGAGACAGGCCATCGCGCACTGGCCCGGGTACTACACCCTCAACATCACCATCAGTCGAGCCTCCAACGGTGCCTCCCACTTGCACTCATGCACCCTCACATCGCACGTAGTCCGAAGTGGCTTCCATCACGACTCGGGTCACGCCCGGCTGGCGCAACCGGTCCACCATTCCCAGTGGGGAGCGCGTCATCGTCGGTGGCCACCTCCTGCAGTCGCTGGCCGGCGGCCTGGACGTCCGGGACCCGCACACAACAGACCAACTCCGCCTTGCCGATGTCGAGCGCCGCGATCCGCTCGACGACCTCTCTTGCTCCATCTCCGATGCCTTCGCGCGATCGTTGCCGAGTCCGGAGACCTTGGAGCGGAAGTCGGGAGCCGTGATCGACACCGGTGGGATCTTCTGATCGACACCTAGCGCGAGGACATGATCGTCGATGAGCGCGCGCACCTTCTCGCCGTACCGGGAGACGTCGAACGCGTCCCCTTCTCGGTACCGGCGGCGAGCCCTTACCTGCACCATGCCGAAGAACTTCGCGTCTCGGTTGAACGGCAGAGACTCCGGTCGCGGCATGACGATGTCGAGAGAGGTGAGGAACTGCTTCAGCGCCACCTCGAACGCCGCACGGAGCCGTTCGTCTTCCAGCGCGGTCACGCATGCTTCGACGTCGTTTTCGGTGTCGAAGCGGTCGACGCCGCGCTGCAAGAAGAGGTTGCGCACTCGCTGGCGTCTGTCGGTGAGCTTGGGCAGCTCGACGATTGTGTCGAGGCTTCGCTGGGCCTGCCACGCCGCGTACAGGGACGACCATGCGAAGAAGTCGTCCGTCTCCCGCAGCTTCCCGTCCACCCGGAAGGCATCGAGCAACCGGTCGGAGGCGACGCCGAAGCGGGCCTCGAAGCCGCGCAGCTCCGCGGCGATGTCCGCCAGGGGCCGGACGTGCAGGTCAACCTTGGTCACGGCGTCCCCCTTCCCGGTCGTCGACGTACGCCCGTGACAGGTGACAGATGGCAGCGAATCTGACAGGACTTTGCCAGGAAGCGCGCCGAGGCAATGCGACACGAACCCGATGCCGGCTGCGGCCATCGACGAGCCGCTCGACGAGGGGATCCGATCTGCGTCGGGCCCCCGCGGTGGCATCCGGTCGCCTCGGACATCGCGCTCCTCCTCCTCGGGGCTTCCCTACCCAACGATGCACTCGGAGTGCCGATGCCGCCACGGGCGTTGGTCACGAATGCGCGCTTCCGGTTACGACCTTCGCCTGGCGATCCCGACTCGGTGATCGGGGTCTGGGACGGCCACGGCATTGGCGAGCAGGACGGGAACCTGTCTCCCGCGAGCGAGCGTGGACGCCACGCTTCCCGTCAACTCCGCGAGGAGCGCGCGGTCGACGGCTCGCTTGGTGTGGTCGGGAATTCATCGCAAGAGGTGAGCAGACCGGCAGGAAGACGTAGCGGCCGTCACGGGCCAACCAGCGGGACCTCTCGCCTCAGGCGCGCAGGAAGTCGGCGATGGCCGGCACCACGACCTCC
>DAITND010000241.1:0-4026 GCA_036834825.1 Dermatophilaceae bacterium
GGTAGATGCCGAACAATCCACGGCGGCATACGATCAGGGCGTGAGTACCACACTGGAACCGTTTGGCCACCCCTCTTTGCCGCTGCTGGTCCTGGGCCAGGGCCGCGACCTCGCCACCGAGCGAGGCGTCGAGTGTCCCGGTGAGCTGCCGGCTCCATCAGAGCCCGGGCTGGTCGAACGCGCTCGCGCCGCCAAGGCTGCTCTGGGGGACAAGGTCTTCGTCCTTGGCCATCACTACCAGCGCGACGAGGTCGTCGAGTTCGCTGACGTCACCGGCGACAGCTTCAAGCTGGCCAAGGAAGCGGCCGCACGGCCGGACGCGCCATACATCGTCTTCTGTGGTGTGCACTTCATGGCGGAGTCGGCCGACATCCTCACCGCCGACCACCAGCAGGTGGTTCTGCCCGACCTGGCCGCCGGGTGCTCCATGGCGGACATGGCCGCGATCAGCCAGGTCGAGGACGCGTGGGACGACCTGGTCGAGATGGGCGTCGCGGACTTGGTGATCCCGGTGACATACATGAACTCCTCGGCCGCCATCAAGGCGTTCACCGGTCGCCATGGCGGCACGATCTGTACCTCTGGCAACGCCGGCACCGCTTTGCAGTGGGCCTTCGACCAGCGAGGCGGGGCCGAGGGAGCGGGCAAGGTGCTGTTCCTGCCCGACCAGCACCTGGGGCGCAACACCGCGGTTGGCGAGCTCGGCTTCTCGCTGCAGGACTGCGTTGTGTTCGACCCACACAAGCCGGCTGGAGGGCTGACCCGCGAGCAGGTCCGCACTGCGCGGGTCATCCTGTGGCGCGGACACTGCTCGGTGCACGGCCGGTTCTCTCTCGAGGCGATCGAGGCCGCCCGCGCCACGATCCCCGGCGTGCAGGTGATCGTCCACCCGGAGTGCCAGTACGAGGTCGTGCAGGCCGCAGACGCAGTCGGCTCGACCGAGAGGATCATCGAGACGATCGCAGCAGCCAAGGACGGAACCTCGTGGGCGGTCGGCACCGAGCTCAACCTGGTGCGCAGACTAGCGAGGATGTTCCCCAGGCAGCACATCGCCTTCCTGGAGAAGAACGTCTGCTACTGCTCGACCATGAACCGCATCGATCTCCCGCACCTGGTGTGGGCGCTGGAGTCACTGGTTGCCGGGCGGATCGTCAACCAGATCAGGGTCGACCCAGACGTTGCCAAATGGGCCAAGGTCGCGCTCGACCAGATGCTCGCGCTGCCTGGCAAGACCGCCAGAGACTGACTGGTCGGCGACCGGGATGGCCCGCCACCGGGCCCATCCTGCTTGCCCCGCGCAACTTCACCGCGGGGGCAAGCAGATCAGACGCGCAGCAGACCCAGACGTTCGAGCAGGACCGCCTCGGCCAGGCACACCTTCCCGAACTCCCCGAGATGCAGGCTCTCGTTGGCACCGTGCGCGCGTGTGTCAGGGTCCTCAACACCGGTGACCAGAATGGCGGCGTCAGGGAACCTCTGGGCAAACGCGGCCACAAACGGGATCGACCCGCCGACGCCGACATCCACCGGCGCCACGCCCCAGGCGTCGGTGAAGGCCGCTCGCGCCTGGTCATAGATCGGACCGTTGGCGTCAGCCGAGAAGCCGGAGCCTTCGTCGTCGAGCCGGATATCGACCTTGACACCCCACGACGCGTGAGCCCGCAGGTGGTCGGCCAGAAGCTGATACGCCTCACGCGGGTTCTCGTCGGGGGCGATCCGCATCGAGATCTTGGCGGCGGCCTGCGGGACCAGGGTGTTGGACGAGGTGTCGACCGACGGCGCGTCGATACCGATGGTGGTGATCGATGGCTTGGTCCACATTCGCGACAGAATCGACCCGGTGCCGATCAACTCGACCCCGTCAAGCAGCCCAGACTCCTCGCGCAGCCGCCGCTCAGGATAGTCGAGGTCGGAAGCCAGGCTGGACCTCAGCCCTGCGACGGCGACGCTGCCCTCGGCGTCGTGCAAAGTGGCGATCATCCTGATCAGCGCCGTGATGGCGTCCGGGACGGCACCACCGAACATGCCGCTGTGGACTCCGTGGTCCAGGGTCCGCACGGTGAGCACCGCGCGGATCATGCCGCGCAGGGTCGTAGTCAGCGCCGGCTCTCCCACCGCCCAGTTGGCGGAGTCGGCAAGGACGATCGCATCAGCACGCAGCTTCTCGCCATGCCGCTGCAGGATGGCGGCCAGGCTGTCCGAGCCGATCTCCTCCTCGCCCTCGACGAAGACGGTGATCCCGACCGGGAGGCCACCGGCGTGGGCGCGCAGGGCGGCAACGTGGGCCATCACGCCGGCCTTGTCGTCAGCGATGCCACGGCCATAGACCCGGCCGTCACGCTCGGTCGGCTCGAACGGCAGGCTGTCCCAGTCGGACTCGGCCCCGGGCGGCTGGACGTCGTGGTGGGCGTACAGCATGACGGTCGGTGCGCCCTGCGGCCCGTCGGCGTGCCCGATGACGGCGGGCCGGCCACCCTCCCTGATGATCTCGACCTCGAGACCCTCGGCTCGCAGCAGCTCGGCGACTGCCTGCGCGCTGGCTTCTACGTGGGCCTGGTCGAAGGCCGCGAGTGAAACGCTGGGAATCCGGGTGAGCGCTTCGAGGTCCTGGCGCAATGCGGGCAGGAGCTCGGCGACCCGGTCCTGCAGGACGCTCAGTCGGGCGGGGTCAAGGTCTGGGGTGAGAGCGTCATTGGTCACGACCGTCAGGGTACCCACCCGTGCCCGTACGCCAGCCGGGGACAGGCGATACCAGACAAGCCCACGACACGACATACAGTGATGTCGTGTTCGGACGCAAGAAGACCCCTGATGACAGCACCCCCTCGGCCGTGACGTATGCCGATCGGCCAGGTGCCAAGAACCGTCCCACGCCGTCCCGACGACAGCAGGAAAGCGCCCGTAAGCGGCCCCTGGTGCCTACGGACCGCAAGGCCGCGGCCGGCCAGTCGCGTGACGCGGCCCGGTCGGCCCGGGCCAAGCAGCGCGCCGCGCTGCTGTCCGGCGATGAGTCCGCGCTACCAGCGCGCGACAAGGGTCCGGTCAAGCGCTACATTCGTGACGCCGTGGACGGCCGCTGGAACATCGGCGAGTTCATGCTGCCCGTCATGTTCGTGGTGCTGGCGTTGACCTTCCTGCCCGCAGTCTTCAAATCGACCGCATCGTGGGCCACGCTCCTGGTCTTCACCATGGTCTACGGCCTGGTTGTCGCCGGTGCGCTGGACGCCTTCATGATGTGGCGGCGGACCAAGGCGACGATCGTCGCCAAGTTCGGCCAGGCTCCCCCTCGCGGATCTGCCATGTATGCCGTGATGCGCGCCTTCCAGATGCGTCGCTCGCGGTTGCCCCGCCCTCAGGTCGACCGCGCACTTCCCAAGGTCGCGCAGGGGTTCAAGCGCAAGTAGATCCGGTGGCCAGTCGCTGACCTGCACCCGGGCAGGTCAGCGAGGCCGTCTCATCGATCTGTGCGCGAAGCGGCTCAATCGAGCAGGTCGGCAAATGCCGTCGGTGTCCGGGTGAGGGCGTAGGTGGCGAAGTACATCCGCTCGATATCTCCGCCGGGGCCACGGGTGATCTCCAGCAGCTCGCCACCCTCGCGTCCGACAACGGCCCGGAAGCGGTCACCGTCCACCCTGACGAACCGGGTGTCGGCGATGGGCAGCCCGCCGGGGATGCGCGACCACAGGACGTTGTCGCGCACCTCGAACACGATCTCCTCTCCCTCGGTCCACCAGCTGCCGAGTATGCCGTCGAAGTCCGGCTGCGGCTGGGACGGTGTCCACACGTGCGCCATAGTGGGCTCGGCGTCAAGCACGGCATTGACCAGCTGACCGGCCAGGGCCACGGTCTGGGCCCCTGCGGTGCAGTTGGCCAAAACCACAGCCCCGACCCTGTCCTGGCGCCCGACCCGCAGACCGGCCAGGAATCCGGGCATCGCTCCACCGTGACCGGCAAGGACCCGTTCGCCGATGCGCTGCAGGTCATAGCCCAGCCCGTAGGCCCGGGTCCATCCCTGCACGTCCGTCA